>JBPCNX010000093.1:0-94225 GCA_051000815.1 Pyrinomonadaceae bacterium
TGCGCGGCGTAGTTCATCGCTCATTTTCAATAGTCGGAGAGTGACGAAATAATCTGTTACTTCGCTGTTCAGCCAAACACCACTGCGGCAAACCTGGTTTTCACACAGCCTCGGTAGCGGGTGGGCCGATGGGCAGGGAGACGAACTGCCAGACCTTGGCGATTAAGGTACTGCATAGGATTGAGTGCTCGCGTATCGGCCCACCGGCTACCGCCTGGTGGTACTGACTTCATCGGGTCCGGCCAAGAGTGAAGCAACAACTCTAAATGACATGAGAAATCAGAATGACATATGGAAAATGCGGCGACCCCTCCAGTGGCTATTCAGCACGGCTTTGCTCACGTAAACGGAGTCAGGCTTCATTATGCTGAAACGGGCACAGGCGACAATCTTGTCATCCTCCTCCACGGCTTTCCCGAATTCTGGTACTCGTGGCGTCACCAATTGAGTGCGCTCGGTGCGGATTACCATGTCGTCGCTCCTGACTTGCGCGGTTACAACCTGAGCGACAAACCTGGACGAGTTGAAGACTACCGGCTGGATGTACTTGTCGGCGATGTGATCGGATTGCTTGACCACTTCGGCGCCGGCAAAGCAGCGATTGTTGGTCACGACTGGGGTGCAGGCCTGGCGTGGGCGGTAAGCCAAAAGTATCCGGAACGAGTCTCGAAGCTTGCCGTGATGCAGGTGCCGCCGGCAGCCGTATGGCGCGCGAACATGAGCGCGCGACAGTTGTTGCGAAGCTGGTACATGTTCTTCTTTCAGCTGCCGCGTCTTCCGGAGTGGGTCATCAGTCGCGACGACTTCGCCGGTCTCGATCGAGTGTTCGAGGATAGAGTGGTGCGTCGAGGGAGTTTTACCGACGAAGATATTGACAGGTACAAAGATGCATTACGGCAGCCAGGGGCGTTAACAGCGGCAGTGAACTACTACCGAGCCAATGTCTTTCGCCTGATGCGGCGATCGCACGCGCCGGTTGACTCGGGTTTAACCCCTCCGGGCGAGACGCCGAATTCGCCAAAGGATGGTCGTATCCGGGTGCCGACGCTTTTCATTTTTGGTGAACAGGATTTTGCGATTCTGCCGCAGACCGTCGAAGGCGTAGCTAACTACATCGACGCGCCTTGTCGCGAGTTGCGAATCCCAGACAGCAGTCATTGGGTCCAGAACGAAGCAGCCGAAGAAGTGAATGCGGCGTTGCTTGAGTTCTTGGATTCGAAGTGAGAAACCGACACGAAAAGAATGTTGTGAGAAGGCTTCCTGGCCGGAGTTTCAGGTGATCCGACTCGCTTTGCCTCAAAAGTCACGCGCTATGTCAGGTTTCGGCTTTGCCGCCGGATGTGGGGCGGTGGCTCTGCCCCGCCCTACGCCGTGCTTTTTACATTTGGGCTCTGCCCTGGTGCGGCCTTTGAGCCAATAAACCGAGCTGCAAAGCTCGAACTGGGGCATAGCCCGGAAACAAATCTGGCCGCCGTCGGCGGGACAAAGCCTCCGCCGCAGATCCGGTGGCAAAGCCAAAGCTCACCAACCTTTGACTCTTAGGGCAAAGGGGATTCTTATTAAGGACGCAGACGAACTCGATAAAGTTTGTAGTCACCCACTTGTTCACCTTCATCACGCTGATACCAGCGATCCAGATTCGACAAATCCGGCCCCCCATTCAATGGAACGATCAGATAGGAGATGACGTGCTGCGCAGCCAGGTCTCGGTTAAACGAGGCGGCGTACATCTCATACTCGGCAACCTTCGCTGCGATTTCGTCCTGCGAGATCGGCTTTGCTGCCACGGCCAAATCCGGTATCACCCGTTCGTGACCAAAGGCCGCAGCCGCAAAAGTGCTGGTGGGTTTACTCAATTCTTTTTCGAACGTGTTCCTATCTACGCCAGTGAAGTAGAGGTATCTATAAAAGCGCGCGCGGCTCTCTCCGTCAGCCAGATGCAGAAAGTCGAAATGGGGCGCCCAGAAGACCGCTTGCGGTGCGAACGTCGGCAGGATCACTGCAACTTTATTGTCGCTGGCCAGAACGAGCGGGCGAGGATCCGAACCGGAAGTTGTGTTGCTGGCTTCCGACCCAGCGAGTTGTCTGAGCCGTTGGCAAACCGCGGCAGCGCGATCCGTGAACTGGCTGTCTCGAATGATTATCTTTGCAGGAGCAAGTATCTCGATGGCGGCCCACCAGATCGCTATGAACACCAGGCGACCCGCGAGGCGATAGCGAATTGGCTTCGTTCCTTCCCGACCACGCCAGATCAGGATGATTGTTATTACTAACCCCGCCAGCACAACATAATTTGTGATGAACCACTCGTAATGAAAAGGTTGCAGGGAACGACCTGTGATTATTTGCTGATTAAAAACGACTAGCGGCGTGAGGCAGAGAGAAATGGCAAAGACCGTTTCCGGAGCGCGCCAGTTTATGCGATTTCTGCGGGCACTGATCGCAATGAGTGCAATCAGAACCAGCCCGAGCAATTCAGGAATCCGAAGTAGGTCGGGAGCGTGGGAAAGAATCAACTTTTGCCCCGCATCCATTGTTTGAGACCGGTGAGACACAAGTATGAAGTACGGAACCAGCGCTGCCAGCGCTATCAGCACGATTGTCGCAAACGCTTTGATGTCTCGTTGCGCCTCAGCGCGATAGGAAATGAGCCACGTAACTGCCAGACAGGCCAGCCACGCAAAAGCCGTCGTCCATAGAAAGAAATACGAGAAGATCAATAAGGCGAGAGCCACACCGGCGGCGAGTGCCCAGCGAAACGAACGTCGTTTATCGGTCAGAGACTTCCAGACGAGGGTGCAGAGGATAAAAAACAGCGGAAACGGGGCGACCGGTTCGTAGCGGCGCAGGAAGGGAAGGAAAGAATAGTTGGAACCGGAGATAAAAAGGTGAACCAAACCCTGTCCGGCGACGAGAGCACCAAAGCAAAGCACCACCACTGAACCCGCGGCCGCTAATTTTTCGTCCTTTGTTACGGTTGCTATCAGCCAGAAAATCGCCAGGCAAGAAAAGAACGGCGCCAAAATCCCCAGGATGATAAATGCTGTTGAAGATGAGAGCCCGAGTATGCGGGCCGGACCGGCTATCAGGTAGGCAGGAACAAACTGGATCGAAAACAACGACTCCGGCTGCGGTTGGCCGGGTCGATCATCACGCCCGGTGTAAGGATCGTTTCGCCTGGGCCTGCCATCGATCAGAGCCTGAACGTAAGCAGAGTAAACCCACTCGTCGCCATGCAGCTCAGCATAACTGCCGTTCCACTGAGAGCCGCGGCTCCCCCACATTAAGAACTGAGGAATCAGGGCGAGCAGAGTGACGGCAACCGCACCCAATACTGCCCATTTCCAGTTTCCAACGTGCCGCATCGATGTAGTTGAGCTGGCTTGAGAAGACTTGCGGATCAGTAGACTCCTGGAATTACCCTTGCCGTCGTCGCCTTGTAGTCATGATACTCGGGAAAGGCCTGTTCCAGTACCGCTTCTTCATTGGCCATTCGCTGCAGCTGGATCACGATGTGAACGATGAATATTAACGCGGTGTAAATCGAAAAGAATTGCAGCAGGATCCCGAACGAAGCCACTTCTTCGAAAAGGTACAAAGGATGGCGAACGATCCGGTACGGCCCGGAAGTAACAAGTCTCCTGGCCTCGGCCATCAAACTAAACGAGCGGCCCAGGTGCGCGAGCGCCACGATAGACATGATTGTCCCAAAAACACTTACTGCTGTGGCTAGCAGGCTCTGGGTCAGCGAAAGTTCCGCCCGCGGAAACAAAGTTAGCATGGCGACGAGGAATGTCCCCACGATCGCCATCACCCGCGGCAGGAGGTGTTTGGCTTTTCCGACCGGTTCCAGCCTGATGAAAAAGAGAAGAGTCATCAGCGCCATAAAACAGACCGTTGAAGTTCGTGATACCGCATCCACGGTAAACTTTACCGAGGCCGGTTGCCCTGTGCTGTAGTGAGTCATCAGCAAGGCATAAAGTTCGGCGAACTTCAGCATTACCACGAACAGGAAAAATGCTGAAGGGACAGCGCGGCTTATCAGATCTATTAACTTGGCGTAGTTGAAGCGACTTGAGTTCACGGTAAGAAACCCCGGTGTGTTGGCTTTTTATTCTTATGAAAGAGTGACGCAGACTTTGTGGAGTCAGCGCGGGCGTCAGTTGAGGTTGCGGTTATGGGCAGGTGTGCTGGCAGTCAGTAAGGCAAAATAAGTTTAGAAAGCCAGCACCCGTCAGCCATTATGTCATCCTTCGCGCTATGATGGGTGCAAAAATTTCTATGCGCTGGTGACAAAAATTGACAGCTGCGAACATGGAGAGTGCTATGAGTCCAGGTTTAAGCTCCGCCATCCAGATAAGTGGAGGCTCAGAATGACTGACGAAAGCAATGCCGTTCTTTATTCGGTTGAGGGGGCGGTGGCGCGAATCACGCTCAACAGGCCCGACAAGAGAAATGCCCTCAATGATGGGGTAATTGCCGGAATCAAAAGCGGTTTGCGCCAGGCGGATGCTTCGGAGGATGTAAGGAGTGTTGTGATCATAGGCGCTGGTCCGGATTTCTGTGCTGGAGCAGACCTTTCAGCACTCCAGAAGATCTCTAACGCATCCATCGCCGAAAATGTGCTCAATGCGCGCCTGTTGAGGGAGCTCTTTGCGTTGATGCGCCAAGTGAGGGTTCCGTTGATTGCCGCTGTTCGCGGTCGCGCTTTGGCAGGTGGATGTGGCCTCGCGAGTGCCGCCGACCTGGTGCTCGCCGCCGAATCGGCGCGCTTCGGATATCCGGAAGTAAGAATTGGGTTCGTGCCGGCGATGGTGACGGCAATTCTTCGCCGCAACGTTTCCGAGAAACATGCCTTTGAATTGCTGACAAGCGGCGGCGAGATTAGTGCGCAGCGCGCGTATGAAATCGGTGTGGTTAACCGCGTGTTCCCCGATGCCACCTTCGAAGGCGATGTAGCTGCCTACGTCGCCGGGTTTGAGAAGATGAGCAAATCTGCGGTTGCACTCACAAAATCGCTGCTCTACCAGACAGACGGAATGGCTTTTCGTGAGGCACTGGAAACCGGGGTGGATGTCAACGTGATCGCTCGCCAATCCGAAGATTGTAAGCAGGGAATTGCGCGCTTCCTGAAGAATTGAATCGGAGGGATCGCTGCCACAAGGGAGATGCGTTCTATTCGACGCAACCCCGATGGGATTGCTCCTCTATTACAACTGGATCTCAGGGTTGCCGCGCTTCGCGGCTCACTGCTCACTGCTCACTGCTTAGATTCGCGAAGACTCTTGATAGCGTTACGGATTGCGTCCGCGTTCTTGGCGCCGGGCGCTTTCCGCAAATACTGCTCAAGTTCTGCTGTGGCTCGAGCGCGATCCCCGATCTTCTCGTAGACTCGAGCGAGTTGGAGGTGAACTTCGGCGAGTTTCTTATTTTGACGCGAAACCTGGATCAGTGTTTTTTCCGCCTCCGTTAAAGCAAAAGTGCGTTCTTCTGCGGCTGCCGCTGATTTGGCCTTGTCGATTGTTGAAGCCTGCTCGACCAATGCCGTTCCCTGCGCCAGCAGATACTGAGGTTCGGAGGGATTGAGACGGGCGGCTTCGGCGTAAATGCGCGCCGCTACCGCGTACTTTCGTTGCTGCATCATCACGCGGGCGAATAGTTCGTAGACGCGGTCATCCTTCGGATTGACCCGTCGAGCCTCATCCAGATGTTTGATTGCATCCGAAAAGTTTCCCTGTCTGGCAAGCTCCCCGGCGAGCACAAACCGTGCGTTAAAATAGTCGGGAAAAATCTTTATCGCGCTTTCGTACGCAGCCAGCGCATCCGCAACACGGTTTTCGCGAGCGAGTTTGAGCCCGCCTTGAAAAGCAGCGAGCGCGGCCGGTGGAATGTCCTGAACGAAACTGAACCCGGGGCGTGGAGGACGTATACCTCCGACAGGCACCAGGGTGACCTCAACGGTGCGCACCTCGCCCGGCTGATCTGACGAGGTATCTCGCACAAAGTCGACAGATTCACTCACCGGATTGTAGTCAACCGCTGCCACCACGACTGTGTAGCTCGTGTCGGTAAGTCCGGTGAAGGTGAAGTCGCCTTCGTTGTTCGTCACGGTCTGATTGACCATCGCGCCATTTTTCTCGAGGGTGACAGACGTACGGCCGATGTTTACACCTGCTGCCTTTCGGACCTTGCCTCTGATCGTATGGCCCTGGGCGCTGGCAGACTCGGCGCTGACCAACAACCCGACGAACAGAGCGGCAATAAAGGTGGTCGGAATTCTCATCCTGATGACTCCTTGCGTTCCGGTAGACTAAGCGAACAAGCGTTTCAAATATAATCTCGCAACGAAAGGATAAAGAAAAGGTGGAGCCATATTTCAGGCTCCACCCGTTAAGCGACCGTCAGTTTAGGCGAAATCGCTAGAAGCGGAATTTCGCCGCGAACTGGAAGGCTCGCGGACCTCCAGTGCCGAACACACTCGTTGTGCGAGCTGTTGGGGCCGTGGAAAATGTTTCTGATGGCATCCGGCGACGTGCCCTCGTCGGCGAGGGTCAAGGCCGCTGGATAGATCAGATTCGCATAGTTGAACAGGTTGAAGACCTCACCAATCAAATCGAGTTTTACGCGCTCGTTGAAGCTGAAGGTCTTGGTGACTCGGAGATCCTGCGACAGGACCGAATCGCCACCAATCTGTGTCCCTTCCGGGAGCAACGCAAGCGGAACGATGGGATCGAAGAACGACGGATGCGTGCTATCGCAACGCCCAGTCGGACTATCCGCACCGCAATCCGCACCAAGTGTGGGAATGCTTGCGTTGTAAGCAGTGATTAGCCCGTTCAAGTCGCTGATACTCCTGATCTCGCGCCCGATTGAACCGTTGCGCGTGCCAGGCAGGTAAGAGGCGAACATTCCAGTGCGGGACAGGTCGACGAAGTGCGGCAGAAATACGCTTTGTGGTCCGCCACTAAAGGCCGTTGAGATCAGCGAAAGCTGCCAGCCGCCCAGCACATTCTTCTTAAAGCTACTGCTGCTGTTGCGGAAGAACGGCAGATCATAGATTGCACTCACCACGAAACGATGGGTGCGATCAAGACCCGCGGGACCAAACTCAGGACCGAAGTCGTTGAGGTTAGTGACGGTGGCGCCGAGGCCCAACGCATCTCCGCCGAACGCCTTGAATCGCGACAGCGAATAGCTGGCGGTCATCTGGAAGCCGTTCGAGAAGCGGCGATCGAGTCTGAAGAGTCCCGCCAGATAAGTCGAGTAACCCGACGAATCAGCGTAAGGCACAGTGTTACCAAAGGCCGTGCGTGGGCCAGTTATGTCATCGTCAATCTTATTTACGTCGTAGACTAGGACTTCATGGAGGCCCTTGCGATAGTTCAAGTCGCCCTGGAAAACCATGCCCCAGGGGAGTTCACGTTGCAGGCCGATGGAGTATTGAATCGAGTAAGGCACCTGAAACTCAGTCGAGAAAAGCGGACCCGAAATGGCTCCCGCGCACTCGAGTGATGTTTGCCCTGCCGGACAGTTGAACTGTCGCGATTCAATCTCAGCACGCGCCGGACCGATTAGTGCCAGTGCCTGGGCGAGAGTCAACTGACCTTCACCGAAGCGACCGTCCCCTCCTGGAAACAGCGGGCTTTGGAGATCCACACCAACGAGGAACAACTCCGCTCCCGGCGGGCCAAGATCGGCACGCTCGAAGAGCCGCAGGTTGTCGATGGTGTTGTCGTAGTAGATGCCGACACCGCCGCGGATGACGGTGCGACCATTACCGGCTACGTCCCAGGCGAAACCAACGCGCGGTGCGATGTTGTTGTTATCCCTCGGGCTGGCGGCGGTGCCTCTGCCGAATAGAGAAGAGATGATCGCCGGGTGGCCAAGGTCGTGGTTCCAGAGGTTGGTATCGATCCGGTAGGAAAGACCATAATTGAAAGTGAACCGCGGACTCAATTTCCACGAGTCGTTCCCATAGAACGAGAAGCGGTTGTTAAGGGTATCGCTGCGATCGCTGTTGAAAGGAAGAACGTCGCTACCGATGCCCATCGAAATGTCGCGGACGGGAGCGTTCAGGAAGTCAGCTTCCGTGACGAGTGTTACTGGCGTCGTCAGGGTCGCGGGATCGAAGAGCCTGATGCGGGCAGGTTTCGCAAACGCGAATATGCCGTTGATCGAAGTCCGCTCATAGTTTCCTCCGAACCGGAAGATGTGATCACCGCGGACCCAGGTCAGGTCGTTGCGGAACTGATAGCGCTCCTGAAAAGTCGATTGCGGTGCGATGTAATTCGTGCCCGACTTCCAGGTTTGCGTGCCCAGAATGCGAATCTCCGGTAGGCCTTCCACCTTGGGATTGATGACATTGGAGAAGTCGCTCAGATTGAACACGAAATTGTTAGTCACCGTCGGGCTGAACGTGTGCGTTATACCCGAGACGATGTTGTGTGACCGGTTGGTCACCAGCTGATTGTTCGATTCAAAGATGCGCGAAGCGGATTCACGCGGCACAATTCCCGAGCCGGGCGCGAACGGCACATCCTGGAAATTGTCATTGAACGAATAGCGTGTGTTGATAGTCGTATTCCCGCTGACTACCCAATCGATCTTTGTAGTCAACAGTTTTTCATCGAATGGGTTGGATGTGAAACCGGCAAAAGACGGAGCCTCGAGAGGGTTGTGCAGAGCTGAACCGTCCTGGTTGTTGCCTTCGTAGTTGAAGAAGAAGAAGAGCTTGTTGCGCTTGATGGGACCACCAAGCGTGCCTCCGTATTGTTGCCGGTCGAACGGAATCGTCGTCGCCTGAGCGGCGAGAGGAATGCCATTGGCGGCATCCAGTCTACCGAGAGACGGAAACGCTGCCCACTTGTTATGCCGGGCATAGATGTAACCGTTACCGTGAAACTCGTTGGTGCCAGACTTCGAGATCACATTTACGGAACCAGTCGAAGAAGCGCCGGTCGAGAGATCGAAGTTGGAGATACCAAGTTGAAACTCCTGCACAATTTCCTGCGAGAAGTTTTGTACGGTAGTACCGACAACGTTATCGACCACGGATCCGCCATCGATTGCGATCTGGGTAGACCGGCCGGCCTGTCCGGCGATCGAGATTCCAGTGTAGTTAGCTTTTGTCGGGTCGAAGCTACCACCCTGAACCGTTTCCACTCCCGGCTGAAGCTGAGCCAGGTCGAGGAAATTGCGTCCATTCAACGGCAGATTCTGAATCTGTCGTGTGTTAACGACTCCAGAAACCGTATTGTCCGTGCGATCGATTTGAACATCACCGCCGCCGACAACCGTCACAGTCTCATCCGGCACTCCTATCTCAAGATGGATGTCGAGAGGCAAGGTTTGACCGACAGCGACGACCACGTCGGAAACGACGGACGTTTTGAAGTTCGTGCCGGCTACCTTAACCTCGTACGTTCCCGGCGGCAGCTGGGAAATCCGATAGGTCCCGTTCTCAGCCGTTGTTGTGGTGCGAGTCAATTCGTTGCTATGTTTCTTGCTGTGACCGAGGCGCTTTGAACCACCGCATTCTGAGGATCGGTGACGGTTCCTTCGATCGAGCCAATCGGCTCCTGGGCGAAGGCTACCGAAAAAGCGAAGACCACGCCCAGGATCACCCTAAAAGCGTACTTCATATTTATGCTCTCCTTTTCTGAGGCAGAAAAATGCCGCGTCTTGCCTAAGCGGCAATCAATCATGACCGGGGAGATCAGTTTAGAGAGGAGACTAGTGGAAAAACTGTTAGGGGAGAGACCGCACAGTTGCTTTCGCAAATGCTATGCCCACAACTCTCACCAGTGGGTGAGGCAAGCTTGCTCTTATACTTAGCTGAGAATGAAGTAAAATTCGCGAGATCCAAATTTCCAAAAATCTGATAAGACTCCAGAATTCACGATCACCGAAATATCGTTGCTACGAGATTTCGTCGACAGGCTTGGTGGAAATGAAGGCGGTATGGGTTGTTGGTCCAAACCTATTACGAGTGGGATTTGGCAGCGATTTCGAGTGCATGCTCAATGACTGGATCGGCGACACCGTCCACCAGCCCCATCCTCAATGCCTCCGCGGCGTCGATCATCCTTGCCGTGACAAGCAGCTCAAGGGCGCGTGTTCTTCCTATGAGTCGAGGTAGTCTTTGAGTGCCACCCCAGCCGGTGATCATACCGAGCCGAGCGCCAGGGTGAGCAAATTTCGCCTTGACTGAGGCAATGCGGACCTGGCAAGCGAGAGCCAGGTCCAATCCACCCCCCATACAATAGCCGTTGATGGCTGCGATTGTTCTTTGCCTGGCGCAGGCGATCGACTGAAACAGGTCTAGTCCGAGTTGGGCAAATTCTGTTGCGGAAGCGGAATCCAGTTGTGCCACTTCGCGAATATTCGCACCAGACAGGAAGACATCGTCAGCGCCGGTGAAGATTATGGTTTGAGTCTTCATGCTGCTCAACACAGCGGGCAGCGCGGTTTTGAGGTTTGTTAATGTGACTTTCGAGAGAGGGTTGCGTTCGGCGGGTTTATTGAAACGGATAATGCTGACTGAAGGTGCGACTTCTTTAATTTCATAGCCTGGGCCAGGCGGTGCTTCCCCCATCGTTAATCGCGCGCCTTAACATTCTTGCGCAGAAACGTGACGATGTCTTCGGTTGAGGTACCAGGAAGAAAGACCTCGGCAACGCCCTCACTCTTTAGTTTGGTGATGTCCTCTTGCGGCACAATTCCTCCCAACAGCACGAGACAATCATCCATTCCTTGATCGCGAAGCAGTTGGACGATGCGCGGGCAAAGAGTGTTGTGAGCGCCGCTAAGTATCGACACGCCGACCGCGTCAACATCTTCCTGCAAGGCCGCGGCTGCGATCATCTCCGGCGTTTGACGTAGGCCCGTATAGATCACTTCCATGCCGGCATCACGGAGAGCCCGAGCTATTACCTTAGCGCCGCGGTCATGACCATCGAGACCAGGCTTCGCCACCAACACCCGAATTCTTCTATCACTCATAGCTGTCATTCTAGACCCTGATGGATGAATTGAGCCAATGGCCCCTCCGCCTTGATGTACGGTTTGAGTAGCGCATACGGAAAGAAGTATCGGCCCTCCGGCTCAAGAGCTTTGATCACAAGGAAATCCGGCGTCATACAGAAAGGTGATTCCTTTTTGAGAAACCGAGAAGTCATTCAGCTCCTTCATTTCAAATTTTAGAACCGCATACGCGTCGTTAACGGAAGCCCGCTGACTCGGATCGATATCCTTTGAAGCGGCATTGTCCTTCTTAATTTGTTCGATGTCTGCCTGGAGTCTGCTGTCGACCAGAGCGGCTAGCTCAGCGAGTTTGTCTGCCTGGAAAGCATGTTCGGCAGTGACAATTCCTCCAGTCCTTATATCAATTAGAAAATGTTTACTCTGCTCGTCTGGCTACGCGGCCATGCCGCTTTGTGTAAAAGTGAGATCCAGGAGGTGTTGTCCATTGTGATTGACTACGTAAGTGAATTCCGACAGCCAGGCATCATTTCCGTATTCGGCCAGCGAGTAGTCGAAGATGTTTTTGAAGCTTAGAAGTGAATGAACCCTTCGTAGCGCCCTTGGCGTCAAGCCACTGATAAGGGGATAGCTAATGATCGCGGTTCTACGATTAGGAAACTGTTTTGCCAGGCTCGGGCTTCGCACTAACCTGATTTGACGTTGCTGAATGATCGCGCTATCTCGCACGGGATTACGGATCGTTTGAGCTTGAATTAGGAAACCACTGAGATCAATAAAGGAGAGGCAGGCAAATAATAGGGCATGCATGGGTTCGGAGAGCTGGAGGATCGGCGCTAGCTAGAAAGCAGGTTCCTCGTAGATGCCATAGACGTCCCGAAGAGCAGCGCAGATCTCACCGAGGGTGGCATAGGCGCGCACGGCGGCAATCGTCGCCGGCATCGTGTTCTCTTCCTTTTGCGCGGCTCGCCTAAGACCCTCGAGCGCGTTCTTAACTGCACCCGCGTCGCGCTTGTCGCGAGTTTGCTGGAGTCGCTCAACCTGATGATCGCGAACTGATTCATCTATCACTAACGTGGGGATCGGGGTCTCCTCTTCCATCGCATACTTGTTAACGCCGACGATCACCTGTTCTCCGCGCTCAACTGCTTTTTGATACTGATAAGCGGAGTCTTGAATCTCTCGCTGCGGAAATCCCTTTTCGATTGCCGGCACCATTCCTCCCAGCGAGTCGATCTTGCGGAAGTAGTCTCGCGCTCCCTGCTCCATCTTGTCAGTCAGAGCCTCAATGAAGTATGAACCGCCAAGTGGATCAACCGTATTCGCTACGCCCGTTTCTTCGGCGATGATCTGCTGTGTGCGCAAAGCGATTAACGCCGCGCGGTCCGTAGGTAAAGCCAACGCTTCGTCATAGGCGTCGGTATGCAGACTCTGTGTGCCCCCCAACACTCCAGCCAATGCCTGAATGGCCACCCGAACAATGTTGTTCAAAGGTTGTTGTACGGTGAGCGACACACCCGCTGTCTGAGTGTGGAATCGAAGTTTCAGAGTACGTTCGTTTTTTGAGCCGAACCGATCGCGCATCTCACGCGCCCAAATCCGGCGGGCCGCACGATACTTGGCCACCTCTTCAAAAAAGTCGTTGTGAGCGTTAAAGAAGAATGAGATTCTCGGAACAAAAGAATCCAGCTCAAGTCCGGCCTTCAATCCCCATTCAACATATTCGAGTCCGTTGCGCAGCGTGAATGCCAGTTCCTGAATTGCTGTGGCTCCAGCCTCACGAATGTGGTAGCCGCTCACTGAGACAGGGTTATAACGGGGGACGTGTTGGGTGCAGAACTCGAAAGTGTCGACTACCAGTTTCATCGCCGGCCGAATGGGGTAGATCCATTCTTTCTGGGCGATGTACTCCTTCAGGATGTCATTCTGGAGCGTCCCTGAGATCCGCTTCCAATCAGCCCCTTGTTTCTCCGCGACTACAAGATACATTGCCAGCAGCACCGAAGCGGGCGCATTGATCGTTTGTGAGACAGTCACCTGTTCGAGCGGTATCTCATTGAAGAGAACTTCCATGTCAGCCAGGGAAGAAACCGCGACACCGCACTTGCCGACCTCTCCCTCCGAGAGAAGGGAATCAGGGTCATGACCCATTAGGGTCGGCAGGTCGTAAGCTACCGAGAGGCCATTCTGACCCTGCGCAAGTAAGTACTTGAAACGATTGTTTGTTTCTTCAGGAGTGCTGAACCCGGCAAACTGACGCATCGTCCAAAGCTTGCCGCGATAACCGGTGGGATGAATTCCGCGTGTGTAGGGAAACTCCCCGGGGAAAGAAATGTCCTCGTTAAAGTCCTGCGCGGCGAGATCGGACGGAGTATAAAGCCTCTGTACCTCTTCCAGGGATACGCTCTCGAAGCGTTTATTGATCTCGGGAGTCTTTCTGAGAGTTGGTTCGAGGGTTTCTCGTTCCCACCGCTCTACATCGGCATCGGTTGGAAAACTAATTTCCTTCGTTTCAGGCATAACCCTCTTCAGTCAGGAACAGTGTGCGAATCCGATATTAGTTGAGGGCATAAGGGGTGTCAACGCATCACCTGGCCGTGCTTTCGACATCCTTAAAGAGGGGAGCGCGGCTATGATGGCAGTCATAGCCGCGCCAGCAGGCAGGACCCGAGACGCGTGGTTTCAAGCGGGGGAACTAGCAGCGGCGACGGGCGGGTGTAGAAATTGTTTCATTGCCTTGATTAGTAACGAGCCTTCCACCTGCTCATTCGATCGGCACCAGGATTTCATTATCACGCACCATGTTGAGTCGCATTCTGGCTGCCGACTCAATTGCGCGAGGGTTGTTACGCAGCTGCTCCACTTCTAATCGCAGTGAATCGTTAGTGCTGCGTAACGCCTGAACGTCAGTCTGAATCTTCACGTACTGGTCAGAAGCGATATTCATCCTGGTTCGCGTGCGCGCCATGACTGTGGCGCAAACGGCAAACGTCGCCAGCATGATCATGCCGAAGATGACCCAGGAGGGGATGACCCCACCACGACGACGTATGTCGGCACGTGAACCGATTAGCTCCAGCGAAATCTCGCGCACCGGAGCCAGTGGGGACACCGCACGCGACGGTATCCGTTGTGAGCGAATCCGCTCGTCAACCCAATAAGTATTTACGACCCTGCTCAAGGAGCACCTCCAAGTCCGTTGCTGATTCTGACTCCGCATAAATGCGAACAACTGGCTCCGTGCCGGAAGGCCGCATCAGCAGCCACGAGCCATCTTCGAAAAAGAACTTCACACCATCCAATCGATTTGTGCGTGAGATATGCCGACCACCAATCTCAGCCGGGTCCTGGGCCAGCTTTTCCTTGAGAGACTTCATCAGGTCAGAAGTCAGTCTCACCCCGATTCTGCCCGCTTCGAGTTTCCCTACCCGAGCATACAGAGCACTGAGTTGCTGCGTCAGACTCTCGCCGCGCGCAGCGACAGCCTCCGCTGCAAGCAAACACGCAAGGATGCCATCTTTCTCCGGATAGTGACCTTTGATCGATAATCCCGCCGACTCTTCACCGCCAAGGATAATCTTGTCCTCATTGATCAATTCTCCGATGAATTTAAACCCCACTGGAGTTTCGTAGACTGGAAGGCCACGCGCTTCAGCCACCCGATCCACCAGATGGGAAGTGGCCACCGAGCGGGCAACCCCTCCGGTCCAGTTTCTCGATTCGGCCAGATAATCAAAGAGCACGGGGATCAGTTGATTGGGCGTGATGAAATCGCCGTTAGCATCAATCACTCCAAAACGATCCCCGTCCCCGTCCGTTGCTAGTCCCAAGGTGCAATGTCGGGCCAGTACTACTTCTCGGAGCTCAGTGAGATGAGTTGCCTCAGGTTCAGGAGCGCGCCCGCCGAACAGCACGTCACGCCAATCGTGGATTGTTTCTACTTCCAGGCCATGTCGTCGCAAGGCTTCGTCCAGATAACCGCGACCCGTGCCCCAGAGGGGATCGAAGGCATAGCGACCGCCCGCTTTCGCAATCACGTCGAAATTAACTTTGCTCTCCAGATCATCAAGGTAGGCCAGCCTTGGTGAATACGTTTCATACGATGAGGCCGACTGCGCCTCTTTCGAAGCTTTTGCTGTTTCAGTGGTTTCGCTGCCTGCGATCAATACCTCTACGTGACGGGTGATTTCCGGCAGGGCTGGGGCGCCATCGGCCGTAGAGAGCTTCATCCCGTTGTACTCAGGGGGGTTGTGCGAAGCGGTAAAGTTGATACCGCAAATTGCACCCTCAGCTCGGATTGCGTGTGAAATCGTCGGAGTCGGCGTGGGTTGATCGCAGAGCAGGGTACGGAAACCGTGTGCCGAGACAACATTTGCACACTCCGCAGCAAAGCGCTCCCCCAGGAATCGGGTGTCGTGCCCGATAACGACAAGCTTGCTCGGCACATCGCTGGCGCCAAAATGAGCACAGATCGCCTCAGTTACTTTCCGAACACCCGCAAACGTGAAGTCGTCCGCGATGACGGCGCGCCAGCCTGAGGTTCCGAATCGAATCGACATTGCGTTTTTTTAAGAGGCTGCTTAACCAGCCAAGCCTGAACTACCACAAGATAGCGAGTATTTCTGGACCTCGTGCCCCAAGGGAATGGGCTTGTTCCGCTGCCAATCCGTTGCCAGTCAAAGATTTAGCGGCAGGTGGGCGGAATGTAGCATCCGTGCTTAAGGGAGTAAAGATTTTTGTTTGCAATCATTTCGTAATGTAAGTTCAACGTTTACTTGAGGTAAGCGCGCTTAATGGACCAAAACGGCGAACGCATGGCGAACGGAAAGACGGCGAGCCTATGTGTCACGTGCTCTTTTGTTTAATTCTGTTGACACTCTCGGTCTGCCCAACTAGACTCAAAAAACCCCGGCCGGAGCTACCGGCCAAGTCATCGACCGTACTCACCAAACAGTTTTTGAAAGCTCAGTTCAACCGGTGTCGCCTTCCTCTCGCGGATGCCCTCCAAATTAATAATTGACTTGGAACAAGGAAAAATGTCTGGTTCGACTAATTCAACCTTAGAAGCTACAGAAGAGGTGTCTTCGGGGGGCAACCTTCCAATCAGCTCCATCGTGCGGGCGGTTTGCCAGGCTGCCGGCAGCGGACCCGATCTTCTCTACGAGGTAATGGTTAAGCTGAGTTTGATGGTTGAAGCTACTGCGCCGACGTATGGTCTCTCAATCTGGACGTTGGAAACTGCACAGCGACCGCGGCTGAAGTGGGCTGAAGGACTTGATGAAGGCGAACTTCTCGAGGCAGAGCGTGAAGTTGCCGAGACGATCGCGGGTCCAACTTTGTTTCCTGAAATCAACTCAGGAGATGCATCGTTCTGTTTCGTTCTGGCAAAGCCGGTTTCTGATCGGCAGGGTGCTGCGCTGTACGGTTGCTGCGTTCGGCCGTTATCCGAACAACAAGCCAAAAATCTCCGTGCTCTCATTGACGTCACTCAACTGGCGCACTCGCATGTCTCAGCTGCGAAATCATCTGTTCAACCGGTAAAGGAAATGGAGGCGAGTCGTATAACGAGTTCAACGCTTCCGGGTATGGTTTTCACAAGCAGGGCGATGACTGACGTAGCAAAGGCCGTTGAGCGCATCAAAGACTCCGACTCAACCGTGCTTGTCAGTGGTGAATCAGGAACAGGAAAGGATCTAATTGCCCGCGCGATTCATCGCTTAAGTCGGCGGGCTGGGAATGAGTTCATTCCTTTCAACTGTTCAGCAGTCCCCGCTGACCTGATTGAAAGTATGCTCTTTGGACATCGCAAAGGGACCTTCACCGGTGCACTCTCTGATCACGAGGGACTGATCCGAGCGGCAGAAAATGGAACTTTGTTTCTTGACGAGATTGGAGATCTTCCGCACGCTTTGCAACCCAAGCTGCTTCGATTTCTCCAGGAAGGCGAGGTCCACACGCTCGGTGAAAAAATGCCGCGCAAGGTCAATGTAAGAGTGATAGCTGCGACTCATAAAAACCTGGAGCAGTTAGTTCAAGAGAAGGTCTTTCGTGAAGACCTCTACTACAGAATCGCGGCGCTGACGATCAAGGTGCCGCCGCTCAGAGAGCGTCCGGACGACATCGGAACGCTCATTTCGTATTTCTTGACACATTATGCTCGCAGAAACGACCGCGCAATCGCCGGGATTACATGGGACGCGATTCGCATTTTGGAGGAGTATGCATGGCCCGGCAATGTTCGCGAGCTGGCAGCCGAAATTGAGAGGCTTGTTCTTTACGCGGATGAAAATGGGTTTATTGCACCGGAACACGTGAGCGAACATATTCTCCCGCCTCGCCTCCGGAATCTTCCCATAGGTGAAAGGCCGACCGACAAGCTTGAAAACCTACTTGAGGATTACGAACGACGTGTGATCACCGAGGCATTGAAACGACACGACTGCAATGTCGCTCTCACGAGTGAGGCATTGGGACTCGGTTCACGCCAGACGTTGTACAAGAAGCTCAAGAGACTAGCGATTGATATTGGCGGATTTCTCCAGGAAGACACCGAACCCGGACTCCAGTTAAGAACAGATCGTCGTTAGAAACTAAAGCGAAGGGCTTTCAATTCCAGGCGTTCGAGACCGATCTCGAGTGCCTTTTTCTTTTGTTAACCCACCATCTTGTAGCCCCGAGGTCCAATTGGTCGAAGGTTGTTGTCAACCGCAGGCGACAAATCCAATCGCGTTGGCGAATCGCCCACTGAACCGCCCGCGTATCAGATCTTCTCGAGCTGTCACCTCCGGGTCTTGTCAACCGAGGGCGACAAAAGAACCAGCCGCAAAACCGATCTTCCGCAGTTATCCCAGCATTTCGACCTGAAGAGCCACTGGCATGAGCCTTGTAACGAGCACACCGTCGCGAGGCAATCGCGAAGTCGCTACGAGACAAACGACACAAGGCATCACATGAAGGAATTAAAAGTTAAAGAGTTTATATCGCTTGCAGGGATCGCAGTCACCGCACCAATTCTTGCTTTGGCAATTCTTGTCAGTGCACGCAGAGCGGCTGTGGCGGACTACGATTTGTTGCTGGTGGCTCTTTCTCTATGTGGCGCTGTCATGAGTGGGATAAATGGTTTTGGTCGCCGCACGATCAAGACTTCCCATGCTGACAAAAGCCGCAAGGGTTCACAGTCAAGTGTGGCCCTTCCTTCCTGACGCTTTGCTCTCGTTCTCGCCGGCCCTTCGCCGTCGCTCAAAAGACGGCGCCAGGGTCAGCAAATAACCCTTAACCAAACTTAGAAGGAGCAACAAAATGATTAAGAGATTCTTTCGCGATGAAACCGGTCTTGAGTTGTCAGAGTACGCAGTTGCCGCAGCCCTGGTTGCAATCGCCGTGGTCGGCGCTTTCACCGCTTTGGGAACGGCCATCAGCCAAAAGGTCAACACGCTTGCCGCGACCATCACCGGATAAGTCCTATCTTGTGAAAATGGGCCCGAGCGCGCTTTAGCTGAGATTCAACCTCGGGTAAAGCGCGTTATCGGCTCTTTCACCAAACGAAAAATCTGGAACTGGAGCGAGACCAATGACCAAGTACTTTCTTCAAGATGAAACCGGCCTTGAACTCTCCGAGTACGCAGTGGCCGCAGCCCTGGTCGCGATCGCCGTTGCAGCAGCATTCACAACGCTTGGTTCAGCCATCGGCGCCAAACTTAACACTCTTGCCGCGACAATCAATGGATAGTGTCTGCGGCCCACCTTGCCCATCCCCGAACGCTTTTGAGGTGACTTAAGAAATGTCTGAAACGGTTGTCACCATTACTCTCCTTTTACCCCTCGCGGTAATCATCACCTACTACGACGTCCGCTACCGTCGCATCCCCAATCCGTATGTTTTGGCCACGCTTATTGGCGGAGTTGCCATCAACGGGATCTTTAGTGGGTTGCCGGGCGTGGTCGCAAGTCTCGGTGGTTGCGCGATGGCGTTCGGCTTGATGTTCATGCTCCACCTCTTCGGAGCGATGGGCGCTGGCGACGTTAAGCTTTTCGCCGCAATTGGGGCCGTTACGGGTGCCCATCTTGTTCTACCGACTTTCATAGTCGTTGTACTCACCGGCGGCTTGCTGGCGCTGATTTCAATTATCAGAGCCGGCGTACTGATCAGCACCATGCACGGAGTTCTACAGATCCTTGTGGGAATGTTGCCCGGATGGGAAATGACGAGATTCGCCGTTCCGGCCGATCGCACTCATACA
This sequence comes from Pyrinomonadaceae bacterium, assembly GCA_051000815.1. Taxonomy (GTDB): domain Bacteria; phylum Acidobacteriota; class Blastocatellia; order Pyrinomonadales; family Pyrinomonadaceae; genus PSRF01. Next base: position 19,221 of record JBPCNX010000093.1, read on the forward strand.
ATTCCTTACGGCGTAGCCATCACCATCGGCAGCATCATTTCAACAGCGGTTTTTCGCGCCTGAAACGTCGCAGAGGTCGTTAGTCAGGTCAAACTCATCGGACGGAGATTCACACTATGCGCAACAAACGTTTTTTCATCGTCTTAGCCGGGGCCCTAATGTTTGGCCTGCTTGCGGCAGTTTCTGTCAGTCGTTATCTATCGAGCGCCCAGGCGTACACCAAGAACTTACGCGGGGTGGCTGTTGCCAAAGTGGCGATCCCTGTGGGGACCAAGATCATTCCTGAACAGCTCACTTTGGTCCAATTTCCGCAGGAGTCAACTCCCGATGGCGCCTTCGAGTCAATAGAGAAACTGGCCGGCCGTGTGGCGATAGTGAACATTGCGCCGCGTGAACCAATTACTGAGGCGCGCCTGGCACCCGAAGGCACAGCCGGCGGCCTGTCGGCGATCATTCCTGAAGGTTATCGCGCGATGACCGTCAAGGTCGACGACGTCGTTGGAATCTCTGGCTTCATCATGCCGGGAACCCTCGTTGACGTCGTAGTTGTGATCGTCCCGAACGACAACGGTGCGTTAGCACAGGATCCAATCTCCAAGATCGTCCTGCAGAACATCAAGGTGCTGGCGAATGGTCAGAACATTGACAAGCCTGAAAAGGAACGCGAAGCAAACAGCGTGAAGGCCGTTACGCTTCTGGTCACACCCGAGCAAGCAGAGAAACTCGCCCTGGCTTCCAGCGAAGGTAAGTTGCAGCTCGTGATGCGTAATTCGATCGATCAGGGTGACGAACAAACCAAAGGAATCAATAAGAGAGGATTGCTGGGCGGTGATATAGCTGCTCCGCAGCCTGAACCAGGTTCCCTAAAGAGTGAACGACCTGAACCAAAGCCAGCACCCCGTCGCATCCGTGCGCAAGCAGAAGCGAAGCCGGCGCCAGCCGCTGCGCCCGCGCCGCGCTCATCGGTGGAGATGATTGAAGGTGCAAAGAAGCGGAGCGTCGACTTTCCGTAAGGAATTTCGCACACACCGATCAAAAAAGAGATCGCGAGTTGATGAAAGCTGACCGCTACCAAAAACCATCGACTAGCCACTAATTTGAAGGAGCAACAGATCATGCAAAGTCCCTCGATGAAACGTCGCGTAAGCCTGGTATTAGCGTCGTTAATTATTCTTCTCGTCAATTCCGTGGCTCACGCCCAGGAGACTTCCTACAGCGCTTCCTTTAAGCAAAATAAGGAATCCATCGCTGTTAACGTGCTCGTCGGGCAGTCGCGCGTGATCAATTTCGACAGGCCGGTCGGACGCTTCTCGGTTTCCAATCCGGAAATCGCTGAAGCCGTGCTGGTCACTCCCGACCAGGTGCTGGTTAATGGCAAGGGCTTTGGCCAGGTCAACTTCATCGCCTGGGAACAATCGGGCGGCGAGTATCTCGTCTTCGACGTTTACGTCCGAGCGAACCTCTCCTTGATTGATTCTCAGATGCGCGCCTTGTTCCCCAAGGATGACATTCGTCTTAGTCAGGCTAACGGATCGGTCGTGATGTCCGGCAGTGTTGCCGATTTCAAAACGGCGGGACAGGCCCAGAGCGTGGTCGAAGCCGCCGGCTTCAAGACGGTAAACATGCTTTCTTCGCCGGTTAAGGCCGCGGCGCAGGTGCAGTTGCAAGTGCGCGTTGCGGAAGTCAGCCGCAATCGTCTGAAAGATGTTGGCACCTCTTTCGCCTATCAGGGCAGCCCAGGCAATGGTACCTACCTGAACAGTGGTGGAGGTCCGAGCTCGATTGGCGAGGTGAGCGGTGGAATTCTTTCCGGCGCCCTCTCCGGCAGTGCTTTGAATATGCTGGTGATGGGTGGGAACTCGCTCGCGATGTTGCGCATGCTTCAGACCGAAGGATCATTCCGTGACCTCGCAGAACCGAATCTGATCGCAATGGACGGACAGGAAGCCAGTTTCCTGGCTGGCGGAGAGTTTCCTGTGCCGATGATTCAAGGCGGCAGCGAAAAGTCTACTGTCTCAATTATCTTCAAAGAGTATGGCGTACGGCTGAACTTCAAACCGACCATCATTGATGAAGATCACATCCGACTCGAGCTCGAGCCGGAAGTATCGACGATCGACTTTGCTAACGGCGTCAAGTTTGACGGGTTCCTGATTCCGGCTTTGAAGACGCGCCGCGCGAAGACCGGTGTTGAGCTTCGTGACGGTCAGTCGTTCGCGCTTGCCGGGCTGTTAGACAACAGTGAGATCAAGTCGCTTTCAAAAGTTCCGGTGCTTGGCGACATCCCGATATTGGGTGCGCTCTTCAGATCAAAATCATTCCAGAAGAGCGAAACAGAGTTGATGTTTATCGTGACGGCAAACCTGGTAAAACCAGTGAATCGTGACGACCTGCCACAGATGCGCGGTATCGACGGATTAAAGAGTGCGTCGCCGCTGGGCGTCGAACCCAAGGGCGAGGGAATCCAGGGAAGCACCGGCTATTCAACTACCGGTCAGGCTATAGAGACTACGCCAACTGCAGCGCCGAAGGCTGCGGACGTAACCAAACCCGCGGATTCAAAAGCAACAACCACTGAAAAAGCAACTGAGACAACCGGAGCGTCAGTTACCAGCAATCGACGCATCAACCCGCCGCTTCCGGTGGCCAAGTTCTTCGGCGCGAGTTTCCGGCGCGAACTCGTAACTCCCTAATGACCGTAGCCCCCAATCCTTGCAGTGATTGACAGACGTTAACGCTATACGACAAGCATCTGCGAAGGGGAAAAAATGGAAAAGCGGAAATTGGTAACAACCCGAAACAGACGTGGCGAGCGGGGTTCAATTCTCGCCGCGTCTGCAATCGGAATGCTGTCATTCCTTTTAGCTGTAGGACTGGGACTGGACATCAGCCACATGTACCTGGCGAAGAATGAATTGCAAAACGCTGCTGACGCCGCAGCCCTGGCCGGCGCTTCCGGCTTGAACTTCAACTCGACGGGAATCGCGCTAGCAACCAGCCGCGCCATCGAGGAGATGAACAAATACGAGTTCGACAATACCAACGTGACGTTCACCCCGGCCAACGTGCGCTTTGGCCGGAATCTTTCTGACTTCACCAACGGGACTGACATGAATTCTGCCGGCGCGGCTGCGGTTGCAGCAGACGTCAAGTTTGTCAAAGTCACCACGCCAGAGTCACCGATCAACATAGCGTTTGTTTCGATGGTGCTTGGCAACAGTGTCGACCTTAAAGCAGAGGCAGTTGCCGGGGTATCGGTACCGCTTACCAATCCCTCTGGGTACCTCCCGGTCTGCGTGGCTGACGACGACGACGTTTCAACAATCGCGCCGGGCAATATGTACACATTCCGCGGGGATTCACAGTCTTCCATTTCTCCTGGTAACTATCAGGTCCTGGCGATTGACGGAGCGGGTGCGAGCGATGATCGAATTGGTCTAGCTAGCGGTGTCAGAAGGGTGGTAGGCGCGGGCGGCATTGTCGACACCAAACCCGGTGTGTCATCGGGAGCTATCAGGCAGGGGATCAACACTCGTTTCGACGATTACGCCAGCCAACTGGATCCTGCCACTTTTCCTCCGGACACTAACATCAAGGAAGGCATCACCTACGCCCAGTATCTCACCGGTTCTCCGAGTCAGAATCCGCAGCATCCCGGTGTTCACGGGCGTCGCGTGGTGTTGATTCCGATCTGTAAGGAAAGCCAGTTCGACAACGGTCGCGATGAGGTTCGGATCGATCGCTTCGGTGCGTTCTTCCTGCGGAACAAAATTGGGGGGGGCAACGGCGGCGACCTGCAAGCGGAGTATATCGGCATCGGCGTTGTCGTTGGGAGTGGCGAATACGATCCTTTTGGCACTACCAACCCTGGTCCACCAATTACGAAACCTGTTCTCTACCGATAAGGAGTATCGCTTATGTGGCAAATCCTTCGTCGGAAGACAAGGCGGTTCAAGCGAGACGATCGCGGCTTGCAACTTGTCGAGTTAGCGATCGCCCTACCCATCATGATCCTGCTGTTCGCCGCGGTTGCTGAGTTTGGCAGGTACTATCACGCTTACACGACACTGGCGAAAGGGACACGGGTGGCTGCCCGCTATTTGGCGACGGCGAGCGCAAACGGTGCGGGTGAGACGCCGTTGGCAGGAATTAATGATGATGCTGCCGCAAAGAATCTCGTCGTCTTCGGGAACGTAGCGGGTACCGGTAGTCCTATAGTTAACGGCCTCACGGTCGATAACGTTGCTATCATTCGCCGTAACGAAGCAGGCACTCCAACCAGCGGCTTTCCAACTACCGTCACCATCGAAATCTCGGACTTCAAGCACACGCCGCTTTTCGATCTTGGCAAGCTGACGAAGTCCTCGCTCACACTTAACATCGACATCAAACCGAGCGTAACGATGCGCTATTTGCTGACACAGTCGCCGATCTAGAGGGTAAGGATATGCGCCAGATACACACAAAATCGGGTCAGCGCGGAGCCACCCTGGTGGAATTTGCCATCGGCGCGACGGTGTTCATGCTGGTGATGTTTGGTGTTATTGAGTTTGGCCGCGCGCTCTGGACCCACAACGCTCTCGCCGATGCCGCGCGACGCGCTGCCCGCTACGCCGTAAACCAACCAGCCAGCAATCCGGCAGGAGTCAGTACTACCGGTACAAATGTTGGTCCCAGTTTGACCGCAATTAGAAACGTTGGCGTGTACGGAGATCCGGCTGGCGGTACTCAGCCCCTCGTGAATAACCTGACTCCTGAAAATTTGAATGTGCAGTACACGGATTTTCGTGTAGGTGACGGCACCGTCGCCGTGACGGTGACAAATTATGAGTTTCAATTCGTCGTTCCCATCCTCGGCACGACGATTCCGATGCCGGATTACAACACCACCCTTACTGGCGAAAACGCCGGAACAATGCCCTAGAAACTGGTGCCGGCCCGCAATCGCCCCGGCATTGCGAATCTTCACCCGGACCTTTTAACAACAGCATCATGACGCAACCATTATCACTAGTAGTTCTTAGCAGCGGCCTGGATAACTTTAAGGGAATTCGGACCGCCTTGTCTGTGGACCCGCGGGTTCAACTGCTTGCCGGCGGAGACGACGCGGAGCAGTTGTATGGAGAGATCGTTCGGCTGAAACCGGCGGTCGCCATCATCACACTGGGCGCCAACCCCGAACAGGCAATTAACTTCATCCAGAAGCTTACTGCTGAAGCGCCGAAGACCGCACTGATTTCTGCAGCCTCCAATGCATCTTCCGACTTGATGTTACGAAGCTTGCGCGCCGGCGCTCGTGAATTCCTACATCTGCCAATCAACCCCGATGAATTGAAGACAGTGTTGGATCGCGTAGCCGAGTTTTGCTCGTCGCGTGTGGAGGCGCCGAAGAAGAAAGGCCGCATGACGGCGGTCTTTTCCAGCAAAGGTGGTTGTGGCACTTCTTTTATCGCCACCAATCTGGCCGCTGCAAGCGGCGAGCGCACCGTATTGGTCGATCTTAACTTGCAAGCGGGAGACCTGCCGTTGTTCCTGGGCGTCGATCCGAAATATTCCTTTGCCGACATGGCAGAGAATCGAACGCGGCTCGATGAGGCATTGATCACCAGCTTCGTTACACCGTACTCGTCGAATCTCGCCCTCCTGGCCGCTCCGAAAGAAGCGGATTCAGCTGACGAAATCGAACCAGAGCATATCTTCGATGTGCTGCAAAGGCTGCGCGAATCGTACGAGTATATCGTCCTCGATCCACAACACACGTTTGATTCGATAACTCTCGCGGCGCTGGATCAGGCGGACGAGATCGTTCTGGTTCTCACGCTCGATATCCCGGCTATCAGAAGTACGCAGCGCGCCCTCGAGATTTTTGACCGTCTCGGGTATCCGCGCAAAAAGATTCGAATCGTCGTCAACCGCTGGAGCAAACAAATCGACTTGGATCTCCGCGAAGTGGAGAAGTTCCTCGGCGAGCCTGTCATCGGATTCATCCCCAGCGACTATCAGACAGCCGTGACCTCCATAAATTTGGGAGAGCCACTGGTGAAAGCTAGCCCGAATTCCAAGATTGCGTTGGAGATTCGACGTATCGCAGAAAGCCTGGGAGTTGGCGCAGCGCCAATCGTTGAAGCGGCGAATCCCAAGCGCACACTTTGGAATTCACTTTTCAAGAAGGAATCGGCCCAGGCTCAACTTAACCTGCAAGCCTCGATGAAGCAGTTTTAAGACTAAGAACACTAGTTGGGATAAAACATTATGGCACTGAGAGAGCGATTAATCAGAGATACGGTAGGCGGCGTTCCCCCCGGCACGGGCACCGACAGCAATGCGCAAATTTCATTTCAGGACATGAAGTCGCGGCTCCATCGAGCCCTGATCAACCGGATGGACCTGACCAAGCTGGCGGCGCTAACTCAGGAGCAAGTTCATGCTGAAGTCTCGCGTCTCGCCGAAAGTGTATTGGCGCAGGAGGAAATGCCGCTGTCTACGTCCGACCGAGATCGGCTGGTCAATGACGTACAACATGAACTCTTTGGCCTCGGTCCGTTAGAGCCCTTGCTCGCAGACCCCACCATTTCTGACATCCTCGTAAATACTTATAAGACTATTTACGTAGAGCGTCGAGGCAAACTGCAAACTACAAACGTCGCGTTCAAGGATGACGAGCATCTGATGCGGGTGATTGAACGCATTGTTTCTTCCGTAGGCCGGCGCATTGACGAATCATCGCCGATGGTCGACGCACGCCTCCGTGACGGCTCGCGCGTGAATGCGATCATCCCGCCTCTTGCGATTGACGGCCCAGTCCTCTCAATCCGTCGCTTCGGCGCGGAACCGCTGCGCATGAACATGCTGATAGAGCATAAGGCTCTTACCCGAGACATCGCCGACATGCTGCAGATGTGCGTCGCTGCACGTCTCAACGTCGTAATTTCGGGAGGTACCGGCGCCGGTAAAACGACGCTTCTCAACGCGCTGTCGGCCTACATACCCGAAGACGAGCGCATCGTCACAATCGAGGACTCCGCCGAATTGCAGCTCCAGCAGCCGCATGTGGTGCGTCTCGAAACCAAGCCGCCTAACATCGAAGGAAAAGGCGAAGTGACTCAGCGTGATCTGGTTCGCAACTCGCTGCGCATGCGCCCTGACCGCATTGTTATCGGCGAGGTCCGCGGCGGTGAAGCTATCGACATGCTGCAAGCCATGAACACAGGTCACGACGGAAGTTTGACAACGATTCACGCAAACACACCGCGCGACGCAATGGCTCGTCTCGAAACGATGATCCAGATGACGGGCATGCGGCTTTCCGATCGCGCGATGCGTCAGCAGATTGCTGCTGCCATTGACCTCGTGGTCCAGGTCGCGCGTCTCTCAGATGGTACACGACGCCTCACGTCCATCTCGGAAATTACGGGAATGGAAGGCGAGACGATCACGATGCAGGAAATCTTCCAGTTCGAACGTACGGGCGTCGACTCTTCCGGTCAGGTCATTGGCCGGTTCCGCCCCACCGGTATACGTCCGCGTTTTGCAGAGCGACTGAAGGCTTGCGGACTGCAATTGCCCCGAGTCTTCTTTGAGGAGAATTAAGACAGATGCTGATCTCCTTCCTGGTTTTCATTTTTGGACTGTTTCTGGTGTTTGGAGCCTACCTGCTCGCGACGCACGGAACGGATGCGAAGCGCGCACGCCTGCAACGGCGACTCTCTGATGCTCTGCTTCATTCGGCACGTACTGAGGACGTCGAAGTTGTTCTCGCGCGCAATGAGTTGATGAGCGAGATCCCCATGCTGAATCGGTCGCTGATTCGGCTTCAGGCGGCGATGCAGTTGAAACGGATGTTAGACCAGGCCGATTTGCATATAACACCTTCGCGCCTGGTCATGTTCTCGGCAATGGCAGGGATGATGGGGGCATTGGCGGCATCAGTCGTTACCATTTCTATAGTGTTCATGCTTGTTAGTGGACTTGTGTCAGCGGCAGCGCCCTTCGCGCATGTTTGGTGGAAACGCAAGAAGCGCTTCGATGCTTTTCTGGAGCATCTGCCTGATGCGTTGGATTTGATGAGCCGCGGGCTATCGGCCGGGCATGCCTTCTCAGAAGCGCTGCAAATGGTCTCAGCCGAGATGCCGGAACCAATTGCCTCTGAGTTTCGCAAGACCTATGAAGAACAGAACCTGGGTCTCTCATTAAAGTTGGCCCTGGAAAACCTTACGCAGAGAATGCCGCTGCTTGATCTGAAGATGTGCGTTACGGCGATTCTGATTCAACGCGAAACAGGAGGCAACCTGGCGGAGATCCTGGAAAAGGTTGCTTACACGATTCGCGAGCGATTCCGCATCATGGGCGACCTGAAAACCCTGACAACAAGTTCGCGCATGTCCGCCTGGCTGCTTTGCGGTCTGCCCATCTTTGTTACCTTCGTGATTACGGTGATGAATCCGGAATACATGAGTGTGCTCTGGAAAGATCAGCGCGGACATTACCTGATAGCCACCGCGTTGTTTTTGCAGGTCACGGGAATGTTGATTGTAAGGAAGATATTGAATATCAAGATCTGAAAACTGGTCTTAGGACTTTGGGCTTAGGTCTTTGATACGGAACCTAACCATCGTTCAGGGTCAAACCGAGCAGCGAAATCAAAGACCAAAGACCAAAAACCAAAGAGGCAAAACCTAACGACCGAACTGGCAACCGAAGATCATGCTACTAGTCATCACCCTATCAACCTTCATCTGCATCTCCCTGATAATGATGGGAGCTTACTGGCTTCTCTACCGGCCCCAGAGCGCCTCCACTGAACGCTTGAGGAGACTCGGTGAAAGAGCGCCCGGTCCGATCACCGGTCCCGTCTCGCTCGAAGAAAACCGCCAGGCGTCCGAACTGGCGGAGAGGCTTGCATCACCACTGAATCGCCTGCTGCCACCTTCGGCGGCCGAAGCAAAGAAACTGCAAAAGCAATTGATGCAGGCAGGCTTTCGTTCTCCCGGCGCTCCAGTTATGTATCGGGCCGTTCAGCTCTTTTCACTGGCTGGTTTTCCAGCGCTGGTTGCGCTTATCTGCGCCGTGCTGGCGCGGCCTTTGAACAGCGCAGTGCTCTACATTCTATTTGCTTTCGTAATCGGCTTCTTCCTTCCCCGCTATGCCCTGCGTCGAATGATTCGCTCGCGCCAACAGCTCGTGCGCTGGGGCCTCGCCGATGCGTTGGACTTGATGGTCATCTCAATCGAAGCCGGGCTGGGATTGAACGCCGCGATGGTGAAAGTAAGTACCGAATTGCGAGAGGTGCATCCTGACATTTCTGACGAATTCGAGATGGCCAACCTGGAGATGCGTGTTGGCCGCGATCGCGAGGAGGCCTTGCGCAATCTCGCAGAAAGAACCGGCGTGGACGACCTTCGCAGTTTGGTCGCGATGCTAATCCAGACGGACAAGTTTGGTACTTCGATCGCCAAGGCAATCCGGGCCTTCTCGGATTCGCTGCGCACCAAGCGACGCCAGCGCGCTGAGCAGGCAGCTCAAAAAGCGGCGGTCAAGCTGCTTTTGCCGCTGGCCTGTTTCCTGTTTCCGACATTGTTTATTGCCATCCTCGGCCCCGCAGCCCTCCAGTTGATAGACACGTTCAGCAAGATGTAAAGGAGCCGGCTAATGCACAAACGTAGATTAGTTGCCATTGCGATCGCCTTGATGTTGACCTTTGTCGTTACTGCCATGTGGAGCGCTGCCACTATTGAGCGTGAGGGCGATCTCGACGCCAACATCATGGAAGACGCTGGTTCTTCCGTGGGAGAGGCTACTGAAGACTCTCCGGTGACCGAAAAGAAAAAGGGTGGAAATAAAGTCGCGCGGATTTTCGGCGCGCCCTTTCGAGCCCTCGGTAAACTCTTCGGCGGCAAGAGCAACAAGCTGCAACGCATGAGTGAGAACGACATGGACAAGTTTGAAAGTGTCGCCGTGATGAGGGTCGATGATCAACGGAGCCGCGACGCGAAGCAGACAAGTAACGCCAGTACTGCCAGGGAGCATCTGGCCGCGGGCCGTGCCTACTTGAATAAGGGTCAGATAAACGAGGCGATCTCGGCACTCTCGAGCGCGACCTCGCTCGATCCTAAGCTTGGCGAAGCCCACAACCTCCTCGGCGTTGCCTTCGCGCAGAAGGGACTGGCCGACCGCGCCAAAGACTCTTACGAACGTGCTGTTAAGGCTGAACCCCAAGACGCCCAGGTTCTGAACAACCTGGGATTCACCCTCTATCAAAACGGTAACTACCGGGCCGCCGTGGATCGTCTGAAGCGAGCGGCGAAGCTCGCCCCGCGCGATGAGAGAATTTTGAATAACCTGGGACTCGCTCTTTGCCGACTGGGGAAATTCGAAGACGCCTACAGGAGTTTTGCGCGCGCCAATGGCGAGTTGACGGGTAATCTCAACATCGCTCGAATGCTGGAACGATTCGGCCGCGATGAAGACGCGATCAAGTATTACGAGGGGGCGCGCCGGGTAGATCCCAATTGCACGTTCGCGCTCAGACGTCTTGCTGATCTGTATCAGCGAATTGGCAGGTCGGAAGAATCTCAGAACGCGCGCAACGCCCTGGCTGCGATCTCAGTTGAAGCTAACGTCGCAATGAGCGGGAAGTGATCAGGCAAACCGGAGAGAAAAAGTGATGTCACAAACAACCATACTCACACGGGGTGAAGTTGAAACCATGGGCCCGCCTGTTCCCGAGGAACTGGCAGACACGGGCGTAGCGGAGGGTTTTCTATGTGACCTGGCATTGAAGCATGTCGCAATGATGCCGGAGCCTACGACGACCGCAATTGCCGAACGACTATGCTTGCCGCGCACGCTCACCGAAGAGATTCTGCAAAAGCTTTACCGGGAGAAACTCATCGAAGTGCGCTTGCAGACAACTGTCGGCTCGACGCGGTATGCGATGCTGGATCACGGGTGGGACCGCCTTTCGCGACTGCTTTCGGTTTGCGGTTATACAGGCGCCGCGCCCGTCTCGCTGCGTGACTACGCTCACATGATGCGGCTTCAGTCGATCCCGTCCGAGTCAGCCACCCTTGAGACAGCGCGCTCGGCCTTCCACGATCTGGTGCTGCCGGAGTCGTTACTGCAAACGCTTGGTTGCGTTATTAACTCGCGGCGATCCCTATTTCTCACGGGTTTGCCCGGAACCGGTAAGACCGCAGTTGCCGAACGCATTAATAATGCATTGCCGGGTGCGATCTGGATTCCTTACGCAGTTGAAATAGATGGCCAAATCATTCGCGTCTTTGACAGTCACTGTCACCGGATGGCCCCAGCGGACGAAACGCCGGTGGAACACGATAAGCGCTGGATACTAATCAAGCGCCCGCTCGTCATTGTCGGCGGTGAGTTGACGCTTGAAAATGCTGATCTGACCTGGAGCGAGTCAGCGAAATTTTATGAAGCTCCGTTTCAGATGAAATCGAATGGCGGCACTCTGGTAATTGACGACTTTGGCAGGCAGAGAGTCTCGCCTCAGGACCTTCTGAACCGTTGGATCGTTCCCCTCGAACGGCGAATTGATTATCTCGCGCTGCACACCGGCAAGAAGATCGAGGTTCCTTTCGAACAACTCGTGGTCTTTTCTACCAACCTCGAAGAGAAAGATCTTACCGACGAAGCTTTCCTTCGGCGCATGGGCTATCGCGCCCGTGTAGAACCGCCGACGCCGGCTGCTTTCTCCGAAATCTTTAAACGCGCCGCTTACAACCGCGGGATAAGGTGCGACCAGCAAGTGCTCGACCACCTCTTGACCAAGTATCGGATGGAGCAGCGAGTGATGAAGGGCTGTGAACCGCGCGATCTCCTTGACCGCTCAACGGACATTTGTCTTCTCGAAGGACACCCATTGGAGCTGACGCCGCACGTTCTGGACATCGCCTGGCGCAACTACTTTGGTACATCGCACTCGTTTGTGCATCAAGAGCGCCAGGCGGCGGCGAACCTGCCCGGCGATCCGTTAGAGCTGTAACGGAAACCGAGCTGCTTACAATAACTATGACCCAAACCACTAGAGCCATCCGCAGTTTTTCCTTCGTCATGGCCCTGACATGCTGTGCGTTTTTTGTGACTGCTCACGCGAAGAAAACTTCCAAGCGCATGCCGCAGGTGCCGGAGCCTGTCGTTGAAGAGGCAATGCAGGAGGAGATGGATAAGGCAGTGGTTCAACTGAAACTGAAGGACGGCACCCGCGTCACAGTGGAAGAGGCTTGGGAGAGCGAACAGGGTATCTGGTATCGACAAGGTGGAATGACTCACCTGGTAGCTCGCGATCGTGTTAAAGCGATCGAACGTGGCTCCGATGCGAAGCCAAAAGCAGTAAAGCCGATCGCCAAAGTCACCGAAGTTAAGGAATCTCCGAGCGAAACTGCCGAGCAGCCGGTTTGGATACATCTAATTGGCGGAGCGCGAGTGGAAGCGGATAGCGCTAATGAGCAAGCTAGCGGCGTTTGGTACAAGCGCGGTTCGCTTTCCATATTCATCGAGCGTAGCCGCATCGATCATATTGAGCGGGAGTCGCTGGCCGTAGCCGAATCTCCCAGAAGAGAGCGGGGATGGAGCACGGGGCGGCCTCGGATCGATGCTCTGATCAGACAAAACGGCGCGAAATATGGAGTCGATCCATATCTGATTTTTTGCGTCATGGAGCAGGAGTCGCATTTCAACGCTTATGCGTTGTCGCCTAAGGGGGCGCGCGGATTGATGCAGCTGATGCCAGGCACCGCAGCGCGGTTCGGCGTCCGACACTCCTTTGATCCGGGACAGAACATCGCGGGGGGCACGCGATACCTGAAGCAGCTGATGGCGAAATTCAACGGCCGCGTAGATCTCGTGCTTGCGAGCTATAACGCCGGCGAGGGTGCGGTTGTTAGATTTGGACATCGGGTTCCTCCGTACCGCGAAACGCGAAACTACGTAAAGCGGATCAGCTTCCGTTATCGCCAGGCTAAGTCTCCTTCGAGTTCTCCAACCCGCAACACTGTTAGTGCTGGTGGATTGTGATCTTTAAATAGGAGCTGGCCTTTGCTCAGTCGTCAAAGTCTCAGGATTCGATTATTCGCGTTCTTAACGCTGACCTTGCTGTTTGTTTCGCCTCGCTCGGAGGCGGTCGCTCAGCGTAAGGACCGGCCGTTGACCAACGCGGCAGTCATCAAGCTGGTGCGGGCGGGCTTTAAAGAGAAAACTGTTATAGCGATCGTTCGTAATCGTCCCAATCGATTTGATCTTGATCCAGATCGCCTGATCGAGTTGAAGCAGAACGGTGTGGGCGAGAATGTCATCCTGGCGATGATGGCGCAGAACGATGCGACGTTCTTCGCTGACGAGGGGTTTAGTGACAACTCCTTCTTCAGAGAAAACAAAAAGAGCGGATCCAATGCCGCAGGTGATAGCGAGATGGACGTCTTCGGTTCGAGCGGCAGTTCGAGCGGAGAGACCCGTTCCCGAGGAGGAGAAAATGGGTCAAACCAGGGCGAGCTACTAACCACCGGCAGCGCGACAGTGCGCATCATTCGTCCGCCTACTGAGGCGGGCGGTGCAGCATTAAAACTCGAGAAGACTCCCACCCTTAACAACCAGGCAATCATAAATCTGGTGGACGCTGGTTTCTCTGAAGGAACCATCATCAAGAGAATTGAGAACTCACCAGGCGATTTCGATCTGTCTCCCGCCAAACTCATCGAACTGCGAAAGCATCGTGTTACTGATCCGGTTATCGCTGCCATGACTACCGCCATGGACGGTTCCGAGGCAAAGTCCACTTCACCAAGTGGCAGTGAGAACAAGTAGCGGCATGCGGGGTTCGGATGGCATCAAGGTTCCCGCAGCCCTTCGCGTTCTGATATTCGCCTTTGTGGGCTGTCTGAGTTTCGCCTGCTGGAATGAACTTTGGCCGGGTTCCGCCCAGATAGCCAGACCGGCCACACCGCCGCAGCTTTCGCCCGCCCCATCCACCCCCACTCCAACACCGACACCGACGCCGGCTTCTCAGGAAGTAGAACACGACATTGATCCTGATGATGTGATCTCCGTCGACACAACTGAGATTCTCCTGCCGGTTACCGTGCGGGACCGTAGCGCTCAACTGGTTTCCGGCCTCGCGAGAAACGACTTCAGAGTCCTTGAAGATGGAATTGATCAGCCCCTGAGTGATTTCAGTTTGCGTCAGGTTCCAGTAGATGTTGTCTTAATGGTTGACGCGTCTTCATCGGTCGCCTCCAACCTGGATGACTTTCGTAAAGCTGCCGAAGGCTTTGCTGCTCATCTTTCAGCTGACGATCGCATCAGCCTGATTCAGTTTGATGACCGAGTGCTGCTGCTGCAGGATTGGACCCGAAGTCTAGTCCAGTTGCGGCGTGCATTAAGACGTCTGACTCCAGGAATGTTTACAAGGTTCAACGACGCGTTACTGCTGGCCTCGCGCGATCAAATGCCCCGCAGGAATGCCAGACACGCCATCATTGTGCTTACCGACGGGATTGATAGCGGGAGGGGAACTACATTCGACACAGCCTTGCGCGCGGCCTTGCAGTCACAAACAACCGTCTATGTAGTGAGCAACTCGGAGATCGAGCGAGCCAAGAAACAATCCGAGCTTGCAGCACTACTGTCAGGATCAGAATCGTCGTTGCGCTTCAACGAGCTGAAAATCGGAGATCTCAGGCTGGGCTTGGCGGCGTTAAATGCGAGCGAGCGCAATTTGGATCAGTTGACTGGTGCTACCGGTGGCAGGCTCTACAAGCCCGGGTCTTTTGATGATCTGGAAAAGACCTACGCAGAAGTGGCGGAGGAACTGAGGCATCAATACGCTATCTATTATTCACCCCTCAATCGTAAACGCGATGGCGGCTTTCGCCGCGTCAAGGTTGAAACGCGGAATCCCGAACTCCGCGTCTCGGCGCGAATAGGCTACTTCGCTCCAAAATGATTCCATAGAGGAACCCAGCACATCTCAGTCTTAGCTCGCCAGTCGACCCTTGAGGCAAGGCTTCACTACTCCCAAACCATCCCTCAGCTAGACATACTACTGCTCACGAGAAAAAACGTTACGGCACCAGGTTCAGTAAGGCTCAAAATGGCACAGGTCCCTCTCACTTAAGCTGTTTGTGCCCTTGCGATACACTTTTCGATTAGGTTGGTTATGCTTTGTGGTCGGATTATCAGTCCCAACCCTAAGTATTTCTTCATTTAGATATGGGAGATGCTGGCGGCATGGTCATTGCCAGATGCTTCGTGTTAGTCTTCCGCTGTTTTTGGTGACTTCCCCGGCTGACAGCAATAAGAAAAATTCACAAAGAAGGAAAACGAGAGAAGCGATGCGACCAGTTAAACATGTGGAAAAGGGCCTGACCTTAGTTGCCGGAGCTCTTCACGACGTTATTCAATCGGTAAATAAGTACAAGCCAAACCCGTCCTTTACTCCCAAGTGGTCAGATAAGCCGTTGCTGAAATCGTGGCAGAAGAGCAAACCGACTTTAGGTTGGCCTCGCACGACCGACTCGCTTTGCCCAAATTGCGTGATTGAGGCGAGGGAGTCAATCCTCAGCGGTAAGCAGGATGTTAGCGTGCTGATCAACGAAAAGGTCGGCGAGATCAAAGCGCAGATTATTGAACGGAACGGCGAGATTTGGATGGTTAAGGATTGTGCGATTCATGGCCACTTCGAAGACATGATGGCGATAGACGTCGAGTTCCTGACTCATATTGAGAAGATGTTCCCGGGTCGCGACATTGATGCGCACAACGATGAAAAGTTACACAACCACGGCACCAGCACGATTAAGTATGGCCGCGGCGCTGTCTTAACCGTAGATTTAACAAACCGCTGCAACATGATGTGTGACCCATGCTTTATGGACGCCAATCAGGTGGGCTTCGTTCATGAGTTAAGTATGGACGACATCAGAGAGATTCTGGACAACGCTATTTCCATCAAGCCGCGTCGCCAGATGTCTGTTCAGTTTTCCGGCGGTGAGCCTTCGATATCTCCGCACTTCCTCGAGTCGATACGTTACGCGCGTAAGGTTGGTTATAACAGCGTTCAGGCGGCGACGAACGGAATTGAGTTTGCCAAAAGCAAGGAATTCTGTCGCGAGGCAGCCGCAGCCGGTTTGCGTTATGTGTATCTTCAGTTTGATGGTATCGGCAATGATGCGAACAGCCACCGGCAGGTAGGTAATCTTTTCGATGTGAAGATGCGCGCGATCAACAACCTGCACGAAGCCGGCGTTGAGATCGTCCTGGTTACGACTTTGGTAAACGGCATCAACAACGACCAGGTCGGGTCAATTGTGCGGTTCGCGCTCGACAATCCCAAGAAGATTGCCTTTCTTTCGTTCCAACCCGTGTCGTTCACCGGCCGCGATGAAGAGATTACTGAGCAGCGTCGCCTGCAACAGCGTTACACGCTTTCGCACCTGGCGCATGACGTAAAGAATCAGGTTGGTATTACAGAGCCGACTCGAGACTGGTTCCCCCTATCGCTGATGGGAGCATTCGCTGACTTTGCTGATCTCGTTCACGGCCCGCAGGCCGAGTGGGGTCAGGTGTCCTGCGGTTGTCACCCGAATTGTGGCGTGGGCACGGCAGTGATGGTGGACAAAGAAACCCGCGAGATGAGACCGGTGCCGGAGTTTCTTAGTATTCCCGGCCTCGTGAAAGACATGCAGAAGATCACCGATGCCGCGCGGGGCAAGTGGATGTCAAACTTGATGATGGGATTGGCGCTATTGAAAAACTACAATCCCTACAAGTCGCCATCGCAGTTCACGCTATACGAGCTGTTCAAGAAGTTCGACAAGTCGTTTGGCTTGACCGGAAAAGATTACGGGAAGGTGAGCGGTGACCGCACAGCGGATGACATCGAGATTCGTCGTTCAGACCGTTGGAATTTCCTTTTCATAGCCGGTATGTGGTTCCAGGATCTTTTTAACTACGACTTCCGCCGCACGGAAATGTGCATCATCCCCTACGGCACGCAGGAAGGTGAAATTTCGTTCTGCGCGTACAACACGGGGATTGGATGGCGAAATATTATCGAGAACATGCATCAGAACGCGACCGTCGCCAAGTGGTACGAAGAGCATGGGCGTCATGAAATCTTCGCACGCGGCAAGGAAGTCGAACTCGTGGACCCGAGTCACGGGATGGTGCTCAATCCTACCGACCTGGCTCGTCCTAACAAGCCGCAAATGGAAGGTCCTAAGACTGCCCACGAAGAAGCTGTGATGATGCGCAAGCTGTATCAGGAGTTGGTGTTGAAGCAGCAGCTCGATACGAAAGAAGCGGATAAGCCCGTGCAGATTCAGGGACTGGGCCGCAAGAAGGCAGAACCGGCCCAGGCAGAAGTTGTGGCGGTTTAGTCCCCAAGGGCTTTCCGAATTTCGTTTTGAACCCTGAGTCCAATGTCCAACGTCTTACTTGTCGTTGGATGTTGGACTTTCGGTTGCCAATAAACGGGTAACTTGACCGCGAGCGTTATGGACGTGTTAAATAAGTGAGCTGAGAAGCGCAAAACTGACTAAAACGGAGAAAGAATGGCGTTAGTTACTGTTAACCAGGGTGAATCGATCGAAAGCGCATTGCGGCGCTTTAAGCGCAAGGTGATGACCGAGGAAATAATTAAGGACGCGAAGAAACACGCGTTTTTCATCCCGCCCGGCCAGAAGGCTAAATTGAAATCAGCCCTCGCGCGCAAGCGGAACAAGAAGAAAGGCCGCATGCGTAGCACCGCGCCGCGCGACTAATCCACTCCAGATCCGCTTTCCAGGTGTGAGCGCTGAGCAACCCGTCTTACCTCCCTTCAGTTGTCCCCCCGAGACGTTTTTGAAGTGGATACCCTCCTCGTTGAGGCGAGGCGGGAGCGGGTCTGCAAAGCACTGGGAGCCCGCCTGATTCTATGACCCGAATCCTGCTGACCAATGACGATGGCATCCATTCTGATGGGCTGATCAAACTTGAAGAAGCTCTAAAGGAAGTGGGAGACGTTTACGTTGTGGCCCCCGCGTCTGAAATGAGCGGGGCTTCACACAGCCTTACCCTGGCCCGGCCTCTTCGCATTCGCCAGATTGATAATCGTCACTGGACCGTCGACGGAACGCCGACCGACTGTGTAACTCTCGCGCTCAACAAGATACTACCGGCAGCGGAGCTCCCGCATGTCTGCGCCTCAGGAATTAATCACGGCGGCAATCTCGGCGACGACGCCACCTATTCCGGAACGGTTGCCGGAGCGCTTGAGGCGACGATCCTCGGTGTGCCCGGCATCGCATTCAGCCTGGTCGCTCGCGAGAATTTCGACTTTACGGAGCCCGCACTTTTCGCTGTTACTGCAGTGCGAAAAGTCCTTGCGGAAGGATTGCCCGAAGGCACATTACTGAATATCAATTTTCCTCAAGGCGACATTAAGGGAGTGCGGGTGACCCGGCAGGGCATTAAAAACGCTCGTCCCGTTATCAGTGAACACATTGATCCTCGCGGCAAACCTTACTTCTGGATTGGTGAAGAGTATTTCAACAAAGGCGCTGCGGATGGCACAGACTACCAGGCAGTTGAACAAGGCTGCATCTCTGTTACACCGTTGCGCAGCGATATGACTGACCACCAGGCGCTAACAGCGATTGAAACCTGGAACTACCTAAACGCTGTCGAGTTGCTGCAAAAGAGATAAACCACGGGTAGTCCCTAGTTTGGTTTTCGTAACGCAAACTGTTAGTTTGCGCGCGCCTTGAATGTCACTCATTCAGCGCAAACTAACAGTTCGCGTTACAAATTAGGGCATTGCTAAACCACGAAGTACCTTTCCATTTCCCCCTCCAGGCTCTAAACTCAAACCCAGTGTCATCAACCGGTCAACAGCCTTCAGGGCATCTTCAAGCTTACACAATTCCGCGCGATCGTATGGTCGCGCGTCTGCGTGATCATTACCAGATTCAGGATGTGAAAGTTCTTGATGCTATGCGCGCGGTACCGCGTCATGCGTTCGTGCCTGAAGCTCTGCAGGCGCGTGCTTACGGCGACCACGCATTGCCGATCAGTGCCAATCAAACGATCTCGCAGCCATTCATCGTTGCGCGAATGACGGAGTTGCTGGAAATTGACAAGGATAGTCGCGTGCTGGAGATTGGCGCGGGATCAGGTTACCAAACCGCAGTGCTGGCAAAAGTCGCCGGCCAGGTATATTCGATCGAGCGTCTCGGGGAACTGGCGCGTCAGGCCCAGGCAAAAATTCGCGAACTGGGAATCTACAATGCCACGGTTAAGTGTTTTGATGGCACGCTTGGTTGGGCGGCGAATGCTCCATACGACGGCATTCTCGTCGCAGCTGGTGGTCCAAACATTCCGGAACCGCTGGTTTCGCAGCTAAAGATTGGTGGGCGACTAGTGCTTCCAATTGGCCCGACACGAGAAGCGCAGCGTCTGGTTCGCGTCGTCAAAACCGATCGAGGAGTCAGGGAAGAGGATCACGGCGCCTGTGCCTTTGTTCCCCTGATTGGACAGCATGGCTGGTCAACATAGCTTATGGATTCACTTTACGAACTGATTCATCAACTCCGAGATTTTCTCAATCCGAAATTGATCATTGAGACTCTGCTAGCCAAGGGTGGCCTGTTTGTCTATTTCGGACTCGTTTTTATTGTCTTTGCCGAAACCGGTTTGGCGGTCGGCTTTTTTCTTCCAGGCGATTCTCTCCTGGTGGTCGCGGGACTATTTGCTGCGACAGGGAAATTGAATCTCGCAATTTTAGTAGTCAGTTTGTTTGTCGCCGCGGTCGTTGGTGATGCGGTTGGCTACTACACCGGCTCCAGGCTTGGCCCTCGACTTTTTAGCCGGAAGAAGTCGCTACTGTTCCGACCCAGTCATTTGCAGAAAGCGCATTCCTTTTATGAGAAGTATGGGGGCAAGACGATAGTGATTGCGAGGTTCGTGCCGATCGTGCGCACATTTGCGCCAATTGTCGCTGGCGCTGCAGGCATGCCTTATCGACGTTTTGTTTTGTTCAATGTGATGGGAGGCTTTTTGTGGGTCTCGAGCATGCTTCTCGGTGGTTATTTTCTGGGGAGCATTCTCAAGTCCAAATTCGGCATCGATCTTGATGAGCACATCGAATGGGTCGTGATCGTCGTCGTAATGTTGTCGTTGATTCCTCCTTTCGTCGAGTATTTGAAATCGAGGCGAAAGAAGGCGCGCGCCGCCGAGGCGCGCAATGCCGAAGTTTAAAATGGCGCTTCTCTCCTTTGTAATAGAAGCTGGTGTTTGGGAGCAGCCGAGTAACGCAAACTGTTAGTTTGCGACAACCGAGTAGCGCAACTGTTATTTTGCGAAGCGAGTAACGCAAGGTGTTAGTTTGCGAGCACCCTATCGATGAGTTGCATCAAGTCAGGATGGCACTAGTTTGACTTAACGCTACTCACCACCTAGAATCCAGTTTCCTTGTCGGGGCGTGGCTCAGCCTGGTAGAGCGCACGGTTCGGGACCGTGAGGTCGGAGGTTCGAATCCTCTCGCCCCGACCAAATACATCAAGAATTTACGGGCTGCCAACATTGGCGGCCGTTTTTCATTTGTGGCAGGATTGTGGCAGACTTTCAAAACGTCTTTCAGCGCTAAAAATCCAGCCCGCCAAGCGGGCGCCAGCATAAAGCCTGGGGTGGAGCGAGGTCTGCGAGCGGAACCCCAGGTAACGTTGTTGAGAAACATTCCAGCCCGCGAAGTGGGCGACAGACAATCGATTCACTCAACACGTCGACCAGCATTGAGGTCGGTTCGCGTTCCCCTTTCGCCCGCTTCGCGGGCTTCAATCATTTATTGCGTTCGCGATCCTGGGGTTGCGTTCGCAAAGCCTCGCTCCACCCCAGGCTCTATGCTAACGCCCGCTTCACGGGCTTCTTCATTATTTACGACTCGTCGCCCTCCTGACATTCGCTTGATTGACTGGCAAACGCGCGGGCCTTGAGGTAATCTCTTCGTGCTTTATCTAACCTCACAAAGAATCGAGAACCTCACAATGTCTCAATCTTTCACGAACCTTCTCTATCACATTGTCTTTTCGACAAAAGATCGAAGACCACTGATCACGCTCGATTATCAACCACTCTTGTACGATTACATCGGTGGAATAATTCGCGGCAGCGGTGGAATCTCACTTGGCATCAATGGAGTGGAGGATCATGCTCATGTTTTGGCGAAGCTTCGTCCAGATAAAGCACTCTCTGACGTGCTCCGCGACCTGAAGGCCAATGCGAGTGGATGGATGCACGATGTATTTCCTTGTCTGTCGGATTTTTCCTGGCAACGGGGCTACGCAGCCTTTACGGTGAGTCAATCAAATTTGCAGCAGGTGCAACGTTATCTCGCAAACCAAAAGGAGCATCATCAAAGAGTTTCGTTTAGGGATGAGTTCATTACTTTTCTGAAAGCGAACGAAATTGAATTCGATGAACGTTACGTTTGATCCACAGCTGTTTGCAGCCCGCGAAGTGGGCGCAAGCATAAAGCCTGGGGTGGAGCGAGGCTTTGCGAGCGTAACCCCAGGTAACGGTGTTGTAGAAACATTCCAGCCCGCGAAGTGGGCGCAAGCATAAAGCCTGGGGTGGAGCGAGGTTTTGCGAGCGCAACCCTCGGTACAGATGTTTAAAAACGAATCGAGCCCGCGAAGCGGGCGACAGACAATCGATTACTCAACACGTCGACCAGCATCGATGTCCGTTCGCGCTCCCGCCCGCTTCGCGGGCTTCAATCATTTATTGCGTTCGCGATCCTAGGGTTGCGCTCGCAAAGCCTCGCTCCACCCCAGGCTCTATGCTTACGCCCGCTTCGCGGGCTGATCGACAATCGATTACTACCTTTCCGCGTGCGTGCCCCTCTTCCACATAACGCACAGCCTCGGCTGCTTCACTCAGGCTGTACTGCTGAGTCAGTCTCTTAAGTTCATCAAATACGACTTTGAAGTATTTGTCGTGCGTTGAAAGCTTCCGAATAACGGACGCAAATTTGCGACTCAGGTCTTCATTTGACTCCAACATCTGGCGGAGCTTCACAAACGCGCGCATGATCGTGATGTTGACTTCGATTGCGCGTTCGCTATTCAGTACACTCGACAACATTGCAACGCCTTGTTCGGTGAAGACGTAGGGCAGTGTGCGCCGACCGCCACGGCCAAACTTGTTTTGAATTGGACGTGAGCAGATGTCAGCAGATGTAAAAACCTTGGTTTGCTCGTGGCTGCATCTCGATGCAAAATTAATTAGTTAAGTTTACGTGTCTCGCTAGGTTCGGGACTGTGAGGTCGGAGGTTCGAATCCTCAATTGGTTCGCTTAATACGATCCACGAATCAACACGAATCGGCACGAACGATGGTTACAATCCACGAAACGCGCGAATCATCACGAACTATACAAAAGCCGGTAGCGCGAAGATTACCCTCGGTTCGCACAATGCAAGCAACGTCTGGGGATCGCGGTGGCAGATCAGCTTCACGATGTATCTCAAGGTCAACCTCAGGCAAACGGGTTTTCGTCAGCGCTCGGTCCGTATATCGAAGGGATCGGAACGTCGAGCTCTTTCAGGTATACCGTCAACTGCCCGCGGTGGTGGTACCAGTGGTTCAGCATGATCGATCGCAACATTGCCACTCGAGGAATAGCTAACACTTCGCGTTCGCCCTGCATCATGCGCCAGGTTGCTTGAAGCGTTGCGTCATCCATCCCGCCGAGCACTCTCTTAGCTTTGGCAATGCTCTCTTCAAGAGCCGGAACCAACTCCGCAGCTTTCTCGGGGCTGGGGTCGACAAACTGCGGCGCCTGAACCGGCGATTGAGCGGCAACGAACTCGGCGACGGCACCTGGCACCATCGCAACATGCAGCGCAAGCTCACCAAGCGTTCTCGCCTTTGCGTGCGGCCGCCAAGAGAGCCGATCGTCGGGGACGCGCTCGAGTACGCGGCGCGTCGTCTGTGCTTCCTGTTCCAGCTCCTGCAACATTCCATCGATCAGTGCCATCGTCTTTCCCCTTCCAAAATCAACACGCAACCTGATATGCCTCACCTGGGCGAAAGTGAACAAACCCCTCGGGAACATTCGGCTTTACAATTACTGTTGTCGGTTCTTGTCGTAGTTCACCATCCACTGGACTCCGAATTTGTCCGTGAATGACCCGTAGTACGCTCCCCAAAACATGTCCTGCAGCGGCATTTCTATTTTACCGCCAGAGGAAAGTCCGTTGAAAAGCCGCTCCGCTTCTTCTTTGCTTTCGGGCGAAATGCAAATATAGAAGTTGTTACCAACGGTCAGCTTTTGCCCCATTGATTCCAAAGAGTCGGTAGCCATGAGAGCGTTGCCGTTACCGATCGGTAACGCGATGTGCATGATCCGCTCCTTGTCGCTCTCGGACATTTGTCCACATTCGGCGTTGTCCTTGAATCGCATTACCGCCAGGAATTCACCGCCAAACACCGATTTATAAAAGTTGAATGCTTCTTCGGTGTTGCCGTTAAAGTTTAAGTACGGGTTAATGGCTGCCATGATCTTTCTCCTTTAGTCTAGTATTGGGGCAAATTCACCAGCCTGCCTTGCGTTAAGCTGACTACAATCATTGCCTTCTATCCATTAGTCGAACGGCGAGTGTTCAAATCGACACTCCCCAGAAATCTTTTCTGTTTGAAGACGAAAATCACTAGATTTCGCCGATTAGGGTGGGGTCTTTAATTCTTAAGAAACCCATTCGAGTTGTAACTAAGTGGCACCCCTATCCTTGCCGCGTCGCGTATGGACAATACCAAACAGCAATTGGCAAGGCTCCGCAAAGACTAAATACTTACGGTCCTTGGCATGCACTTCCCGCATCGGCTGACATCATGAACCAACAAAACGTTGAGGTGCGGGCGAGTGAACCGCGTTGGCCGGCGGTGGTTGCCTTCCTCGCGCTGGGCGGTGCCTACTCCGCCCTGCCACCTTCATTGTTGATTGATGGCCGCCGCTGGCTGGTTCCGATCGTCGTTACCGTCCTCCTTCTTCCCACCGTCATTTCTTACCTCAGCGGCAATCACTTTCTCACTGAAGTGCTGGGCTACATTCTGAATAGCGTCGTGACACTCGCCCTGACTTGGTCGCTTGCTTCACTTATCGAGACATTACTTGAGCACACCGTAGACTCGCGAAGTCTCCTGCGGTCCGGCGCCGCGCTATGGGTGGCGAACATTCTGGTTTTCGCTTCGTGGTACTGGCACCTCGATGCGGGCGGGCCGCATCAACGCAGCTTGTCTCCCGGGCATACCAATGGCGCGTTTCTGTTTCCGCAAATGACGATGGATCCGGCGGCGAAGCAGGCGGCGGGTGAACGTGAGTGGGAACCAAGCTTCATCGACTATTTGTTTCTGGCATTCAACACAAGCACCGCCTTCTCGCCCACCGATGTCCCCGTTCTTTCGCGGTGGGCGAAAATCATGATGATATCCAGGCGCTGATCTCGCTGTTGATTGTTGCCCTGCTGGCCGGGCGAGCGGTTAACATTCTCTAATCCGCATCGCTTCAAGTTAACTTGCCAGCTTCGCGGCTATCTTCGCCACGTGACTACCCTGGTACCTCGCTATCTCCAACTCATTCTCACTAGGTTGACGGGAACCGTCACCCCCAGCGAGCGTCGAAGCACCATATGGCGTGCCGCCGCTAATTTCGTCCATATTCATCAGTCGCTGCTCCGCGTAGGGAACACCAACGATGATCATGCCTTGATGCAGTAGTGTTGTGTGGAAACTGACGATGGTCGTTTCCTGTCCACCATGCTGCGTGGCGGTGCAAGTGAAAACGCTACCAACCTTGCCGACCAGCGCGCCACTCATCCAAAGCCCGCCGGTTTGATCCAAAAAGTTGCGCATTTGAGCGCACATATTGCCGAAGCGGGTTGGAGTTCCGAAAATGATGGCGTCGTAGCCGGGAAGCTCTTCGACCTTTGCAATTGGCGCCGCTTGATCCAATTTAGCTCCCGCCTTGCGGGCCACTTCCTCCGGGACCACCTCCGGCACACGTCTGATATCAACTTCAGTTTCCGCAACGCTTCTTGCGCCCTGGCCAACCGCATTCGCCATCGTTTCGACGTGGCCGTACATGCTGTAGTAAAGGACGAGTACCTTGGTCATCAATTGATCTCCATTTAGGTCTAACGCTACGCGGAAAGTTTTGCCGCAAGGACATCGACCTTCTCGATCACAGGCGCCTGGGCGAAAAGTTCAGGTGCTTTCGCCATTAGTGCCTCTGCCACCCGGCCTGAAAGGTGTGCTTGCCTGCCCGCCTCGTCCTCAAAAGCATCGAAGATACCGAACGTCGACGGGCCGAGTCGAATGCCAAACCAGGTTATGGTCCCCGGTTCGGCTTCGACGAGCGGCAGTCCACTACGCAGAAAGCTTTCAACCTCTGCTTCCTTACCAGGTTTCGCTTCCAAACGAACGAACAATCCAAAATTAACCATTACTGAGATCCTCCTTACAAGTTGTTGATGGATCTTTGAGCTTCGTAAACTAGTACAACGAGTGCCGTTACCTCGAGCTTTTTCCGCCAAGCGATGGATGCGATTTTCTCCGGGACCCGGCGTGTCGTGACTGGAAATTTTGGCGACAACATGTTCGTTTTGTGACACGACTCAGTGTCCAATTACGCCTTTAGCGGGAGAGGGGCTTTGCACAAAAGTGACCAAAGTCCGCGAGTCTCCACGGTCGACCGTGATTTCGTAGCCTTTCAGTAAACCTGCGAAGCAGGTGAAAGCGTAAGGCCTGGGGCGTGAGCCCCAGGTCGCCGAGCACAAAATGATTCCAAGCCCGCGAAGCGGGTGACAGAACGGGTTCGATGAGCTTGCGCCCGCTCCGCGGGCTAATCACTCTTGATGGGCCGCGTACCTGGGGCTCACGCCCCAGGCTTTATGCTTCCGTCCGCTTCGCGGACTAAATTGTCATGCGACCTTTTTTGTGCAAAGCCCCAGCGGGTTGTTGGAGTTTAGCGACCTCGCTTTCAGTCGGGTGCAACGTTGACTAGAACCACGAACTCTCTGATTTTTAGTGCAAAGGCCGTTGCTTCTGGGGCCTTTTTAAAGGGCAGGCCTCGATTTCTGCGGTTCGGGCGGGTTGGCCCACGTTCTCAAAGATTAACTTCGACCTTATTGAACCATCCATCGTCTAACTTGTTGACCTGGGGACTGTCAGACATGTTATATTTTGGTTGAACCGGGTTTTGGCCGGGTGCCCCGCCAAGTCAGTCATACCTCACAGTTCGCGTTTCGCATCGACCTTGTGACGGAGAGAGCCCACTTATGATTACAAGTCTCCCACGGCGTGTGCCGAATCATTTCTCCAAGTCTGTTTATCTTATCCTTCAAGTTGCACTCTTGATCGCTGCCGCAGGAGTATTCACAACGCTGCGCGCGGCAAGCAAACCGCCAATTCTGATGACTCAGGCTGCACCGTCGACTCGGGCCATCGCGTTTGAATCTGTCACGATGAAGCCTGAACCGTTTTCACCGACTTCGACCGTTCAATTCAGCACTGACAATCGTACGCGGCTAGCCATCTTTGCGAGAGACCTCGAGCTATATGCCGGTGAGGGAGTGAATGCCTTCTCAGCGGATGTGGAAGACGCTGCGGGTAAACGGTACCTGCTCAAGATTGAGTATGTGGGCCGGGTTCCCGGATTCGAAGGCATAACGATGCTTATCGTCCGGTTGGCCGACGATCTCGGCAATGTTGGCGACGTCCTACTGAGCGTCAATTTACATGGGGTGGCGAGCAATCGCGTCCGCATTGCCATGGGAACGATCGGAGGCGGTCCGGGGGTTGACTCCTCCACTGAATACTCATCGCCTGCGCCTGCCGCGCCGCCGCCGCCGGATCCAATGGCGACGCCCGCTCCGTTTACCGGGTCCGCAACAGATGCCGATACAGTTCGTTTCCTCGAGCAAGCTTCGTGGGGAGTTCCCAGTCAGGCCGAAGTCAACCGCGTAAAAGCCATGGGCTTCAGAGCCTATCTGAACGAGCAGTTCAATTTGGCTGTGACGAATCCAGCGAAAGGTTCGAACTATCCCGATCTGCCATTTCCTGTAGACGACCAGGGCACTGCCTGTCCCACTAGCAATCCGAATGATCCCAACTATAACCAGACGGTTTGTAACCGCGACAATTTTAGCTTGTATCCAATTCAACGCACCTTCTACTCAAATGCGCTTTACGGACAGGATCAGCTTCGTCAGCGGGTGGCGTTTGCTCTGCACCAAATTCTGGTCGTGTCGGGGTCCGGGGGACTCAATCGCGGAAGTTGGATGACGATGTACTTGCAGATGCTTGACCGTGGAGCGTTCGGCAACTATCGCACTCTGCTTGGAGAAATTACGCTGAATCCAGCCATGGGCGAGTACCTCGACATGCGCCTGAGCACGCGAACCAATCCAAACGAGAATTGGGCTCGTGAGGTGCTGCAGCTCTTCTCAATTGGCGTTACGGAACTAAACCTGGACGGCTCGCCTAAACTGGACGCTCAAGGCGTTCCGATTCCGTCATACTCCCAGACTCACGTCAACGAATTCACGCGACTCTTTACCGGCTGGAACTTTAATCCTGTGGCGAATCCCCCGTTCCCATCCGCCGGCACTACTAACTGGCGTGATCCGATGGTGCCTCGCGGCGGGAATAATCACGACCTGGGCGCCAAGGTATTGTTGAATGGAGTGACTCTGGCTGCTTGTAGCGGAACCAGTCAGTCCTGTGCCCAATCAGACCTGACTGCCGGCTTGGACAATATATTCAACCATCCGAATG
Organism: Pyrinomonadaceae bacterium; assembly: GCA_051000815.1. GTDB lineage: Bacteria > Acidobacteriota > Blastocatellia > Pyrinomonadales > Pyrinomonadaceae > PSRF01. Next base: position 47,046 of record JBPCNX010000093.1, read on the forward strand.
TCGGTCCGTTTATCGCCAAGCAAATGATTCAGCATTTGGTCACGAGCAATCCGAGTGGTGCGTATGTCGAGCGTGTTTCCAGGGTTTTCAACAGCGACTGCGATGCTCTTTATCCCGAGGGATGCACGGGCGCTCGAGGCAACATGAGATCCGTGGTCCAGGCTGTTCTACTCGACCCCGAAGCCCGGGGTGATGTTAAAACAGATCCAAACTACGGTAAGTTGCGTGAACCCGCTCAGCACATCATCGGTGTCTTGCGCGCTCTCAACGTGAAGTCCTTTGATAAAACTTCAACCAGCGATGGGGTCCTGGGTATCAGGTCGTCGGTAGATTTTGCAGGCACACTTGATCAACCCATTTTTCTCCCGGCGACTGTTTTCAGCTATTACCAGCCGGGTTACGAAGTTCCCGGGATCAAACTCGTGGGCCCCGCATTTGGAATACTTTCAACAGCTACCACTTTACGGCGGGCGAATAACATAAACACGCTCATTTACTCGGGTGTAACAGCCAATGCCACACCTGCGCAAAGTCCTGATCGTCCCCGAGGAACCTCAGTGGACCTTGCGAATCTTGAGGCCGTCGCGCTGACTCCCTCGGCAATGCTGGATCAACTCAATGCCCTGATGCTTCACGGTACGATGTCTACGCAAATGCGCACATCGCTGACTACAGCCATCAACGCCATTCCGACCACCGACACAAACTTTGCTCGCAAGCGAGCACAAATGGCTGCTTACCTGGTGGCAACATCTTCTCAGTACGACATACAGAGATAACTTATCATGGCTTCAACACGCAGAAACTTTCTTAGGACCAGCGCCTGCGCTTTGGGCGGAGTGGCCCTCGCTTCGACAGTCGATAGCCTTGGACTTGTGCACGCGATGACGCCTCAGGCTGCCACCAGCTACAAAGCTCTTGTCTGCATCTTTCTGAACGGCGGAAACGACGGCAATAACTTGCTCGTGTCGCTTGACCAGTACAGTTCCTATGCCGCCTCACGAGGAGTTGATCTCGCTATTCCACAAGCGAACCTTCTCCCGGTTTCGCCTCTCAGCGGAGGCTCTTACGGCTTTCATCCAAACGTTCCGGAGATCAGGGATCTTTTTAACCAGAATAGATGCGCGGTGGTGAGTAATGTCGGCCCGCTGGTTGAACCGCTGACGAAGACCACCTACCAAAACGGAACGGGGAAGAAGCCACTCCAGCTTTTCTCACACTCGGATCAAATTGGCTTGTTCCAGACCGCCGTTGCGAATGAAGTCTTGCAGACAGGTTGGGGCGGACGCGTAGCCGACTTGACGATCCCGTTGAACGGCGCTGCCAGTTTTCCCCAGAACGTTTCGATTGCCGGCGTCAATCTGATTCTCACCGGTATCAACACACGGCAACTGGCCATCGGCGACTCAAATACACCGCTCAATGCCGTACTTCCCCTTACCTCAGCACCAGGATCGAGTGGATATACAACGGCTCAAAACACCGCTCGCAGGCTATCGTTCGATCAGATGCGGACAATGGAACTTAATCACCAGTTCATCAAAGCCGCCAGTGACACCCGGTCCAGTTCCTTGCAAACAAGCCAGGCGCTTGCCAGTGTCAATCCGGTCCTCACGACAGTCTTTCCCAACACATCGTTGGGTCGACAGCTATTGCAGGTGGCCCGGGTGATCAAAGCGAGCACTGACCCTACCGCGGGAATCAATATGAAGCGCCAGATTTTCTTTTGTCAGATCGGAGGCTTTGATACACACTCCGGACAGAAGGCGCTCAATAATGGTCAACCGGGCGGGCAGGATGGATTGTTGCTTCAGGTAAGCCAGGCCATCAAGGCTTTCTATGACGCCACTGTTGAATTGAATGTCCAAAATGACGTTACCGCTTTTACGTTGTCAGATTTCAGTCGCACGCTACAGCCAGCTGGAACCGGCGCCCAGGCCGGCAGCGACCATGCCTGGGGCAACCACCATCTGGTCATAGGAGGCGCAGTCTTGGGTAGGACGATCTATGGAGCCTATCCGACGTTGCAGCTCGGAGGTCCAAACGACACTGATAGCGGCGCCACGCCTCGAGGTCGGTGGATACCTACAACCTCTGTCGAACAGTTTGCGGCAACACTCGCCACCTGGTACGGATTGTCTACCAGCGATCTCGTTGGCGTCTTCCCGCTGATTGGGCGCTTCGCAACGCCAAATCTTGGTTTCATGGTGTAGCGGGCGATTGCTCAACGGTTAGCTTCCTTCTGATAAACTGAAATAGCCTGGCGTTGTTTGCCGGGCTATTTTCAGATGGATTGTTTTCATCGGAGTTAGTCCCGAATGCGCTTTGCTCCAACGCCAGGTTATGAAAAGGCGCGCTTAATAATACTTCCGTCTTTGCTTGCTGCGTTCCTCGGCTTGTTTCTTTCCCACAGCAACACCAGTCTACCGGTTCACGCTTTCTCATCCGGCCCACCGGCCGGTTATACCGGCGCACCCGGTGAAGAACCCGAAGCCTGTGCCGAATGCCACGTACCCGCCGACGCGGGAACCGGCAACATCTCTATCACCGCTCCGCAGAATTACATTCCGGGCCAGACCTACGCCCTGACCGTAACTCACAACAACGCAGCCGACGCCACGCGCATTCGCTGGGGATTCCAACTGACAGCGCTGGATACAGGTGACGAAAAGGCAGGGAACCTACAGAGCACTGATGTTCTTACCCAGGTGCTCAACAACCAGGGACCGGGCGGCGCCAGGCAATACATCGAACACACATCGGTAGGGACCTTTGTCGGCCAACAGCACACTGCGAGCTGGACCTTCAATTGGACGGCCCCGGCAACTGATGTTGGGCCGGTCTTATTTTATGCAGCAGGCAACCAGGCAAATAACGATGGCAATACTTCCGGAGACTACATTTATAAGACGTTTGTGATTTCGTCGCCCATTTCAGCTACGCCTGACTTCTCCCTAAGCGTAATTCCATCATCACGAACGATCACCCCGGGCTCAGCGGCGCAATATGCGGTGACAGTGACTCCGCTGGCCGGGTTCACAGGAACTGTAAACTTGAGTGCCGGCAATCTGCCTTCCGGGGTGTCAGCCGGTTTCAACCCGACGTCGCTTAGCTTCACCGATGCAAATCCGAAGACCTCGACACTGACCCTCACGTCAACGGCAGGCACTCCACTGGGGAACCACACGATTGACGTTACGGGTCAGTCGGGTTCTCTAATTCATACGTCACAGTTAATGCTCCGAGTGGTCAGCCCATTGAGCATAGATCTGTCAGTTAGCAAGACGGCTTCGCCCAATCCCGGTCAGGTGGGAATCAATCTCGCGTACCGAATCGCCGTCACCAACAATGGTCCGGCCGCGGCCACGAATGTAAATCTGACTGACATGCTGCCGCCCGGAGCAGCTTTGGTCTCGACTACTTCAACCCAGGGGACGTGCGGCGGTATGACGACGATAAATTGCGCGCTGGGGACAGTGAACGCTGGTGCTTCGGCAGTCACGACGATAACTGTCGCGCCCACCGCGCAGGGAGTCTTGGTAAATTCGGCGAGCGCGAACGCCAGCGAAACTGACTTTGATCCCAACAACAACTCGGCGACTATCACAACCATCATCCAGCCCCTCGCACTCTCTCCGGTAATGCTTGACGACAATCTGACAGTCAGCACGGTTTTGGCGGGACTGGATCAACCGACCAGTATGGAGTTCATTGGTCCCAATGACTTTCTGATCCTGGAGAAGGCTACCGGAAGGGTCCGACGGATCTTGAATGGTGCACTGCACAGCACCGTGCTCGACCTGCCTGTCAATTCGGCTTCCGAGCGCGGTTTACTGGGAATTGCTGTGCATCCCGGTTTTGCTTTGAATGGTTACGTCTACTTGTTTTGGTCGGAGAGCACCACGGGCTCCGATACAACTAATGTCGATGCGTCGCCGCTGTTAGGCAATCGAGTTGATCGCTACGTGTGGAACGGCGCGACGCTCACCTTCGACCGCAAGCTGATCAGTCTTCGTTCTTTACAGCAGGACGCTAACCAGACCTCGCGCGGAAATCACAATGGTGGAGTGCTGCGTTTCGGCCAGGACGGCAAGTTATACGTCATTTTCGGTGACAATGGCCGGCGCGGCTTGCTTCAGAACATCACGAGCGGCGGCCCTGTACCGGATGATCAGTTTGGGGGTCCGGAACCCGACGATGCTCATATGACCGGAGTAATCCTGCGGCTCAACGATGATGGCACAACCCCTTCTGACAATCCTTTCTTCAACGTCAACAGTGGACTGAGTGGAGAAGCTGCTGCAAATGTGAAGAAGATCTTTGCTTACGGAGTGCGGAATAGTTTTGGGATGGCATTCGATCCACTAACAGGAAACCTCTGGACGCAGGAGAACGGCGACGATGCTTTCGATGAGATCAATCGCGTTCGACCAGGTGCAAACGGCGGTTGGATTCAAGCCATGGGTCCGCTCAATCGCGTCGCAGAGTTCAAGGCTATTGAAAGTACTTACGGCGTCGGCGCGCTCCAGCAGGTGCGCTGGCCCCCGAGCAATATTGCCGATACCCCGCAAGCGGCTCTCGCGCGGCTTTATATGTTGCCCGGCGCTCAGTACACCGATCCGGAGTTCAGTTGGAAGTTTGCGGTTGCGCCTTCGCCGATTGGTTTCGTTCGTGGCAGAGGCCTGGGTCCGCAATTCGAAGGCGATCTGCTTGTAGGGGGATCGCGGGTTACCCTCTCAAACGGTTTCTTGTTCCGCTTCAAAATGTCGGCTGACCGGCAGCATTTCAGTTTTAGCGATCCGGGGCTGGCTGATCTTGTGGCGGACAATACTGACAAGTTTGATATCACTGAGAGCGAGAGTTTATTGATCGGTCGTGATTTTGGAATTACCACCGATATTCAAACGGGACCGAATGGAAACGTCTACGTCGTCTCCCTGTCCAATGGCTCGGTTTACGAGATCAAGTCGAAGCCATCTCAGGTGTTTGTCGCCACACTCGGCGGCGCTCAGCAGGTCCCTGCAACGAATTCGACAGCTACTGGGGCCGCGTCGCTAATCCTCAGTCCGGACGAGGAGACTGCACGCCTTTCGCTAAACTTTAGCGGACTAACGAGCCAGGAAACCGATGCCCACATTCACGGGCCCGCGGCGGTCGGAAGTAACGCCGCAGTATTGTTCCCGTTGCCACTGGGTCAGTTAAGCGATTTTGAAATTAGCTTAACCCCACAACAGGTTACCGATCTGAAGAATGGATTACTTTACGTCAACGTGCATACCAGCATGTTTCCCAATGGTGAGATCCGCGGGCAGTTTCAATCTTCAGCTTCTATCGGCGTTGTAGTCTCTGGTGCAACCAATTTTGGTGCGAAGGAAGGGCAGGGAGGTGCCGCGATTACTTTTACTCGACTTGGCAATACCTCCGCCGCTTCGACTGTTAGCTATGCAACCGGCGACACGGCAGGTCTCAGCAATTGCAATGTCGTTAATGGTGTTGCTTCCTCACGCTGCGACTACGCCGCCTCAGTGGGCACGGTGACGTTTGCTGCGGGGGAAAGTTCCAGGACGATCTCGATTCCAATCGTAGATGATTCTTACGCGGAAGGTCCTGAAACGTTTACGATCAGCCTCAGCAACCCTATTGGTGTGGTCCTCGGGCCACCAACTACGGCTGTAATTACAATCAACGATAACGAGACCGTTGATGGACCCAATCCCATCGACCAGACGGCGTTCTTCGTGCGCCAGCACTATATTGATTTCCTGGGAAGAGAACCCGATCCGCCTGGTTTCATTGCGTGGCAGAATGTGATTAATAACTGCCCACCGGGTGATATCACCTGCGATCGAGTTCACGTGTCTGGCAATTTCTACCAGTCGCCGGAATTTCAACAGCGCGGGTACTTTGTCTACCGCTTCTACCCGGTAGCGTTTGGCCGCAAGCCGGACTACATCGAGTTCATTCCGGACCTGGCACGCGTGAGCGGCTTCCTCAGCGATGCGCAGTTGGAAGCAGCAAGGGTTGCATTTGTAAACGATTTCATGACGCGTCCGCCGTTTGTTAGTCTGTATCCCCCCTCGCTTACGTCGACCGAGTACGTGGATGGGCTGTTGCAGAGGGCTGGAGTAACTCTTACCAACCGGCAGGCGTTGATTGATGCCCTCACAAACGGCACGAAGACACGTGCCCAGGTATTGCGTGAGATTGCCGAGAGTCCTGAAGTGTCTGTGAAATATTTCAACCAGGCGTTTGTCGTAATGCAATACTTTGGATACTTGAGGCGGGATCCGGACGTCTTGTATTTGGCTTGGATTCAGGAACTCAACTCAACCGGTAATGCGCGAACCATGGTCAATGGTTTCGTTAACTCCCTGGAATATCGCTTCCGTTTTGGACCTTGACCCTCTAGCGAATCCCCAACATCAACAGCGCCGACCGATCAGACACGGGTTTTTCTGCAGAATTCAGCCACTCGCGATAGGGTGCGAGTTCCTCATCTGTCAGGGGGCGATTGCCAAGTCGCGCGGCGGGCGTGCGTTCAAAGGCCCGGTCAGTCAGTGCGAGATGAGAATTTCGAATATGGAGGGCGCCAGTCTGAGCCAAAGCGCTTTCGGCGTCTTCTACTGACGGAAAAAACTCTTCATAGGCCAGCAGGTGCCAGACAGTATTTTGTCCCTCGCCTTCGACTGCCAATATACGGAGCAGGCCGTATCCGCTTTCAAGCTGAAATAGAAGATCGTCACCGGGCGAGAAGGACGGAGCCATAAAACGCAGTCTATCACGCAAGCCCTCTTAAACTTTTGCCCAACTAAACTTCCTGGCTTTTGAATAGTTCGTGAAGCTTCGTGTTTTTTCGTGGTTTCGTTAGTTATGTGGTTCAGCGAACACGATCCACGAATCAACACGAAGCGTCACGAATGTAAAGAGCGTTGCATTCCTCTTCAGAGTCCGACTTTTTTGTGCAAAGCACTCAGAACTCAAACTGAACCAAAACTCTAAAATTGCAAATCCAAAAGCTCAACTCTAGAATCACTCACCAGTATGAGTCAGGTAGATTCGAAGAAAGACTACTACGCCATTATTGGCGCAGATGAGGGGGCGACGAGCCGTGACCTTGAACGGCTATACAAGCGCAAAGCGGCGCGTCTCCATCCTGACCGAGGTGGCAGTGAGGAGGACATGAAGACGCTGAACGAGGCGTATGGTGTGCTGAAAGATGAGAACACTCGCCGAGAATATGATGGCCAACGCAATAGACCGAAGCCCGGAGCTTTACGCCCGTCGGCTCCCGCAGCTAAGGATATAGGATTCTTTGGTCGTGGTCTGAGCGCCTTTCTTTGTTTGCTGCTGGGACTGTTTCTCTTGTTCCTGGTTCGTTTTCAGTGGTTCTGGTTTTTGTGGCCCCTAGCGATCCTGGCTGTCGTTGTGATTCTTTTCGGAGTGGCAATGGCACACAACGCCATGGTTGCGGTCAACGCCTCACTCCCGGTTAGTAATCCCCTGAGGAGACACAGGTCAGTGCGGGAAACGATGTTTTGGTTCGCGGTCTGCGCCGGCGGATACGGTGTTTATCTGCTGCTCACAGCTGTAGGTTGATTTGGAACGGCAAATCAAAATAAGCGGAATGGATCTGTTGTTTCTCGAGGTGAATAGCCTCGAGGAGTCGCTGGCGTTTTATAACGACCAACTCGGTTTCGAAGTCGATTCAAATAACCCAGCGACGGAACCACCGATGGCTACTCTGCGTGCGGGCAACTTGCGCATCACCCTCGCTCAGAATCTGGAGACGATGCTGCGGAGGGGGCGCGGCGTACACTTTTTTCTCGGCGTGGAAGACGTCGACGCTTACTATCAGCAACTCATCGATAAGGGTGTGGAACTCAAGCCGCCGATTGACGAAGGTTGGGGCGGACGATTTATCACATTGCAGGATCCCGACAAGTACCGCTTCTTCTTCGTGACCTGGGCTGAAAAGGTTTGAGTCAGTCTACCGCGGCTGGGTCTCAAGATTGCCAATTGCTCAATGCCAATAGCCGATTAACAACTGGCGGGACTAAACAATTGGCATTGGAAATCGACAATTGGCAATTACAAGGAACTAGGCTGCATCGTGGAGCGCCTCTGACCGACTCGCCAAACAAATCTCAATCTGTTATTCTGCGTTGCATAGATAGGACAGGATTGCACGCATGCAGTACGTAGAAAACCCTCCCAATCCCTGGCTCAGCCATTCTGTGGAGTGGCTCGGAGAGCCGCCGGAAACAAAGCTGGAAGTCTTTGAAGAGACTGATACGCGCACGATCATTAGTCACAACAACAGTCCCGATGTGAGTTTTGATTATTCGCTGAACTGTTATCGAGGGTGCATCCACGGTTGCACTTATTGCTTCAGCCGTCCCACTCATGAATATCTTGGGTATGGAGCAGGGACGGACTTTGATCGCAAGATTGTGGTTAAGGTTAAGGCGCCGGAACTCTTGCGCCGGGAGCTAATGAAGCCCTCGTGGAAAGGTGACGAGATCGTTTTTTCTTTTACTTCCGATCCCTATATTCCCCTCGAAGCTAACTACAAACTCACACGCAGCTGTCTGAAGGTTTGCGCGGAGTTTCGCAATCCGGTAGGCGTGATTACCAAGTCAGCGTTAATCCGGAGAGACATCGATGTTTTGCAGGACCTTACGCGCGAGGCCCGCCTGGGTGTCTTTTTTACAATTCCTTTCACGGATCGGGAGTCGGCCCGGGCGGTCGAACCATACGCGCCGCTACCTGATGCGCGATTCCACGCGATGAGGGATTTGGCGGCCGCCGGTATCACGGTCGGCATCGGCATCGCTCCGGTGATTCCAGGTTTAACTACCGATATTCCCGAGTTGCTCAAGCGGGCCAAAGACGCTGGCGCTAAACACGCGTTTATTAACATGCTGCGACTTCCGGGGAGCGTTGCCCCCTACTTTCAGGAGCGGCTCCACGCAAAACTGCCAACTAAAGCAAACCGCATTCTGAATCGAATCAAGGAAGCCCGCGAAGGAAAACTCAATTCGAGCGTTTTCGGCGAAAGAATGCGGGGCAAGGGTCAATTCTGGGAAGCAACAGAACGCCTGTTCAGAATTCACTGTGAACGCCTGGGTTTCAACAAGAAGATTGAACGCGCTCGAGAATCAACGACCTTCAGAAGACCTTCCTTACAGTCGAGTCTCTTCTAATTTAAAGCATTGGAGTTCATCTCCGGCAACAGGAGGCTAGAACACTTGGCCCGCGCTGCCGCCGGGGCAAGGATAAATTCGCATGAACCAGCACACGCTATTACTCAGCTGACTCGACACTCGTTTTTGACTAGAGACATAAAGCGGCGGCTTGCTTATAATGCCAAACGTACCTGACCCACAAGACAAGTCAAGGAGCTGCGCCATGATGCTAATCAGGGACGTGATTCGCAACCGTGAACCATACTCGATGAAGTCCTCAGCCAGTGTCCAGGAGGCAGCGGAGTTTATGGCGTCGCGCAATGTTGGCGCCGTCTGCGTCGTGGACGATGGTGGCAAACTGCTTGGCGTTTTCTCTGAACGTGATGTTGTAAAGAGAGTAGTGTTACAAAGGCGCGACCCTGCTGCTTTACAAGTGGGTGAGGTGACCAGTGAGTTGAGGGCAGTTATCAGGTGCGATGAAACCCCACATCAGGCACTTGAAAGAATGGAGGTGATCGGCACCCGCCACCTGCCGGTAGTTGATGGTGAACGGTGGGTGGGCATGCTCTCCATGCGCGATCTCATGCGAGTCGAATTGAGCGAGCAGGGCGACGAGATCAAGTTGCTGCACGAGTACATCCAACACTAAGCCCCCCGGACAACCGCCTGCACAACGTGAGGTAGTGGCGACGCGCGCTGCTATCCTGCATCGTGTCGTGCCGCATTGGCGCAGGGGTAGACTTCGATGAAATTTAAAACACTGTGGCTGATCGTCCCACTGATCGCGCTGGGCTTTGGCGCATACTGTCGCCAACCGCCTCAAGGACGAGGCGCCGGCGAAATAGAAAAGGCTGGGGATCAACAAAGCTTTCGAGTGGAGACTGTAGCCGCCAACCTTCAGGTCCCATGGTCGATCGTTTGGGCGTCGGATGGACGAATGTTCTTTACTGAACGACCGGGTCGGGTTCGTGTCTACGCAAGAGGTCAACTGCTAGCGGCGCCGCTCTTTGTTGTTCCCGACGTAGAGCCGTCTGGCGAAAGCGGTCTTATGAGCATGGCTCTGCATCCGCAGTTTGAGTCGAACCACTTCCTGTATCTTGCCTATGCTTACAAACTAGAGTCTCAGCAGGTAAGGGTTGTTCGGTATCGCGAAACCTCCAGCGGCTTGGTTGATAGCAAGGTAATCATCGAAGACATTCCCGCAGCCCGCTTTCACGCGGGGTGTCGCCTGGGGTTCGGCCCTGACGGCAAGCTGTACATCACTACTGGCGACGCCACCGAGCGGGGGCTGGCGCAAAGGTTGGATTCGCTTGCCGGCAAGACCCTCCGTCTCAATGACGACGGGAGTATTCCTTCCGACAATCCCTTTGTAGGTCAGCAAAACGCGCGGCCCGAGATCTGGTCATATGGCCATCGCAACGCCCAGGGCTTAGCCTGGCAACCGGCAGCCAACCTAATGTTCCAGACTGAGCATGGGCCTTCCGGATTTGATGGACCGGGTGGTGGTGATGCAGTGAACATCGTCGAGCGGGGAAAGAACTATGGATGGCCGCTGATTCATCATACCCAAACCAAAGAAGGCATGGAGTCGCCTTTGCTTGAATACACCCCTGCATGCGCGCCGGGTAGCGCAATGTTTTATCGCGGTTCTTCCTTTCCTCAGTTTCACAACAACTTCTTTTTCGGCTGTCTGCGAGGCGAGCGGATTATCCGAGTCGTGCTCGATGGCCGGCGAGTCGTCAGCCAGGAAGACCTGCTTAGTGGGAAGTATGGTCGGATTCGCGATGTTGCTGAAGGACCGGGCGGGGCAATCTACTTCTCGACTTCCAACCGCGATGGCCGCGGATCTCCCGCGCCTGATGACGATCGGATAATCAGGTTACTTCCGGCTAAGTAGAGTATCTACGTTTTCTGAGCGAGGATGGCGCTCTTGCTCCAGCCGATTATCTGCATGGGCGGAAAGCGGTAGTGATGCACTAATCGAAAGTGTCGTTCTGTGTTTCGCATTACTTCGCGAGGTGGGTGGTGCTTGAAACGAAATAGTATCTCGAGAAGCGTGCTGGCCGGAGAAGGTCTGCAGGGGATGTGCAACAGGTGACCCCCGGGATTAATAATGCGGGCAAGTTCATTCATGCCGTCGGAAAGTGGAACATATTCCAACGCACCGCTGGTAACCACCATATCGAATGAGTTGTCAGCGAAGGGAAGAGAAAGTAAATTGCCTTGGGCGAAGCTAGCGTCGCGCGTTCTGCCGGGACCTTCACTCACCGCGCGCCTGGCTGCCTCGATGGAAGTTGCCGAGAGATCAAGTGCGGTGATTCTGACGGGAAAATGGATCGCTCGTAACAATGCAAGCGTCAAAAGCCCGGTACCGCAGCCGGCGTCGAGAATCCGAGCCCCACGAGATAAGGGCAGCGGGTGGCTGAAAAAGTACTCGTCGAGCGACCGGCCGTAACCGTTGAGCTTGAAAGTCAAATCATAGAAACCGGCAATCTTGTCGTAATAAGAGCCGGCTTTGGCCTCAGTCTTGGTCGCGGTCAGCACATATTCCATAGGCCTCTCCTATCCGCCATACTTAACTGTTTTTCTCTGCCTCGGCACGAGAAGTTACTTCTTTGGGTAATCTAGCGCGTTATTGTAGCTTCCCGTGGGTGTTTACTCAATAACAGAACCGTCGCGTCAAAAACCATCACAATCCGTGCAAGAGTGAGAGGGCTATGTCGTTCTAGCAACGGGTCACGAGTGTATTTCAAGTTGGGAGAAAAACCATGAAGAAGACTTTACTAATTCTGGGCATCACGGCGATCGCCGTTGTTGCGACGGCAGTGCTTTTCTTCTCCAGCCAGACTGAAGCGGCGATCGCGGATTCGGCCGATTCCTCAGAGACAATTGCTCAGGGAAGAAGCTTAACGCCGGTACAAGGGTTCGAGGTTGAGATAATGGTCGACGGTCGACCTCTCCCGGAGTACGCAGCCCGGGGAAGGCGGTATGTTGAAGCGGTTGAAGGATCGGAGTACGACATCAGGGTGCGAAACCCTTATCCGTTCCGCGTGGCGGTGGCGTTATCCGTCGATGGTTTGAATTCGATTGACGCACGGCGCACCACGGCCTGGAACGCCAGTAAGTGGGTGATTGCCCCGTACGGCTCCATCCATGTGAGCGGTTGGCAGATGAGTTCGGAGCGTGCCCGCCGTTTTTATTTCACCACGGAGCGTGATTCGTACGCTGCGAAATTGGGACAAGCGGCAAACCTTGGGGCTATCTCGGCAGTTTTCTTCCGTGAGCGCCATCCTGTCCCAGTTCCCATTGTTCCTGCACGGCCCCGCTACGAGGAAGATGGCGGGCGTGATAACAGGACAGAAAAGTCCAGGAGGCCGCCGGCAGCGGGAGAGTCTCAGGCTGCTGGTCGAGAGCAAAGACAAACGGCGCCAATGCAAACCGACGATGAGTACGCTGCGACCGGCATTGGCCGCTCGGTCAGAAACGACGTGCGCTTTGTGGATATGGAATTGGAATCGCGACCGGCGGGCGAGGTCAACATTCGCTACGAGTATTACCCGGCGTTGGTTCGGCTGGGAATCCTCCCGCATCAGTATCCTCGAGTAGATTCGTTGCGGCGGCGTGAAAGCGCGACGGGCTTTGAGGATCGTCGCTTCAGTCCCGAACCTTAACCATGAGAGACCGCGAACAATTTGGCGGCGGTTATTTTGGAATCAGATCGGCCGTGTAGAGTTCGCGATAGACCCGGTAGTTGGTCATTACTTTCTGCACATAGGTTTTCGTTTCGTCAAAGCCGATCTCGGCGGTGAAGACGCCGGGATCTTTGTGCCTGGCGCGCTTTACCCAGCGAGCGACGTTGTCTTCACCGCCATTATAAGAGGCGGCAACGGGCTCGAGTGTGTTGGGAAACATTCGAGCGAGCGCGGCGAGATACTCGCTGCCAAGCAGAATTGAAGTTTCTGGTCGGTATAAATCGCTCTCTCGTAATTCATTCAATCGCGCGTTAGTCGCATATTTCTGCGCCGCATCGATCGTGAGCTGCAGGAGACCGCGGGCGCCGGCCGGGGATTTCGCGAGTGGCCGAAAAACACTTTCCTGCCGGATGATCGAGAGGATGAAACGAGGATCGAGCTTCCTGGCTTTAGCGGCCCGAACGATTGCCTGACGGTAGGGAGCGGGGTAAGAATCTATTAGGCCGCTAACCTGAGCGCTAAAACGTTGTGATCTTTCCCGGATCAGATCCTGCGCTCCCGGATTTGCCAGCGCCTGCGAGCGTTCAAGCGCCAGCCCGCCATAGTAAGATTCAGGTCCGTCGCTGATTGCCAGATATGTGTTAACGGCTTCTCGTTTACTTCCCAAATGCTCCAGACTGTAGCCCTTCAAATATGCAACCTCCGAACGCGTGGTAAGCACGCCTTTCAAAAAGCTAAGCCGGCTCAACTCTTCAGCGGTAGCAACCGCATGCCTCCAGTCACTTTCGGCGACGTCCAGCCGGAGTCGTGCAAAGACGGCATTGGTTTCCGTAACGCTACCGGCAAATCTTTCTCTGGTGCGGGTTATCCAGATAATCGCTTCTTCTGGTCGCCCGGCTTCGCGAATAGTATCGATAAGATTCAGATGTGCCGTGTCGATGCGCTCGCCACTGGGAAACCTTTGAATATATTCGGCATACTTCTCGGCTGCTTCTATGGGTCTTCCCATTCGCAGTAGGGCAGCGGCGCTGAAATTGAGTCCCTCCCGACCCTCTTTAGTGGAACCAAACTTCCGAACAAGTTGCGCAAACGTTTCGACCGCATCTGCATATTGCCGGGATTGGGAGTAAGACCTGCCGATGCCCAGAAGCGCCTCGGCAACTTTGGGTTCTTCGGGGTAATAATCGATTAAGGTTTGCCAATGCTCGCGGGCTTCGCTGAACGCCCGATTGGTCATGTAAACATTCGCGCGGCGTAGATGTTCCGCCGGACTCAGCCGCGGTAGTTTGTTGTTGGCGTCACGAGATGACCGATCCGCTCTTCGCACCGAGGCAAGGGTTCCATCGTTGGCCGATTGGGGAGTTGAAGCGGGTGGCATCCCTCCGCTGAGCCGACCTGACAAACGGCTGCCGTGGACGCAGACGATACTCATCATTATCAGAACTGAGGCTTTTACGAATCGCACCACAACGGTTTCCCCCCTCGATTTGCTGTATGACTAAGCTTCGATGATCTCAAACGTCGAAACGATTTCCGCGGTTGGCCTCAACGTGGCAGCTACGCTGCAATACCTGGTTTCAGAAAGCTCGATGGCCTGGGCTACAGCCTTTTCGGAAACACTCCGGCCCGTGACCACATGATGCACCTCCATGCGCTGATAGCTTCGGGGATGCTCTGCACGTCGGTCGCCCCGAACCTCAACTCGATAATCTGTCACATCCTGTCGTTTCTTTTTCAAGATGCCAATGACATCCACCGCGGTACAACTGCCAAGTGCTACGAGCAACAGTTCCATCGGTGTCGGCGCGGAAGCCCGTTCGTTGTCGGTATCAAGTGTCAGGGCATGTTTAGAAGGTGTGATGCCGACGAAAAGATCATCTTTGGCAAAGTGAATTACAGCTTTGGGATCTGCCAGGCTCATCAAATGGACCTCCGCGGGCAGCATAACATAGCGGGTTAAACCCACCCGTGAGCCATCTGCCAAAGGGTGGCTTTCGGGCACCAAAACGGAAATCCCAGTCGTAACCTTGTAATGCAAGAGTGAGAATCCATGTACTGTTTTGCATCGTTTATCGTGGACTTTTGTCCGAATTTCCTAGAAAACCGGCAGGGGCATGAGCCATTAACACCATAACCCACTCATTGGCACAACCTTTGTAAAGAATTGGTTAGATTTACCTGGGTTCTCCCGATCACCAGCGAAACATGTGCGGGGATTTGCAGAACAGCAGCACACTTGGAGGAATAAGCAAATGAGTATAGTCAGAAGAATGCTTGCGGTGACTTTCGCAATGGGAGTCTTGTTAACCGGACTCACAACGATGGCGCAACAGCGTACCTATAGAGGGACCCACCAATCAGTCAGACAACTAATAAGTCGTATTCAAAACAGGACAGACATCTTTCGTACCAGCCTCGACAGGGTACTCGGCCAAGGTACGCTGAGCGCCAACGCGGAGGACAATATCAATCTTTTTGTCCGTGACTTTGACGACTCCCTGAATCGACTTAAGGAGCGGTTTGAAAGCCGACAATCAACCGCGTCTGACGCGCAGGAAGTGCTTAATCAAGCGGCATTGATCGATCGGTTCGTGAATCGCCGCCGGGTCGACAGCACTGTGCAGAGGGACTGGGCGAATGTTCGTCTCCAGCTCAACCAATTGGCGCAGGTCTACAACGTTACCTGGCCTTCCCCGGGAAGAATTACCCGGTCACCGCTTCCGTCTACTTCCAATAGCCTGTTGACGGGAACTTATCGTCTCGATGCCTCGAGGAGCGATGATCCACGCGACGCGGCGAATCGTGCAACCCAGAGCTTGCCGAACCGCGATCGTCAGAGAATCAGTGACGACGTCACAGCACGTCTCGAATCACCGGATCAAATCGCAATCGATGTGAGCGGACGGCGGGTGACGATCGCCTCTTCACGGGCGCCGCAGATTTCTTTTGACGCGGACGGCACCGAACGTGTCGAGACAACTCAGAACGGCCGCTCCATTCGTGCGCGGGCCACGTTAACCGGCGATCAGCTGGTCGTCAGTTCGACCGGCGACCGGTTGACAGACTTCACGGTTACGTTCGATCCGATTGACAACGGTCGGCGGCTGAGTGTTACGAGGCGTGTTTACATCAGTGGTCTTACCAGGCCAGTGGTGGTTCAAAGCACGTATGACAAGACCGCGGATATCGCTCGTTTTGATATTCAGAACGGATCGGAGGGCTCAATCCCGACGTCCACCGGGGACTTCGTCATTCCGAACGGCGAATCGCTGATGGCGGAATTGAACGATGATTTGTCCACTAGAACAGCGCGCGAAGGACAAACATTTACGGCAACTGTGAGGCAGCCGGTGCAGTTCGAAGGCGCTACGATTGAAGGTCGAATTACCAATCTTCGGCGCGGCGGCCGGGTCACCGGACGGTCAGAAATGACTTTGATTTTTGACAATATTCGTCTGCGTGATGGTAGGTCGTATCGCTTCGCTGGGATTCTCGAGTCGGTTCGATCTCCAGGCGGAGATGTTGTCAATGTCGACAACGAAGGATCCGTCAGAGATGACAACCAAACCACGAAGACGGTTCAACGCACAGCGATTGGTACTGCCGTTGGCGCAATCATCGGCGCGATTGCCGGAGGTGGTAAAGGTGCGGCCATCGGCGCAATCATCGGCGCGGGTGGCGGCGCGGGTTCCGTCTACGTGCAGGGTCGGGACGATTTGGACCTGGTTCGCGGGACTGAGCTCACGATCCGGGCCTCTGGACCTCGGTAGGATTCAAGTCCTTAACGTAAGGGGCCGGCAATGAAAGTTGCCGGCCTTAATTTTGTCCGAGGACCAAGAAGTCCATGTTATTATCCTCCAAATCCCAGACGACCTCACCTGCTTGAAAACAATGGTTCGAAGATGCTGGACGTTGGGCCATGAACTTGAGCTGAACGTGGGAGGATTAACATGTCTCTGATTCTTGTGGTTGACGACGACGAAATCATCCGTGACATGCTCTACGAATTGCTTTCAGAAGAGTACGATTGTCAAACTGCGCAAACCGCCGAACAGGCGTTGGCGAGACTGGAAGTAGATAAGTACGACGTCGTGCTTACCGACATCTCGATGCCCGGTTTGAGCGGGCTGGAACTCCTCGGCCACGTGCGTCAAAAATATCCGGATACGCCGGTGATCATCATTTCGGGGATCAGCGATAAAGAACATGCTCAAGGGTTAATTCGGCTCGGTGCGTTTGAGTTTCTCCTTAAGCCTTTTCGTCTTGAAGTTGTTGAGAAAACCGTGAAGCGAGCTGTGGAACATCGGCGGCGAACGCTGGCGAGATCCCGCGACAGGGGCGGGAGGATACATGATGATGAGGAAGCTACAGAGTGGAAGATTGTTAAGGACAACCGCTAAGTCACGCACCCATTCGACACTCGCGACATACCTGATCAGGCGGCTACAATCGACAAGCCATCCCGCTCTTTAGCGATCGTGCGGAGGCGACGTAGTTCCCCGGCCAGTTCGGTAATGCGTTCTGCAGTGAAAGGCTTTGTCACTACCCAGTCGACGCCAGCTTCTTTCTGCTGACTTGATCCCACAGCTTCGCCCCATCCAGTGACGACGGCAATGGGCAGCATTTGGCTTCGTCCGCGGATCGCCTGCGCCAACTCCCAACCGCTCATACCAGGCATGCCAACGTCGGTAAAGACCCCATCGAACTGGCGAGCTTCAAATAATTCGAGCGCTTCGCGTCCGCCTTCCGCCAGGTAAACTTTGAATCCTTCGCCTTCGAGGATATCGCGCAACAGTTCGCGAACAGCTGCTTCATCGTCAACCACCAAAACGCTTGGCTGGCACTCATCCTGTTCATTGCTGACCCTTCTCTCACAGCTTCGCTCCATTGAATTTTCAGTCGACTCCGGAAGTGGGTTCAAGGCGACGCCGGGCCTGACTAAGGGCAGATTGATACGGAACGTTGTCCCACGCTCGACATCCGACTCGACTTCAATGGTTCCCTCGTGTCGTCTGATGATGCCAAAGCTCACTGCCAGGCCAAGTCCCATTCCCGTCTTGCCCTTCGTGGTGAAGAACGGGTCAAAAATTCTCGAACGAACTTCAGGAGTCATCCCCGTTCCCGAGTCGGAAACCAGAATCACCACCTTGTCAGCAACATCTTCGACTTTGAGGATAAGTTGACCGCCGTGAGGCATCGCGTCAACCGCGTTAAAAACCATGTTGACGAGCACGTCGCGCAATTCGGATTCATCACCCATAACCTTAGACTGCGATTGAATTTCAAGGGAGAGCCTGATGTGGATGTTCGATGCCTCAGCCCTGTCCTTCCAACGTGGTCGCGTGATTTCGCTGACGTCGAAGAGTATTTGATCAAGCGAGAGCAGCTCGAAATCCTGATCTTTCCGTTGGCGAGCGAAGTCTTGAATTCTCTTTACCGTGTTCGCGCCATCTTCGGCAGCCTTGATAATGATTTCAAGTCCTCGTTGGATCTTTTCAGGATCATTCGTGCGACGGAGTAACTGGGCGCGCCCGAGGATGCCGGCCAGGGTATTGTTGAAGTCATGGGCCACTCCGGAAGCGAGTTCGCCCAGTGCGGACAATTTCTCCACCTGCGAGAACTGTTCCCGAATCCGCTCCTGCTCGGTAATGTAATGAGAGAGCTCTTCGATATGTTGTTCTGCTTGTTCCGCCTGGGCCGCTGAAGATTCGACATTCTTCAGGTAAGTGCGATAGGTGAAGAAGAGGATAGCTATCGTCGGTGCGGTAAGGATGACGGCATAGAAACCCATATGGTCCGCCGATTTCGCGGTGATGGTCGCGGCGGAAGCGCCGGCAAAATATGTAATCGACGTCCATAAATAATGTGTCTTCCATGTGTGCCAAAACTGCTGGTTGGTTTTTAGCGCCGCACACCACGCCACCAATCCTGAATTGGCTGCGTACTGGACAAGCGCCATCGTAACGGTGGCAGCGATCAAATTCGCTGATAGCGGCCAGTGGCGGATGTAAGCGACGTCTCCAAACCACGCCTGCAGTACCTGAGCTGTAATAAAGGCTGAACACGCCGCACAGCCCGCGTTGAAGAGTATGGTCCTCGCTTTGGTGCTGAATCGACGAGACGACAGGAATGCTTCGGCGCCTGCAAGCAGGATCGCCGCTTCCCCTCCGTACAGCATGAGAGTAAGGAAAATGAAGGTGTCGGAGATTGAGATGTGCGAGCTGATGCGGGGAATCGGAATGATGATTCTGGAGCTGATGAGGAGCGTAATTCCGACAATAATCGCGAACCGAGTGTCCAGCCTGCTGGCATCAAGTCGGTAGACAGCAAGTACGGAGACTAATACGCCTGCGGCGAAAACTGCCGAGACGAATAGTCTAAAGCCCCACCGCGTTGAAGTTTGAGGTGTGTCTGCCAATTGATTACCGTGGATCCCGAAGAAGGGGACCACCAGAGTGAGGTTGTCTTGCGGAATAACCGAGGGGCAGATGTTTACCTGGCTTTAGTTGAGGAGTGCCGGTGCCAGAAAAATCGTGTCGTAAGTAGTGAGGAATTTGAACCCGCATTTTTTGTAGAACCCTTGCGCCCGCTTGTTATTTTCATCCACCAGCAGGCTGATTGACTTCGCGCGTTGCAGCAGAATCCCCGAAAGTTGTGCCATGCAGCGGACGCCCTGTCCGTCGCCGCGGCCCAGATCGTTCACCCAGACACCTTCGAGGTAGGCAACTTCGTGTGTGTCAGCGATAACATCCGCTTTAAAAATCAACGATCCGGCTTCGACCAGAATCCACGTTCGCTCCAGCTCAATGCGGCGCCTGCAACGCCGGCTAAACCCTTCGGGGTCTTGTTCGAGCGGATTAATGCCACTCTGTTCCTGGGCCATTTGCGCCTGAACGGGAATAATCAGCTCGAGTTCATCCACAGTCGCGAGTCGCAGCCCGGTAGCTTTTTCCTGAATCTCAATGGGCCAGCGAATTTCAAAAAGGGATTCGCGACAGGCCAGGCGCATTTCCTGGCCACCCTGTTTATAAAACGCCCAGAATTCCCCGATGCGTTCCTGCTCGCCGAGAATCATATGGGTTGCAGAACACTTCTGAGCGACTTCCGCGAACGCGTGAACGGCCCGTTGAGTTCTGGTTTCCATCAGAGTCGCATGTCCGATCAGCGCTACACCTTCCAGTTTGCCCTCGTCATTACGCACACCGTAAAACGCGCCGCGATTAGCAGGCGAGACGAGTTCGTTGTCCCGAATAAAGCCAGTCATCGCTACAGTGTGAAGTGGACGTTCGGCCAGAAAGTTCAGCACTTCAGTTTTTGACTTATTTGTAAGTAGCATTGCTTGCGACCCATTCCCAATAGTTTTTGAGCGAAACGGAGGGGCGCTAATTCTTACTTTGAGGTTTTGCGGATACATGATGTCCTCGTATCAAGTGGTTATCGCGTTCCAATGAACTCAGTAACCTGTGTAGTCAACTCCCGTGTCGACCGTGATCGACATTCTTGCGGTGGAATCCCCACGTAGTGCTGAATTGGCCTGAAGCACAGCGTCGCTCAACAGCACGCCGTCGGAGAGGAGAACTCCGTCGCTCAACAGCACGCCGTCGCTTAGCAGGACACCATCACTCAGCAAGACGCCATCGCCGATTAACACTCCCGTACCTAGAAAATAGCCTCCGGCACTCAATGTGGTGCCGTTGCTGGTTAGGATGCTGTCGCCGATTAGCACGCCGTTCGTCAGTTTTGCTGCATCTGAAAGCAATACTCCGTCACTTAAAAGCACGCCATCGCTGAGTAAGACACCCTGCGCGTAAACCTTTTGGTATTTGGTAATCAAGTTCGAGCCCGTGGCAAAGGTGCTGCCAATAATTATTCCCTGCGACCAGATGAAGGTGAAACTTCCGTTGCCGTAGGTGATCGTCGAGCTGGCCGTGGGCGCCGCGGATGTGAGCAGCGTTGTTCCGAGACTCGGCGAATTTGAAAGGTCGGTTCGCACCAACTTGGCCAAACGGACGGCGCCATCGACATTTAATTCGCCTGCGCCCTGCTCCAACATGTTAAATCCCGAAAGCTGTTGGGCCGTGTACATGAGGATCATCTTGACCATGTTTGGCGTGAGTTTCGGATTGGCCTGAAGCATCAGGGCTGCAGCGCCTGCGGCAAGCGGGGCCGCCATTGAGGTGCCGCTCAGAATCATTTGCTCGCGAGTATCGTTAGGGCTGACCCCGGCGTCCAGGGTCGGGTTCTCTCGCAACAACAAGGAGTTCGGTGACGCTGCGAACACAAGTTTGTTGCCGGGGGCAGCGAGGTCTGGTTTGATCAGATTGTCGTAATGTTTGGCGCCATTCGTATCGACCCAATAACTGCGCGTCGGCCCCCGAGAGCTATAGGTGGCGATGCTATCGTCGGCTCGGTTGTCGGTTCCTTTGGTGTCGGCTGCTCCGATCGTGATCGCTGAAGGTTCGTTGCCTGGCGAGTGAATCTGTCCATAGATTTTGTTACCGGCACTGTTCTTTCCGTTGTTTCCTGCAGCAGCGACAACAACTACGCCTGCGTTTACCAGTTTGCGGACGGCCATGCAGATAGGATCATTCTGATAGGAGTTTACCGCCGGCATTCCCAAACTGAGGTTTGCCACTCGAATGTTGTAAGTGATGCGATTGCTCAACAGCCAATCAAGGGCGCCGAGCAGTCCTGAGACACTGCCGACTCCCTGTGAATTCAAAACGCGGAGATTGACCAGGTTGGCTTTGGGCGCGATGCCGATGTATTTCGCGTTGGAAACTGAACCGTTTCCAGCCGCCGCCGACGCGACGTGAGTGCCGTGCCCATAAGGATCGTCGGTGCGACCTTCGCCGGTAAAATCAAGGCTCTTAACAATCCGCGAACGCGTTGATCCGCCTTCAAGAAAGGCAACGTGAGATGGATAAATGCCGGAGTCAAGAATCGCGATTCCGATGCCCGCGCCGTCAAGAGAACCGGTTGTCGCCATGGAGCGAACATTGTCCGCACCCGAAGTGTGAGCGGCATGGCCGCCAAACGAACGGATCTCGCTATCTGCGGAGATGAACTCGACTTCGTCAAACTGATCGAGTGAATCGAGCAGGTGGGCCGGCAGATCTATTGAGAGCGTATTAAGAGTCGCAAAATGCTGTTTGATCTTGACACCGTTGCTTCGCAGCAGCGCAGCCAGTTGGTTGCTCATCGTGTCATTCAATTGCAGAATGACCTTCAAGGTTTCCTGATTTGATCCGCGAGTACGGTCGCGAAGATCCTCGGCCACCTTGCGATGTTTGGCACCGTTATGATTCTGGTTGTCAGCCGAGGCCGCTTGTGCATTTTCGGCCACCAGAATGCCGCAGCAGAGAGAGAATACAAGCGACAAGCTGGTAATCCATGTGAGTGTCAGCGACCGTTTTGTTCTGTTCATTTCGACTCTTCCTCAAATCTCGTCAGGTTGCGTTCGCCGGGCGACTAAGCGCGGTTCCGGCGCTCACTGGTTTGGCAACGGTCATGCCAGTAAGGGTCTGCAAGCTAAAGGCTCTTTTTGGTATGATTTAGGCGATTTGCAGAGAAATGTGACCAGTCATACGCCTGACCGCTTCGGTCAACGTGATGACCGACCCCAATCATTCTGAAAGGAAGCTGGTTTGTCTCAAGGTCCAATACTTCCCGAAGCTATCGAGTCTCTTCGAGATCGGTCCTGGCGCCGGGAAGCGGAGAGCAGAATTGAGGATTCGTCTGCGGCGGAGGGCTTCATTGAAGAGGTGGGGTTTTGCAGCGCTCTTACCGATCGCCGGCGCCCGGGAGCGTCTCTCTACATAGCAGTGTGTGGACGTCGCGACGCCCACATGCCGCGCAACGTCCAGAAAGATCCGGAGAGCCGTTTGACCTGGACCATCAAGGACGAAGTGATCAGACGGGGGCGAGTCTATTACGGTAAGCTGGTAAGAGGTCGCGCGACGTTCATAGCCCGGAGATTGATTCCACATTTTAACGCGGTCTGGGGAGTCCCGAGAGCTAAAGAAGCGATTGTCTTATCGCCTCCGGCGCGCACGGTGCTGGCCGTTCTCAGGCGTGAGTGGGAAATGGGTACGCGCGACCTGCGTAACGCTAGCGGAATTATTAATAGAGCTCACTTCAATCGAGCAATTGACGAACTGCAGAGACTTTCAAGGTAATTCCCTCTGAGGTGGTTTACCAGCCAACGTTCACTTATATCTGGTCTCTGGCCGAAGGTCGTTTTCCCTCTGAGTTGAGCATACGAGTCAGTCGGGAAGTTGCGCTGCGCGAGATTGCTCGTAGCTTTCTCAATGGGGCGGGGCTAACTATATCCGGTGAGCTTGCGCGCGTGACAGGGCTGTCCAGAGTTGATGCCGGTTTGGGTAACTGGGCTTTGGTGGATGAAGGATTTGCTGTGCGGCGCGGGCCCGGGGTCTACTGTCTAGCTAATTTGGAATTACTTGTCACCGAGGCTTCGGCTGCCGCGGGATCAAGTAGCACTTAGGGTTGGTCAATTGGAAGTTCAATTTCCTTTGAGATTTGTTGCTCCAGTTTTGCCATCTCAATAGCGAGCGGCAGGTGCGCCTGGGCGGAGTTCAAACGCCGCAACATCAAATCCGCTTCCGCCTGGCCCAGACTGCGGCTTGCGGCCGCTTCGATTATCTGGAGTTGGGCTTTGGCTTCAGCCAAGCGAGCCGTTGCTTCAGTTTGCAGGTTCTGTAGTCGGACGCGGTCCCCACTCAACTCCTCAAGCAGCGAGCTTGTATCTGCGCCAACAATTGATCTGGCGCGGCCCGTGTGGCGTTCGACACGCAATAGTTCGCGCTTGGATCGCGTAATAATTCTGCTTGCGTTTAAGCGGGAGGCAAGAGTTTCACAATAGGCATCAGCCAAAAGTGGACTACTTACTTGAATCTCCTTCAGGACTTTGCGCTCTTCGGAGGTTAGCTCAGACATAAACCAGGAAACCTCGCTTGCGGTAATACCGTCTAAAGCCAAACGATCTCGGAGCCCACTGTGCCAGCGCCTGCGGTAAAGCAAGAGCAAGATCATCACCAAAGCGCCGGCGAGGATCCCGACGCCGAGTGCGGCCAATGAAAGCCCCAGAAAAACTGCTGCGGTGTCTGTCGAAGCTGATCTCAAGTACAGCACGAGGAGTGGCACGGGCAGCGCCAGTGACAGGAAGAAGAATGAGAGCCAGGGAATCCATTTCAGAACACGCGCGAGCCACTCGTCTTTGGCTTCGAGCTTTCCTGGTGTTGGCCTAGTCATAAGATTTTTTAGAGAACACACTCGAGATAATTTGTTGCGATGTTAGTCCCAAGCGTCGATGTTATCCGTTAAGACCGTTCTCGGCTAGTTTAGAGCGAGGGCCACAGACGAGCGATCTGCAAGGGATAGCGGTATAATCCGGCCAGTCGTTTTTCGCAGCTAAGGAGCATCGCATGAGGAATGGTAATAGAATAACAGCGCTTGTCGCAGTTTTGTTGCTGACGCTCGGCATCAGTGGAAGTGAGAAGGATGTATCACTGGGACAATCCAGGACAATCGCATCCGGTAGTGAAACTGGCGGCGGCGCAAGACCGGTTACTATCCCGGTCGGCATTAGAGTGAAGGGAACTAAGCCTGAGCCTGAGCTGCAAATGGTTGACCTGTCGGTTAGCGAGGATGGTGATCCTCAAACGATACTCTCGATTCGCGCAATTGGTAACAACTCGCCGCTAACTCTGGCGGTGTTGATACAAGACGATCTGGTTCAATCTGTTAGCAACGAAATAAGGCCAATTGGAAACTTCATAAACCGTTTGCCAAAAGGCTCGCGAGTTCTGGTGGGGTATTTGAGGACGGGATCACTCCAGGTGCGCCAGAAGTTTACAACGGACATCGAGAAGGCAGCGAAGGCTTTGCGATCACCGTTAGGGGTGGCTAACGCCGGACCAAGTAGTCCCTACATTGAAGTAATTGACGCGATCAAACGCTTCGATGCGCAACCGTCAGGCCGTCGGGCCATACTTCTCGTGTCTGATGGTCTGGATATCTCCCGGGGGGCTGACTTCAGTTCTGCAACTCAGAGTATCGATCTCCAGCGCGCGATCACAGACGCACAGCGTCGAGGAATTGCGGTTTACGCCTTCTATGCTCCTTCGGTTGCGACGCAGAATCACCTCCTGACGGCAAACGCGCAGAGCTCTCTACAAAGGTTGGCAGATGAAACGGGAGGAAGGGCGTTTTTTCAAGGCACTGGAGCGCCAGTGAGCTTTGATCCCTATCTTAAAAATCTTAGGTCTTCGCTGGAAACGCAAATCGCTCTGACCTATCTTTCAACTCACCTCAATAAGGGCTTTCACCGAATCAAGGTTCGCTCAGCGACGCCCGGAGTGGAACTGGAGCATCCCGCAGGACATTCGCGTTAAATTAAGCCGACGGCGAAGCTACTGTACGGTGGCGGCCAGCAGTGAGCCGCGCCGATCTGTTGCGATGGCCCAACCCTCTGCAAGGCTGCCGATCATTCCGTGAAAGTGGATCTCACTACCCGATAGAACCAGCAGGACGTCGCCTGCGTGGTACCTCGGATCGTCAAGAGCAAAGCGAACGACCGTAGCCTGGCCGTTTTCCTGTTCTATGGTCTCAAAAGAAAATTCTTCCGCATCAACTACGAAGGTTTGGGAATTATTAGCAACTCTTTGTTCGTCAGGCACTCTCAACTCCTTTTGGGGAAACGGAAACCGGCAAGTTGTTCGTTCTTGTGCCGAGCTGGGTGGGGCGGCTAGAGGGGCTCGAACCCTCGACCTCTTGATCCACAATCAAGCGTTCTAACCTACTGAACTATAGCCGCCATAAATTTAAAAGGATTGCCCCCGGCAGGACTCGAACCTGCGGCCCTCTGCTTAGCTTCCAGCATCAGGCTTTCCCTGACCGCCCGCGAGGGTTTGCTGGCTGGACTATATCTTGGACATCTCAGTCCCGACCCGTATAGTCTCTGAGGAACCCACCTGACAAGTCCCGTGGTTTCCTGCGGATTACCCAATCCTCTGGATTTTTACTCCGGTTCAGATCAACCAATTAAGTACCAGAGGCTCTCAGGGCGTCCCCGCATATGGGGTCGTCCACTTAATGAGTTCTTAAAACAACTCTTCCCCATTAAGGCTCCTACAAGGCAGATGCTCTATCCACTGAGCTACAGGGGCGCAACTCGCCAAATGATTCGGGATGTTAGCATGGGCACGGTTGTTTGGGTCAACGGCCTTTGGAATCCAACGTTCGCTTTGCAAAATTAAAGAGACCGACCCTGAGGGGTGGTCTCTTTAGTTATGAATGACTGGAAAATCCAGTTATGCAGCTCGCGGATGCTCCGTGCTTTCAGCGTACACGCGTCTGCCGTTCAACGCATCATCGATGATTTCACGTACAGCGGACGTGTCAGGATTTACATCCATGCGATCGCACGCACGCAAGTGCCTCAGAATTCCCTCAGTCGCGATTTCCACTGCGAGGCCGGTTAGCTTTGAATACCGGCGCGCCTGAATATGATCAATCCTTTGAATGCGCTCATCGAGCGGTAAATGTCTATCGAAAGTCACTTTTCCTTTTGCTCCTCAAAGCCCGGATAATTCGGGGTTATTTAGGTTCGAATCTTAGATGCTTCGTTGAACCCGCAGGATGCAATATCCTTGCAATTCGCAGAGATTTCGCACAGGAAGCTTGCACCTCCTCTGGTCAGCGAACAATTTAGGGCTCAGCGAAACTAAGCATTATAGCCAACGATCGTTTGAAAAGCTATAAGTTTTTACTGCGTTCTTTTAGTGGGTGTGTGGCGGTGTATGGCTGGGTGCTTAGTGTCGAAGTACAGGCGCTCTGGGGAAGTTTGAAAGACTAAGCGCCGCTCCAGGTCACCATAATGTACCTGGGCGGCGCTTGAGTTTTTGAGAACTGGTTCGCGGGGAAACTGGGGCTATTTCTTCGGTAACACCGTATCCTTCATGGCCTTTCCTACGCGAAACTTTAGAGTCGTTTTTGCGGGGATTTGAATCGTTTCTCCCGTAGCTGGATTGCGTCCTTCGCGTGCTTTACGTTCTGATCTGACGAGTTTGCCGAATCCGGGCAACACAAACTCTCCATTAGTTTTTACCTGGCCTGAGGCTAGGTTATAGAGTTCGTCGAAAAACTCCTTTACCTGCCCACGTTTCATTCCAGTTTTCTCCGCAAAGTGATTGAACACTTCTGACTGGGTCATGCGCTTCTTGCCTGCCGCTTTGGTCGCCATAGTCTGGTGTGACACCTCCAATAGGACGTTAGAATTGAAAAGCGTTGCGACATTCATATATCACAGTAATTCAGCAATGTCCCGAAGAATTGTCAATTTTTGGCGTGTTTTTGCGAAAAAAACTCGCTGCAGAGCACGACGACCCCATGCTGCAAAACGCCTTAGCCAACGCCTCAGCCAAAGAGACAACCGAACTCCAGACCAAGAACCGTAACCTCAGGGGACGAGCGTTCAAAGTACAGGGTACCCACGTGGCGCTATGATGGGCGACACATCACGACACATTACTCTTAGGGACGGCTTGCAGGCATGAAACTGACAGAGTTCTTGTTGGCAGAACTGGATCGTGAGGTTGAACGTTCTCGACGCGCTTTGGCGCAGGTCCCTGAAGGGAAGTACGAATGGAAACCGCATGATAAATCGATGATCTTCGGCTATCTGGCCAATATGGTCGCAACTATTCCGTCGTGGATCACCATGCAAATTGTGCAAGCGGAGTTGGACGTGGCCCCAGCGGAGGTGGAAAAATGGAACAGAAACGGATGGAGACGAGCACCGAATTGCTCGCCGCCCTTGAGAAGTCAGCGGCTGACGCAGTTAAGGCGATGCAGCAGACGACCGACGAGCACCTGCTGACTAATTGGCGATTACTGGCCCGTGGACAGGCTGTGATGGAAGCGCCTCGGTACGAAATGATTCAGGACACCATCAACCATTGGGCTCATCACCGCGGTCAAATGACGGTTTATCTGCGTTTGATGGGGGCGAAAGTCCCGGCGCTTTACGGACCGTCAGCGGACGATAGTGAATTTCGGTAGCTTTTGCCTTTAGGCAGGTCAATCCACTTGTACGTAGAACAGAGAGAGAGAAGACAAGAGGCGGTGTTGATTCATTCTTGCGATGTGACCCCGCCTCTTGCCCTGCTCATAACCTGGCAAAGGTGACTATCTTTATCACTCGCTAACAGCGAACTTGATATCGTCATCACTTTCAGCCAGCTTTCGATCGTCCTTGTTGAATGCTTCAATCTGCCAACGATAGATACCTTTTTGCAATGGCTTGTCGAGAGGGATTGAAGTCGCTTCGACGCGTTCGTTAATGTAGGGTGAGGTGACGCTGGCATCTTCGGCAAAGACGCTGAGTTTGTAGTACGCCGCATCCGGATAAGCTTCCCATTTCAGTTCCACGCCCTGGCTTACTTTGGCTGCGGCTTTAGGATTGAGGGTTCGTAGGTCGCTCTTGAAAAGATTGGTAATAGGCACGAACAAAGTTTTGTCAGCGGTAACGTCGTACTTCGCCGCACTAATACCCGCGATTCCCGAAGTGGCAAACACGTATCGATTCGTCTCGAAGACACGTGCGGTCAAGGCTTCATATGTTTTCGGGGAGACGTTCGTAATCACATAGACTCCATCCGCGTCCGTCCTCGCTGTATAGGTTTGTCCACTACAACCGCTGAGGAAGCGGCTAAACGTTTCGCACAACCTCACCTCGATGTTTTCTGCAGGCTTACTGTTATAGAAGACTTTTCCCTGAACGTTGCCCGTTCCGGGTGCAGGCTTCAACTTCTCGATCCCTGCCTCACTCGGTTGAGTTGCCCCAGCGTTGGTTGCTGTGGAGTCAGAGCTTGTCGGTGATTTGTTGCCCGGGCTGCAACCAGTCAAACCAATCAGTGACATTACGCTCAACAAGCAAATGCCAGCAGAACATGAAACTCGTGCTGGTGATGATTGTGGTTTTCGTAAACATTCAAGCGTCGTCATATCTCAACCCCCTGATGTCTTAGAGTGATAAAGCAAATTCTTTACGAAGCTGTTCGGTTTTTTGATTGCTAAGTTTGTATGGTCTTGTATGCTCCGTCTGATGACAACACGTACAGTTCAAAGTGTGGCTCAAGGTTTATCATAATAGAGCAAATGAAAATTTCGACTTTAAGCATCGTGGCAACTTTCGCCATCTTACTTATATCCTCACCCGCTCCTCCGACCAACCACCCCTTATACGGGGGCAGCGTGGTCGTTGCAATCTCCTCAGATCCTGGCGGGCTGAATCCATCCATCACAACTCAGGGCGGGGTACATCTGATTTGCGGCTCAATATTTAGTGGGCTCGTTGCTCACGATTTTGACCTCAATCCGGTTCCCGATTTGGCAGAACGCTGGCAAGTCTCTCCCGACGGTCGCACTTATACGTTCTTCCTCGCACGAGAGGCGGTATTTCATGACGGTTTGCCGGTGACTGCCGAAGACGTGCGGTTTACGTTCGAGCAATTGTTACTGAAGTACCACTCTCGCACCCGCACCTCGATAGGTGACACTTTACGTCGTATAGATACTCCCGACCAGCACACCGTCGTCTTTAACTTCGACAAACCATACGCTGCTTTCCTAAGACTCGTTGATGTAACCAATGCTCCTGTGATGCCGAAGCACTTGTACGAAGGAACAGATCCGCTTACGAATCCACACAACACAAATCCTGTAGGCAGCGGTCCTTTTAAGCTTCAGGAGTGGTTAAAAGGCGATCATCTTACGCTTGTGAAGAACGAGCGCTACTTCAAGAGAGGCAAACCTTATCTGGATCGCGTCGTGTACAAGGTCATGCCTACCGGGGGGCTGGCGACTATCGCATTCGAGGGCGGTGAGGTTGACTATCTTCTGGGCGCATCACCGCTCGACATAGCGCGATTAAAAAACCTATCCGGCGTCGTGGTCACCACTAAGGGACGCGAGGGCTTTGCCACCGTCGAAACGCTTATCCCAAACCTTGCGCGTGCGCCGCTCTCCGACCTACGCGTGAGGCGGGCAATGGCCCACGCCATTGATAAAAACTTTCTGGTGGATAAGCTTTTATTCGGCCAGGGAGTTGCGGCTACTGGTCCCATTTCGCACATGCTCGGGTGGGCGTATCACCCTAACGTCGACAAATACGATCACGACGTAGTGCTTGCTAATCGGCTACTCGATGAAGCAGGTCAGAGGCGTGGAAAAGACGGAATACGGTTTCATTTGAAGTTTGTACACGCGGCTTCCTACGCGAAAGTTGCCGAGGCGCTACGCGATCAGTTTCGCGAAGTAGGTATCGCGGTCGATCTGCAACTCATGGAGTTCGCTGCTGCCGTGGATGCCGTCTATATCAAAAAGGATTTCGACCTGGGGTTCGCATCATTCGAAAACGGGCCCGATCCGGATATCGGAGTCAAACGCACGGTTGTCTCCTCAAACATCGGACCGATCCCTTTTTCCAACGGGGCGGGCTATCGCAATTCGCGCGTTGATGAATTATTCGCTCTCGCGGCTTCCGAGTTGGACAGGCAAAAACGCGCCACGTATTACTTTGAAGCGCAGAACCTTCTCGTGAAGGACCTGCCTTACTTCTGGCTCTACGAGCCTAATTCGAGTGCCGCATACCGCGCGGGGTTGCAGGGCATGTATGAGTGGAGTGCGAAATCAAATATCTATTTCGCCCAGGATGCCTGGTGGGCCGACGGCGCGCGCGCGGCTCATTCGTCCGCAGGCAGTTTCACGCGTTGGAGGTTTTACTTACTCCTGGCGCTCGTTGCTCTTTCTGTCCTTGCCGCCGCAATTCTGCTGAAGAGAAGACGGCGAAGAACCTGAGCGTCACGTGGGCTTCTCGAGATTTACGATGCGCGCCTTGGGGTCAAGCGCGCGGCTGAGTGCGTCGCCGACCATGTTAAGTGCCAGGACAAGCAGCGAGACAGCCAGCGCCGGAAAGAACATGACCCACCAGGCATCGCGAATGAAGTGCTCCCCGTTGTGCAGCATATAGCCCCAACTCATGTAGTAGCTGTTTCCAATACCGATAAACTCCAACGCGGCTTCGACCAGAATCACTCCACCCACCATCAGCACAACGTTGGTAATTATTATGGGGAGCGCGTTGGGTAGGATGGTGCGAAACAGTATCCGCACCGGACTGGCGCCCATGGCGCGTGCGGCTTCCACAAAGCTTCTTTCCTTAAGTGACATCACCTCTGCCCTGACGAGACGCGCGGTAGTCGGCCAATAGGTGACGCTCAATACGACGATCAGTGTGAAAAAGGTAGACCCGAAGAGCGCGGCTATAACGAGGGCCAGAAAGAACCTTGGCGGTATGAGGAAAAGTTCCGTGAGCCGCATTAATAGATCGTCGATAAGTCCGCCGGCGTAGCCCGCCGTCAGTCCGATCAAGACTCCAATGAGTCCGCTCAAAACCGCGACCGTGACGCCAATCGCGATGGAAACCCTGGCGCCATGAATCACTCCGCTAAAGATGTCGCGCCCGAGGTCGTCGGTGCCAAATAGATACCTGGCAGAAGGAGGGCGCAAACTTTCCTCCGAAGTCCTGTGTGGATCGTGCGGCGCAATCTGGTTGGCGAACACCGCCCCGAAGATAAAGACCGCCAGCAATGCGACTGCGGCCACCAGCGTGCGGCTGCCTTGAAAGCTGCGCCAGCCGATTATATTTGTTACCGGCGCGCGTTTCTCTAACGTCTCGTGATTCATTTACTGGTTCGTCCGTAACGAATGCGCGGATCGAGCGCGGAATAGGTCATGTCCACAATGAAATTCACTAAAATGACGCTAACCGAGATCATAAGAAATAGTCCCATCAAAACGGGGTAATCGCGCATTGCGAGCGCGTCTAGCATCAGCCTCCCGAGACCGGGCCAGGCGAATACTGTCTCGACAAGCACGGCGCCACTCAACAACATCCCAAAGTCATGGCCCACAACCGTGACAATCGGGAGAAGCGCATTACGCAGCGCGTGCCCATAAACCACCCGGCCTTCGGACAAACCTTTGGCCCGCGCCGCGATCACAAAGTTTTCACTTAGCACGTTCAGCATCGAGGTGCGGGTCAGGCGCATGATCTGGGCGATATAGACCACGGCGAGCGTAGTAACTGGCAACACCAGGTGACTAAGCACGTCAAGCCCGTACCTAAGGCCGGTCAATTGCTCAGTGGACGACGACAAATTCTGTGCAGGAAAGAGGCCGAGGCGGAGGGCAAACACGATGAGCAGTAGATGTCCTACTGAGAACGAGGGTACAGAGTAACCCACTAAGGCAAAGGCGTTGATGAATCGATCGGTCCCGGAGTTCTCCCGCCGGGCGGCTTCTACGCCGAGCACCACACCAGCGATGGACGAGACAAGGACAGCGCTTATCGTCAACAGGAACGTAGCTGGTATGCGTGCGATGATGACGCTGGTAACGGGCTGTTGGTAGCCGAGTGAATACCCCAGGTCTCCGCGGAGCACGCTCGATAGATAGATCCAGAGTTGCGTGGCCAGCGGTTGATTCAAACCGAATTTCGCCCGAATGAACTCATAATACTTTTCGTCGCCGCTCTGTCCGGCAAGCAAATGAACCGGGTCACCTGGAGCGAGATGAATCAGAAGGAAATTGACTACAATTAGAATGAGGATCAGGATAAGCGATTGAATTACACGCCTGATGAAGAACCGGCCCGAAGCAAGTTTGGATTTCAAAGTACCAGTTTCCTCGCGAAGTTTGCTGCGACTTCACCTACCGCAATCGCGGATCGAGCGCATCCCGCAACCCATCTCCCAGTAGATTGAATCCCATTACCGCCAGGCTGATTGCCAGGCCGGGATAGATCATTAGTTGCGGCGCGCTGCGGAGGAATGGGCGGCCGTCATTGAGCATCGCGCCCCATTCCGCTGTCGGCGGTTGCACTCCGAGACCGAGAAAGTTAAGACCTGAGATGGCCAAAAGTAAGCTCCCCATTTCCAACGTAGCGAGCACGACGATAGGTGGAATCACATTCGGAATTACGTGGCGAGTAATGATCCGGATGGGTGTGACACCGCCCGCGCGCGCGGCTTCGATGAATGGCCGCTCGCGCAAAGAGAGCACCAGCCCACGCACAATGCGCGCGTAAGACGCCCACCAAACAGTTATTACGCCGACCAGCACGCTGCCTATCCCCACACCAACAAAGCCCGTGATCGCGAGCGCCAGGAGGAGCAGAGGGAAGGCTAGCACCATATCCACCACCCGCATGATGACCGCATCCAGGAAGCCGCCGGCATAGCCGGACACTGCTCCGACAACAACGCCGAGCAGCAGCACGAGCAGTGAAGCGACGCCCGCAAACCCGAGCGACAACCGCGCCCCGAAGAGTAGCCGGCTAAGTATGCAGCGACCAAGATTATCCGTACCGAGCGGGAACGTAAGGCTGGGAGATTCAAGCCGTTCCGCGACGTGCTGCGCGGCCGGGTCGTGCGGTGCCAAGAGCGGTGCGGTGAGCGCTAGACCCACGAGCAGGAAGACGATGGAGAGTCCTACGATCGCCGCCCAGTCATCCAGAAAACGAACAAAGATATCGGGCCGCCCGACGGCGAGTAGCGAGATAGTCTCAGCGTCTTGATTAGCCATCTCGAAGGGTGCATGCGGAGTCGCGCTCTCCAAGATTCTTCGCTTGCTGTTCATCGGCGAATGGATCTCTTCTTAGCGTAACGTATGCGTGGATCAATCCAGGCATAGGAAAGGTCAACGGCTGCGCTGAGCAGGGTGAAAACCGCACCCATAAAGAGCACGAAGCCTTGAATCATCGGATAATCACGGTCGTAAATCGAGTTTATCAAAAGATTCCCAACGCCGGGCCACGCAAAGATCGTCTCTACGATCACGGCGCCGCTCAGGAGATGGCCAAAGGCAATCCCCGTAACCGTGAGCACCGGAAGCAAGGCAGGTTTCAAACAATGACCCCGGAGGACGGCCCACTCGCTGAGTCCTTTCGACCGCGCCGTGCGCACGAAGTCTTCGCCAAGCACTTCGAGCAGGCTTGAGCGAGTCAGGCGCGCGAGCGTCGCCCCTGTGCCGAGCCCGAGTGTCAGCGCAGGCAAGATCATTGCGTTTGGGCCATCGCGTCCCGCCACCGGCAGCCAACCGAGAGCGAGAGCGAAAACGAGAATTAGCAGGTAGGCGAGCCAGTAGCTCGGCAGCGACGCTCCTGTCAGTGCGCCTACCCGCGCCAAATGATCTATCCAGGAGCCGCGCCTCACCGCGGCAAGCACACCCAACGGCAAGGCAATGGCGAGCGCGATTACAAGGGCGCCGCAGGCGATCTGAAGTGTGGCGGGCAAGCGCGTGGCAAGTTCCTTAAGCACTGGCTCTTTCGTCCGGTACGAAGTGCCGAGGTCGCCTTGCGCCGCTGAAGCGAGCCACCGCGCATAGCGAACTGGCAGCGCATCGTCGAGACGATACTCGCGGCGTAGGGTCGCGATCTGCTCCTCGCTCGGAGGCGCGTCGGAAAGGCGATGAGCAATTACGGTCGCCGGGTCGCCCGGGGCAAGGTTGCTCAAAAGGAAAGCGAGCATCGATATACCAAGCCAGAGCGGAATGAGGGAAAGCAGGCGGGTGAGTAAATAGCGCTTCATCGCTTGGTGGAGATTGTATCCCAGCGTTGATTTAATAGAGATGGATGTGGAGCAAAGCCGTGCAAAGCTATGCGCATCGCGTAGATGCGCTTAAGGCCGGCGAGCGGAATGACGATGGCCTCCTCATTTACGAGCACGCGCTGCGCTTCGGCAGAGCGGCTCATGGTCTCATCACGCCGGTCCGTCTCGAGACCTGCTTCGATGATCGCATCGAAACGATCGCCGGGCGCGAAGTAGCGGACGGTCTTCCCGGATGACTTGGAGAAGAAACGCAACGCGGGAAGAAACATGGGGTTGCCGTCGTTTTGGTTGGGCGCTTCGAGGTCGAGATCAAACTCGCCAGACTCGATTCGCGCCTGGTACGAAGCCGAGTCGGGCGACCTAACAATGCGCAGTTCAATGCCACTAGTTGCCAGTTGCGCCTGTATGAACTCCAGCGTCGCTGTATCAAACTCCGGCCACGCGATCATCGTCAGAATTAGCCGTCGACCGTTGCGCACTCTCACGCCATCAGCCCCGGGTAGCCATCCTTCTTGCGCGAGCAAATGCTTCGCGCGGTCCTTATCAAAAACGGAGCCCTCAACAAGACTTGCGTAACCGCCTAACATGGCCCGCGGCCCCATCGTGGCAATCAACTCTCCGTTACCCTCCCAAACTTTTTCGATCAACATACTACGGTCTATCGACGACCCGATAGCACGTCGTAAGTTTTTGTTTGCCAGAAGATCGTAAGGCGACTTGCCATGAATGTTAAGAAATATGGCGGCCACACGCCCAACAGGCGCTTCGATTACAGACGTACCTGCCTGTGCGCGCAAGGTGGCTGCTTGCTCACGCGGGACGTCGAGAATCATGTCGGCCTCACCGGCTTGTAATGCAAGCACGCGGGTTGTGTCGTCTGGTAAGAATCGAAAGGTAAGCCGCCGCAAACCAGGGCGCTCTCCCCAATAACGTTCGTTGCGCTCGGTCTTAAGCCACTCGCCGCGGCGGTATTCGACGAGCTTAAACGGGCCGGTGCCGACCGGTAGAGTTGCAGGCTCAGTGCCAGGGGCGATAATACTGTAGTTAGCATGCCCAATCTGTTCCAGAAGGTGTTGGTTTGGGCGTTCAGGTGTTAGATCCACCGTGAGTTCATCCACGGCGCTGACGGAATTTTCGCCAAGATAGGTATGCTGATAGATCCCCGCGCGATCCCCCTTCACGAGCCGGGCGACGGTGTATTTGACAGCCTCGCTTGTAAGCGGCTGGCCGTTAGAGAAGACAACGTTAGGTCGCAGGAAGAAACGCCATGTGTTGCCGTGACGCTCCCAACGCGTCGCCAGCAGCGGCTCAATGTCGTAGTCCGGAGTAATGCGAACGAGGGGTTCACAAATTTGGCCGTTGAGCGGATACATGCCGAGCTTCGACTTGAGAGGTTCGACCACGTAGTCGTCAGCGCGCACGCCGATGATTAGTTCATCTTCGTTGCCCGCCGGCCTGTTAGTACCACAGGAGAACAGGAGAAAGCACAGCGCGACTCCAATTAGAGTTCGGCCAAATGAACGATGAATGATCGCTTTGACGTTAAGTTCGGGTTGAAGCATTGTCTCGGATTTGAATCATACTCGGCGAAGGTTGCTACCGCCATGAGGGGCCATGCACATAATTTGAATTCTTGATTGGTTGAAATGAAAGCCGGGGAGGGACCCAGGCACACCGTCGTCACGTACGCGGGTAGGCTTCAACGCCACTTTCCCGAGAAGGATAGCGCCTGGGTTTTGCAGAGCGGGTCTGCTTTTAGCTCACGTCTCAGAAGTGAAACTTCCAAGCCAATTGAATTGAGCGTGGGCCGCCGACCTGATACAACGGGTTGAAACCGGTTCCTCCTCCGGAACTGAGTCGCCTCGCCAGCATGCGATCCGCCTGCCCGAATGAACTTTGATTGAGTAACGGAAAAGCATCTCCGAATCCGAAGTTGGGGTGATTGAAAACATTAAACATCTCAACTCTAAACTGAAGATTGAAACGTTCTGTAAAGCTAAATTGCCGACGAACGGTGAGATCAACCTGCCAGGCCGGAAAACCTCGAAGCGCATTCCTCCCCAGGCTGCCTTGTTGACCGGGGGTAGGTGGACAGAATGGTCCCTTACAGCCAGCGGGGCGACCCGGAATAATCGTATTGTTTATTCGCTTGCCTCCGGGGAAGCTCGGATCGTAGAGATACAAGGGAATCCCCGTATCAACATTCGGTCTTGGTTGTGCTCCCAGTAGATTGCCTATCCCAGTGGTCAGGTTCACCGGCGTCGCCGAACGCGCTACCGCGATGCTATCAATAGCCCAGCCGCGCAAAAGCCGATTTGCGAATCTACCGAAGTCTGTTTTGGGGAGGTTGTACGTTACGCCTGCCGAGAAGGAGTGGCGCACATCAAAATCAGAATCCCCCCGATCAGTTTGCGGATCGAGCAGATCCGCCCGCACGAAGCTGGAAGCATCGGAAGAGGCGTTGTCGATCGAGTGGGACCACGTGTAGGAAGCGAGCGCTTGGAACCCTCGCGCCAGGCGGCGTTGAAATTGGAGTTGCAGCGCATGGTAGTCGGATGTCGCAGTATTCCTGGTGACATTAATGTTGGCCCCTAGATTAGGGTTCACAGTTAAAGGCAGGGGGAGAAAATCAACTCGGAGTAACTTGCGGCCCACAGCGGCGACATAAGAGGCGGAAAGAGTTTGCCGGGCGCCAAGCGACTGCTCAACGGTCATGTTCCATTGGTACGTCCGTGGGAGTTTCAATTCTGGATCAAAGGCGCGGAAGCCCGCAGCCCCGACGGGCAGTGCGCCCGTCAAAATTGGCGGCGCGGCGTCGCTCTCGCTGAGGGGATACACTCTATTCACAAACGGCGCGCGGGCGCTGTTCGGAAAACTCCCCGCAACATTCCCAGCGGGTCCATTGCCCAGATCATAAAAGATGCCGAACCCACTCCGGATCACAGACTCCCAACCCGCTCGTTGGGACAGTGCGAAGGCGACCCCGACTCGTGGCGCGAAGTTAGCGTATTGGGTTTTGTAGAGAGGGCCCGGGACTACGGTCATCGTCGCCGGATTCTCCAAGCCTTGCGCGGTGTATAACTGTTTGCCGTCTCTTGGGGTAGGCGGAGGACTAACCTCCCAACGCAGACCGTATGTCAGCGTCATCCGACGAGTTGCCCTCCAGGTATCCTGCCCGTAAACGGACAGGTTGGTAAATAACAAAGGAGCGGGGTCCCACGTTTCCAGATTGCTGTTGGTGGTTGCATGAGTTCTGCCGCTGGCAAGGCCGGTGGCTTGGTTGAAGTTAATGAACTGAGCGTAGCCGCGAATGCCCAGCTCCGGTAGGAGCCGGCGGTAATCAATTCCGAACTTTGCTTGATGAGGTCCCGCCGCCAGTGAGACGCTGTCTACCAAATTGAATTGAGTTAGGTGGTTTCGCGACGTTCTTACCCACATAGAATGAGGACTGGCTGCCTCCTATTCCGAAAACGATCAAGGAATCCTGCGGATCCACGGAGGCGGGAAACCACGCCGAGTCAGGCAGCGGAACGGCCCCGCCAAAATTATCTAATTGGGAAATCCAGTCGGCCTTGTTGCTGCTCCAGTTCGCCAGCAGCTCGTTGCTGATTGGCGGGCTGACGAGCCAGGTGGCGCCAACAGTTGCCGTCACCGTCTTAAAGCCTTGAATGGTGATTGTGTTGACCGAAGTATTATCAATCGCGCGTGTCTGGAGGCTGGACGGCGAATAGTTCACGCTGCCGAACAATGTGAGATTGCCGCTGACGGTGTGATCGACGCGTAAGCTGGTGGCATCTGATGACGTTGGATCCGAATAGGACGCAGCGAACTCCGCAAACCCTCCGGTCGCCGTGTTGGGGCCATTCGGAAGAGGATAGGCGTCCAGGTAGGGTCGAACCCGAGGCACCGCGCTTTGCCGGGTTGCCAGGGAGGGAACTTGCGTGATGCGTGTCTGCGGCTGTCGCAGCCGCAGTCCCTCGTACGATAAGAAGAAGAAGGTGCGGTTGCGGCCATCGTATCCTGGTTGACTACCACCCTCGCCAAATCGCGGCAAAAGGATTGGACCTCCAACTACACCGCCGAAGTCATGCTGTCGAGTTACCGGCTTCGCCAGACCACGCGAATTGTTGAACCAATCATTAGCGTCAAGCGCGTCGTCGCGGAAGTATTCAAACACGGTGCCGTGGAACTGATTAGTGCCCGAGCGGGTAACGATTGAGACTTGCGCGCCCGGAGTGCGCCCAAACTCCGCCGCATAGCTCGATGTTTGAATGCGAAACTCTTGCAGGGCATCTATCGAGACGAGCGCGCTAGTGCCTCCGCTGGCGCTAGTTCCAGGAATCGATCCACCAGCGGTTTGGTTGAGGGTCGCCGATCCGCTGACTTGAATGTTGGCGCTGACGCCATCCACCGTGAAATAGTTTGCGTTGCTCCGTTGACCGTTAACGCTAAACTGGCCTTGTTCGCCAAAGCCCGTCCTCGTTAAAACGACTCCAGGCGTCAGGACAATCAGCGATTGAAAGCTCCTACCGTTCATCGGCAGGTTCTCAATGAATTGGCGATCAATTACTGTGCTCACGGCGGGAGAGCTGTGAACCAGGGATGTTTCATCAACAACGGTAATGGACTCAGCGGGCCCGGCTGGATATAAAGAAATGCTAATGGAACGTTGATCGCCAACCTGCAACACCAGGTCTTTGATTTCTGCCGAATTGAAGCCCTCACTTTTGACTCTGACGATGTAGTGGCCGGGCGGTAAGAGCGAGACTGCGAAATAACCCTCGCTGTTGGATGTCGTCTCGCGCTTCAGGCCCGTGCTTTCATTCAGGACGCTCACGCCGGCATTAGGCAGGACCGCTCCTTTTTCATCCCACAACCGTGCCGCTTAAAACAGCTGAGGTGGTCGGCTATATTCTGGTTGAAAAGCGTGACTTCAAGGGTGCACTCGAGCACCTGAAACAGGCGAATACTGAAGATGTTTTTATCAAACTTTTAATGGCGCGTGCACATGCAGGGCTTAATGATCGCGCTAGCGCCGCAAAGTTGATGAGCGAGATAGCGGGCTACACGCTGGGCTCGGTGCCTTCATCAATAGCCCGCCCCGAGGCCCTGCGCTGGCTCAGCCAAAACAAGACGGCACCGTAAGAGTGGGCACCGAACGGAACGGTCTTGCGACAAACGAGCTAGGCGAAAGACGACGTGCGCGAGCCGTCATCGGAGTGCTCTTCCTGCTCTTCTTTCTCGGCGTGGGTGACGCGCAGATGATCTCTCCTTTGCCGCCGCTCATGGCGAAAGAGTTTGAAGTCTCAATAGGCGCTGTGGGAAAGCTCATCGGCTCTGTTTATGCGATAGCGGCGGCCGCGGCTGCGCTTTTGTCAGGTCCCCTATCTGATAGATATGGCCGCCGCCGCTTTCTGGAAATAGCCGTTGTCATTTTCACTTTGTCCCTTCTTCTCGTGGGGTTCACTTCCGATCTTCTTTTGGTTTCCGTTCTGCGTGTCTTTACCGGATTTGCCGCAGGTATATTCTCGACTTGCGCGATAGCTTATGTTGGAGATTATTTCCCTTATGAAAAACGCGGAGCGGCGATGAGCGCTGTACAGACCGGATACTTCGCTGCTTTTATCGTTGGAGTTCCGCTTGGCGCAGTGGTTGCGGATAAGTTGGGCTGGCGCACGGCCTTTGTCGGATTCGGCCTACTCGCGGCGCCGGTAATCCTTTTCATAAGATTTCTGCTTCCGGATGATGGTCTGCGAGATGCGCACCCGAAGGTGTCAAACCATTTCACTGGGGTGGGCGCACTGTTTACCAACAAAGCTACAGTTGCAGCCGTCGTTGCGGCTTTCTTCGTGTCGCTCGGCTTTGTTGGCTTCATTCAATATCTCGGCTCATGGCTGGTAGAACCGAACGGGTTCGGACTAAGAGTCAGCGAGGTCGGATGGATATTTATCGGTGTCGGCGCGGCAGCTTTGTTGGGCTCTGCCGCAGCGGTTTACCTGTCAGACAAGGTCGGCAAACGGAGGCTGTCGATCGTCGGCACGCTCCTGTTGGCTGCGATGTTGCTTGCAATCCCGAAATTAGAGTTCGGTATCCTGCTCTCTGTACTCTTTGCAGCAGCTAGCTTCACGTTCGCATTTAGACAGGGGCCTCTCCAAGCGCTAGCGACGGAACTCGTCTCGAAACAAACGCGCGGCGCTCTGGTCGCCATGAGAAACACCGCATCGCAGGCGGGTATCGCTCTGGCGGCACTCATCTGCGGACAGCTATACGATGCTTACGGCTACGCCGCAGTCGGCCTCTTCAGTGCAATTGCAACCGTGATCGCCGCTTTCTGCATAATGACGATGCGTGAGCCGGTACCCGAATCTGTGTTGGGGAAATAAATGGTGCGAAAGCGTGACTGCAAGATCTGAATGAAGAAAAATGATAACAACGCATTTTTAGTTGCGGATTGACAGACTCGAAAGAGACGTATGAAATCAGAAACTACCAAGCAACAAGCAGACGCTCAACGCGACGACGCTGATGTAGAGTCGCCCACGCCGAGGAAGCCTCCCTCATACTCGATGGTGGATCCACGCATGATGCGGATCTACCTTGATTTCTACCGTGAGACCTACTCATCACAACATGCGTGCCTTGATCGGAGGACGCAAGAGTTGATCGCTATCGCTGCGTCCCTTGTGGCAAAGTGCCAGGGCTGCCTTGAGGGGCATATCAAAAAGGCGCTAAAGGAGGGCGTGACGAAAGACGAGATCGCAGAGTCAATCGCAATCGCAATGGGCGTTAATGCAGCCGCCATTGTTGATCTGACAGATATCGCCGCGGCTCGTCTTAATCTGGAACACTTCAAGTGACTAGTTACACGCGGAAAAATCTGAAATAAGGGATTCAATTTTTTCAAGAGTTACTTGTACCGCACGCTGTACCTGAGGGCTTAAATCAGCCCCCAGTTCGTCGTAACCTGCAGGCTCGCATCCAATCAGAAAAACTTTGGGGGGAAGGACCTTCAAGGCCTTCGCCAGAATAAGAACTTTTGACGGATCGCTGTAATGGGCGTCCGCCAGCGATTGATGCAACTCATTGGAAGATTTTTCATCCAGTTCGGGCACTTGGGGTTCGATGACATAGATCGTTCCGGGGAGTCCGCCACGATGGATCGTATCTGCGATGATCAAGAGGTCGTAACCGCTCATCAGTTCCTGAACCAAAGCGATACCTGCGATGCCAGCCTCGAATACCGTCACTTCGCTGCCGTACTTATTGGTCTCAAGCAGGTTCTGAGCCACCGCCACGCCGAAGCCATCATCGCCACGGAGTTCGTTTCCCACACCAGCTATCAGAATTTTCATTAACGCTACACCTCACTATGTGCCGTCATGGTCAAGTCTAACCGACAAACGCATAAGAACGCGGTTAGCTGGGAAAGACAAAATTGTTCTTTGCATCACGGAATGGTGAGCGTATGATAGCCGCCACACACGCGAACCCCAGTTATCCCCCGCTTTACCAATATTTTTTTGTTCCCCGGGAGGGCATGAATGAAGATTGCGATCAGCGGCAAAGGCGGTTCCGGCAAGACTACGATCAGCGCCACCCTCACGCGCATCCTTGCTCGCCGCGGCTTACCTGTACTCGCCATAGACGGTGATCCCAATCCAAATCTCATTCAAGCTCTGGGCTTGGGTGCCGGCGTCGAAGCGGAAGCGATTCCACGAAGCATCGTTGAACGCCGTGAAGACGAGAATGGTAAACAGCGTCACGTGCTGACGACAACGGTCGCGGAGATTGTCAGTCAGTATGGGCTGAAAGCGCCCGACGGTGTCACGGTATTGGTTGGAACCCATATTGATCACGCCGGCGCCGGTTGACTATGCGGAGCACATGCTGCCGTGCGCAGCCTCGTCGGGGAAATCGTCAGCGGTTCAAACGACATCACTGTGATGGACATGGAAGCGTCCATTGAGCACATGAGCCGTGGCACGGTCAGGTACGTCGATGCGCTGCTGGTTGTGCTGGAGCCTTACTACCGTTCAATGGAAACCGCGGGACGTACTGTGCCGCTGGCGCGGGAACTTGGCATTAAGCAAATTTACGGCATCGCCAACAAACTTCGCAGCCCCGAGGATGGTGAGGCTATCGCGGCTTATTGCCGTAATCATGACCTGGAACTAATCGCAAGGATCCCATTCGACGACAGTGTGGTTGAGGCGGATCGAACCGGTCGCGCCGTGATTGATTACGATGTGACGGCGCCGATCGTCCAGGAGTTGACGCGCGTGGCGGATTTCCTATTGCGCGAAGTCAAGGTTAACGGTAACGGAGCGGGAGGGAACTAAGATGCTTGAAAACATGGACACTATGACGATCTGGACCTACTCGCTCATCGCGGGCGCGGTGGTGGTTTTGATTGTGGCTGCGTTGCTAATCATGCTGATTGCCGCAGCTAACCGGGTTGACAAACACGCCAGCCACATCTGGGACGCTGGTAAGCAGATTGCGGGAAATACCGTTTCGATCTGGATGTTGAATGTAACCAACAGGGTGGCCGGCGAAATTTTGGAAGGCGCGAAGTCGATCAATGCCAGAGCAGCTTCGATTGACAACAATATCGCCGCTCTGGCTGAAGCTCTCGGGCCGAGGAGGTAATCGTCGATGCAATTACTGACTTGGCTCACTGTCATCTATCTCGTGGTGCTGGTCCTGGCGCTTGCGGCAAGCCTGATTGCGATCTTCATTTATCTGTTCAAGATTGGCAGCGCGCTGGCAGCGGTGGAGGCAGCGCTAGCGCAGTCGGAAAAAAACACTGCGCCCTTGAAAGGGCACGTTGAGGCCATCAACGGCGGTCTCGTCGGCGTCAGGGATGGATTGATGCTAGTGG
Organism: Pyrinomonadaceae bacterium; assembly: GCA_051000815.1. Lineage (GTDB taxonomy): Bacteria > Acidobacteriota > Blastocatellia > Pyrinomonadales > Pyrinomonadaceae > PSRF01. Next base: position 90,496 of record JBPCNX010000093.1, read on the forward strand.
ATGAACACCTGGCTTCAACCGATAGCAGCTTGGATTTTGTCGCGGAACGGCTGGGTATTCGAGAGACTGCCGCTTAGGAATCCGTCAGAGGAGAGGAATTATGGAAACTGCAATCATCGTTGTCTGGTCGGCCACACTGGTCGTTGCGCTGATTCTAACGCTCGTCATCCTGAAACTGGTCTTCCTGATTTTGCGAACGGAACGCGACATTCTTCAGCTCGCGCATATCACGCTACCCGCTGCACGAGGAATTGAGCGGAACACTGCTTTGATCTCAGGGCTCGAGACCTCAAAGGGCGTCGCCGGAAAGATCCTGGGCGCTGCTGTTGCCATTGAGGCCGGTTCAAAATCAATCGCCGGAAAGTTAGGCGCGGTGGGCCAGGCCCTGTCGCAGAGGAGATCCTGAGATGGTGTTAACATTGACGATTTTGACAGCTCTTCTCGCCGCGACGTTATTAATTGCTCTTGTGGTTGCACTCTTCCTGGTCCTGCGCACACTTCAGTCCGTGCGCAAGTACATCGAAAAGATTAACTGGGGTGTTCGTGCAATCGAGAAAGAAACGGAGATGCTCGGTGGTGTGGAGACACTCAACGGCGGGCTGACCGCCCTGGCGGGCGGACTGGAATCAGTCGGCACACATTTCACTAACGTAGATCGTAACGTGGGCACAGTGGGAGAAGCGTTACTCCGGAAATGATTGCCGCCGCGGCGGCAGAGGAAAAACTTTTATGGGTGAGATTCCTGAGAAACACGGCGGCGAAGCGGGGAGTCCCAAACAGCATACGTCATCGACTAGCAATCTACCAGATCAGGTCGGCAACGTCGGCCGACGCACATCGGAGGAACTGATCGAGGACATCTGCGCCTCGCAGGGGAAAACCCAGTTAAGCCTCGGACCGTTAGAAAAAGTTTACGTCTTCTGGCTCGCCGGAATGAGTTGCGACGGCTGCACCGTGTCGGTCAGTGGCGCCACGGAACCCGCACTCGAAGATTTGCTGACTGGCTCGATTCCGGGCGTGCCGCTCGTCATCCTGCATCACTACGTCCTGCAACTCGAAGCCGGCGATCACTACATTCAATCGCTGTTGTTGGCGGAGCAGGGCAAACTCGATGGCCCGTACGTCATCGCCTACGAAGGCTCGATTCCTGACGAGAATCTGACTGCGGGCGGAGAGCCGTTCGCAGGCGAAGGCTCGCTGCCGCTGTGGGCACCGAGCGACCAGCGCAGGCGCGTATCGACCGCCGAATGGATCAAGCGGCTCGGGCCGGGGGCGGCGGCCATCATCGCCGTCGGCACCTGCGCGACGTGGGGCGGCATCCCCGCGGCCTACGGCAACATCACTGGCTCGATGAGCGTGATGGATTGGATGGGTAAGGATTATCGCTCCGTGTTGGGCCTGCCCGTCATCAACATTCCGGGGTGCGCGCCCATCGGCGACAACTTCACCGACGCTGTACAGGCGATTCTGCTTTTCCTCCAAGGTCTCGGCCCGCTGCCGGAGTTCGATGAGTTGGGCCGGCCGGCATGGCAGTTCTCGGAAACCGTACATACACACTGTGTGCGCGGCGGCTACTACGAAGAGGGAACCTTCGCCAAAGAGTTCGGCGACAAAGAATGTCTGGTCGAAATCGGTTGCTGGGGACCGGTCGTCAACTGCAACATCACGGAGAAGGGCGCCATCGCCCACATGGGCGGCTGCATGAACGCAGGCGGCGCCTGTATCGGCTGTACGATGCCCGGCTTCCCCGACAAGTTCTCGCCGTTCTACAAATCGCCACCGGGCTCGCTCGTTTCGAGCAATGCCTCGCGCCTGCTTGGCTCAATCATTCAACCTCTACGTCGCATCAGCCAGCGCGAGCGCAACCGCGAGATACGCTGGCACGACACGGTGCCGAGCGGCTGGGCGATGGAGAAGGGCAAGATGTCCTTGACGCACAAGATTCTCGAAGTCTTCTACGAGGCGATGCAGTTTCAAGGCGCGAAGCGTCCCGAACGAGACCTGCAGAAAAAGTTTCCGCCGGACTACCAGAGCCTGCCGGATCGCGTGTACGACAAAGACTATCAGGTGCTGCCCGAGGATCGGGAGAAGAAAGCGGAGAAGAGAGGCTAATACTCCGGATTAGTGACTATAGAAACCAAGGAGGAAAGTGATGGCCCTACAAACAGGAGAACGCCACCGCTGCCTTGATCGGGAATGCGGCTGCGAGATCGAAGTGACCAAAGGGACAGCGCCCGGCAAAGGTGGCCAAGTACCACGCTGTTGTTGCGGCCATGGAGATGAAAAAGGTTGGCTAAGAATACCGCTTGGCATTCTTAAAATTTGAGATGGGGACTGGCAAAGAGGAAACTAATCATGCAAAGCACTACACAGAAAGAGGAACTTGCGACACAAAGCACTGAAACGGCAGAACGATTTGTCACCTTGAAAGACAAGTTGAGTAGTGAGGAATACAACTTCGAGCACTTTCGCACCAAACATCTGTTGACCGACGCGCAGTTGACCATTGAAAAGCGCGGCATCCAGCCAGGCGAGATGGCTCCCGACTTTGAATTGGCGCGCGTTGGCGGCGGCACATTGCGACTGAGCGAGTTACGGGGCAAGCCCGTCGCGCTTCATTTCGGCTCTTTCACCTGACCGATCACGGCAGGCTCGGTCGAGCCGCTCAGTAAACTCCATGACACTTGGGGCGATCAGGTGAACTTCGTAGATGTCGTCATCCGCCAAGCGCACCCGGGCGCTGACGTGCCCGCCTATCACAGCTTCGAACAGAAGATGGGTGACGCCGAACGCTACCGGCGTGAGGACGGTATTGCATGGCCGGTGCTGGTGGATGATCTCGAAGGCACGACGCATCAGGTCTACGGCGGGCTGGCCGACCCGACTTATTTAATTGATATTGATGGCCGCGTGGCCTTCTACAATATGTGGACTCACGCGCCGACGCTGCACGAGGCTCTGGAAGAGTTGCTGAAGCAAGAATGGCGCGGCGAAGTCAAAGGAGGAGTGCATCAAACGCCCCATTTGCTTTCCTCCATGACTGACGGCTGGAAGGGATTGCGACGCGGGTGGCCGCGGAGTTTCATTGAATTGGAGACCTCAGCACCGGGTATGGCAAGCGGCCCCTGGCTCGGGTATCAACTGCGCCCGCTGCTCGCGCCTTTGACGTTGAGATCAAAGCCACTGCCACCCTCCGCCAAGCTTGGACTGGCGGGTGGAGCAGCGGCACTGTTGTTTCTCTGTGTGTGGGGTCTCAGATCGCGTCCGGTAACAACTGGCGACAAGGGTCGGACGAGAAACAGGCGATTACATTAAGAAGCTATCAAGCTCCGCAATGATTCAAGCGCGGCACAGATTGCGGCGAAGGAGAGCCAACAATAATGTGTTTCAAAAATCTTCCCGTAGAATTCGACGCGCAGGGTAATGCACACCTTAAAGGTGGTGTCGTTGACCCTTATGCCTACACGCCGCGAGAAATCAAGCGCGACAAGCTCGAAGAACTGCTCAAGCGCAATGGGCATATCAAGGATGTCAGCATTTCTCCGGTGACGCGTGTGGCGGGCGCGCTTTCTTTTCACGCGGTGGCAGATTTACAGGAGCGGAAGTTTCTCGACGCTAACTCCATAGCAACGATCTTTCGCGGTTACGAAGTGATCTTAAAAGGACGCGACCCGCGCGACGCGATCTATATCTCCAGCCGCGCCTGCGGCGTCTGCGGCGGCGTTCACTC
>JBPCNX010000094.1:0-79482 GCA_051000815.1 Pyrinomonadaceae bacterium
GCGCCCACCCCGATGCGCTCGGCCGGGTCCTGCGCCTTCTTTCTGCATACGGAGTGTTTGAGTCTCAGGACGATAAGTTCCGCCACTCTCCGGCGTCGCGGTTGTTGCGAACCGATCACCCGCAGTCCATGCGTGACTTCGCACGGATGTGCGGCCAGTCGATCAACTGGGCGGCATTTGGGCAATTGGATTATTCCGTCCGCACCGGTCTTCCGGCGGCGGACAAAATCCACCCGGGCGGCTTCTGGGCCTACCTGGCAGAAAATCCGGAAGCGAATGGCATATTCAACGCGACGATGACGGCCAAAGCACACGGTCAGGTTGCGGGAATCCTTGCCTCCTACGACTTCTCGGGCTTTGGTCTGATCGGCGATATCGGCGGTGGTCGCGGCCACCTGTTGCGGGCAGTGCTCGACTCAGCGCCGACCGCGAAAGGCGTGCTGTTCGATCAACCGCACGTGATCAAGGAGACTGCCGGCATTGCCTCGGAGCGACTCACCCTACAAGCCGGCGATTTCTTCAAGGATACACTGCCGGCCTGCGACGCCTATCTGGTAATGGAAGTCATCCACGACTGGGCAGACAAGGAGGCGGTCGCCATTTTGAAGGCGATTCGTCAGGCGGCACCGTCCCACGCGAAGCTGCTTTTGCTCGAAACGATGATCCCGACTGATCCCGGTCCCGATTGGTCTAAGATGCTGGACATTCTCATGCTGAATTGGGCCGGAGGCCGGCAACGCACCCTGCAGGAATACGAAACGCTTTTCGACAGCGCAGGCTTTTCCTTCACGCGTGAGATCGACACTGGCGCCGACATCTCGATCATCGAGGCGCGGACCGCGTAACCAATGATGCTCAGCGGACGTGTGATCAGCATGTCTCTCATCGACAACTTGCCGTGAGCGCAGTTGTGGCCCGGCCTGAAACGCGTCGTTCGACAGCGCGAATCTTGGGTAGTGCCCTAGTTTGGTTTTCGTAGCGCCTTGAACGCCATTCATTCAGCGCAAACTAACAGTTTGCGTTACAAATTAGGGCACTACTGAATTTTGCATGGAGCGATTATGCGACGTGTTCGCTATTCGGTTGCGGTTAGTCTGGATGGGTACATCGCCGGTCCAAAGGGCGAGGCGGACTGGATCATCATGGACCCGGATATCGACTTCGGCGCGATGTTCGAGCAGTTCGACACGTTCCTCCTGGGACGCCGGACGTTCGAGCCGATGGCACGCGTACGGAAGAGCGAGACGCCCGGCGTGAAGACCTTCGTCTTCTCGCGGACGCTGCGGCAGCAGGACTACCCGGGGGTGACGATCGTCGCCGAGGGCGTGGAGGAGACGGTGGCCGCCCTACGCGCGGAGCCGGGAAAGGATATCTGGCTGTTCGGCGGCGGTTCGCTCTTTCGCAGTCTCCTCGACGCCGGGCTGGTAGATACAGTGGAGGTTGCCATCATGCCGGTCCTTCTCGGCGAAGGGATTCCTCTGCTTGCGCCGCCGGCCAGGCAAAAGAAACTTCAACTAACCGGTCACAAAGTTTACCCGACCGGGATAGTTTCATTGGAGTACACAGTCCAGTGAACCGGTGTCCAACAAAGCCTTGCAGCTGAGGGCGCGATAGCATGCTTTTCGCGTAATCTCTTGCTTTGCGGCTGAAGGCTGACGCGCGCCGCAGCAAGGGCCAGCGTTACGCGGCTGGACCGTCATGCTTACTGATCCGATGTTGGAGGAATAATGATATTACGCAAGGTCGTTCTTTTCTTTACGGCGGTCCTGGTTGCTCTCACAGCGGGACGGGCTTTCTGGGTTTGGCTTGGCGAAAACCCAGCTAATCTATCCGGCGCGACATACGTTGAGTTCTTTCAGGTGCTCGACCGTGGGATCGCGTTACCTATCGCGGTGACCGGCATTGGCGGAGCTGTGTTAGCGGGCATTTCCGCCATTCTTTTTAGGCGCGACCGCCCGGCCTTCTATTTATTGCTGGCGACGTGTGGCCTGGCTTTGCTTGCAACTATTGTTACCATCTCGGTCCACCTCCCGATTAACGCGCGGGTCGCGACTTGGAATCCCACTGCTCTACCTCCGAATTATCGGGACTTTCTTGACCAATGGTGGAAATGGCAGCAGGTGCGCCTGGTCGCGATGCTAGCAGCCATGGGTCTCGTGTTTGCCGCCATGCTCGTTCGCAAGGAGTCGGCCCAACGCTCGTGATCTTTGTCGCGCCAGCACTCGCGATGGAAACGCGCCCACAGACTTCAATCGTTGACTTACAAAGGGAGACATATGCCCATAACTGCCTTCAACAGTTTCACTGACGGCCTCGATTCGAATCAACGGAGCCGCGAACACTTCATTGCCAACATCGACGTGGAGCACGACCGCCTCTGGGTTCCTTATGCGGAAGGTGTATGGGTCCAGCCGTGCTGCTTTAACGTCACGTCTGGAGGATTCAGCGTCGTTCTGAAAGGTCTCCCCGGCGCCCAGCTGGGCACTCACTACCACGTTGGCACCGTCCGTGGGTATACGATGCGTGGTCACTGGCGGTACCTGGAGCATGACTGGGTTGCAAAGCCCGGAACGTTTATCTATGAACCCGCCGGCGAGGCTCACACGCTGGTCATTACCGACGACTCACCAGAACCAGCGCTGATCCTTTTCATGGTCGAGGGCGGTCTCATCTATCTGGACAAGTCGGTCAATGGTGGCTTTGCTGCCTACGAGGATGGATTCACCCTTCTCGAGCTGACTCGGAAGTACTATCGCGACGCCGGTCTCGATGTCGGCCAGCTGGACCTGCTAGTTCGCTAGTTGAGCCGCCCGGTCTAACAGCCTTGCAGCTGCTTTTCAACGCGAGGGTGCAATGAACGACGAGCAATTCGTTTTTGCCAAGACCATTATGACGCGAATTGTTATGGAGAAGATTCCAGAAGCGAAGCGATGGTCCGTCTCCAAAGAATTCAAATCATGGATCGATAGTCTGTCTAAAGAGCAATTTCAAGTGTACCTGGATCGCTTGAGGCTGTTGACGCGAACACTCTCAGATCAGGAGAGTGCAAGATCAGGGGGCCTCAAAGGAGACAGGTACGTTCATCTTTTTTGGATCTTACCTGCCCGCCGAAAGCCAGAAGATGGAGCAGCTCGCTCGGATCGGCGGGGAGGCCACTGCGTATTTCGCTTTGGCCTTTTGGAGAAGTCTTCAACTTGAAGAGCTGCAAGCACGATTGAGGAGTAATAAATCAGATCCGCCTTGAATGATTTAGCCAGAGCGCATACATGGCGCAACCTTCCGCTCGACAGTCGGGCATGTCCTAACCTGTTTCGTCGCCCATGAAGGTCACCATCGCGGGCAGATCGTCATGCTCGCCCGCCAACTCGGTTATCGTTTGCCCGTTGAGATTACCGGTGGTCTTTGGCAATGGTCGAAGCGCTCCAAGGAGGCTTGAGCTAGATTCTATGAGAGAGGCATCCCAACCCTTAAAAACCCTGGAAGGTCAGGTGGTGAGCTGTCCCGACGAGATTGAGGGTCTCCGTCTCCTTCTCAAGCCTATGGTGTCTGAGTACGCCGATGAGATCTTCAAAGAGTTTACGCCGGAGATCACAACTTACATGTTTCCTCGGAGTCCATCCCATATCAGTGAGACCGAGCAGTTTGTTGCCGATGCGTGTAAACAACGAGAAGCCGGGACAGATTTGGGATTCGTCATTCTCGACAAGGAAGACGGTGAGTTCCTCGGTGTTTGTGGGCTTCACGGTACTCGAAATGCGAGAGAACCGGAATTAGGGATTTGGCTGAAAAAGGCCGCACATAAAAAGGGCCTGGGTCGGGAGGCAATCAGCGTCCTTAAGGCATGGTGCGAACAAACGCTTTCCATCGATGGTTTCGTCTATCCTGTCGATCGCAGAAATCAGCCAAGTCGAAAGATTGCCGAAGCACTAGGGGGGAAAGTTGCCGCCGAGAAGAAAGTCGTAAACATGAGCGGCGGTGAACTAGACGAGTTGATTTACCTGATACCTTTATCTCCCCCGCTGATGACAAGCGCTTTGCAGCGGACTCGCAATAAGGGAACCTCTTATTAAATTCGCGCGAAAGCACAGTGTTAAATTGACCTGCGGTGTGACGCGACTGGTGAAGCATGGAATTGGAGGTCAACACAATGAATGGTCGTGCTGCTGGTGCGGGGTTCCCAATCATATTTGGGGCTTACCTTCTGATTTCGAACTTCTCACGGAGCACGCTTTTCAGTGAAGACAAACAGGCTACGTCCCACAGTGCCTTTTCTGCGTTAGGCGCGTTCCTGTTAGTTATAGGTTTGGTCTTCCTGTACAAAAACCTTAAGTAGACATGGCCGACAACCCAATAGGTCATTACGCTCCGGAGGAATGTGCGCGTTGTAGAGGCACAGGCGTCAGCCTGTCTAAGGACTCCAATAGTTGCCCCACATGTGTCGGTCAGGGGAGTGTCGCCGTGCTCCAGCCTGCGAGGCAGTGTGCGCGGTGTGGCGGGAGTGGGTTGGATAAGGACAGCATCGACACCCCTTGCCCCTCATGTTCAGGCAGCGGGTGGGCGCTTCATTGGAGGAGGTAGAGACGTGAGTGCGCTATCTAATAAAACTTGCGGACGGACGGAACGACAGCCCCTCTCTCAAAGATCTTTTCTGTCGATAAACGGCGGGCGGAAGGCGGGCTGCCTCCTCTTTCTGAGTACCGAGAGATGTTGAAGCAATTTTACTTCCCGCAGAGCCAGGCTAAACCGTAGGCTGCAATGGATGAAGACTGACGTTCGCTGTTTGCGTTCGCCAGTTAGAGGTGCATCTTGATAAGAGGTCTTATATACGTCGCATGGCTGATTTCCTTCTCGGTCGCTATTGGCTATGCGTTATGGCTTTTGGTCCAGTTGCCGACAAAAAGATGGGGTGAATCAGCATTCGACTATGTATATGTCGAGGATGATGGAACTGCGAGGGCATTGAGCGCTGAAGAGGAAGAGCAGTTGAGTACGGCGTTCCTTCCGGACGATGAAACGCAGCCCTACATTAAGCCTCAATACGAATCACTAAGTTCGGATGGACGGTTGCGCGGTTATCTCAGACGGCGTCAACTGCCTAAAGGGATTTATGTCGGCCGGCCGCTTAGTGATGAGCGCGGCTAGTGTCTTAGAAAGTCTCTGAGATCGCGCCGCCGGAATCAGCGTCTCATCGAACACTTGCCGCTCTAACAATGAAGTGGCTGTTGTCGTAGTCGCTGAAGAGCAGCCCTGGCTCGCCTCCCTGAGACTTGAACAGCGCGCCTTGACTTGCTTACCCCTGAGGCTATAAGTTGCGCCGCACTCGGAAGATGTTTTAATCCAACCAATCCCGGTTACTTAACCTACAACTCGAAAGGACTGACACCATGAAAAATAAACTTCCCCTTGTCTTGTTCGCGCTCCTGGCAGCAACCGCTCTTTGCCTGGCACAGACTGACGCGACCTCAAAGTCGAAGTCGAAAGCTGCCGCCGCAAACCATTCCGACCAAATGCTTGTAGATAACTCTCGAGCAGTATGGGAAGCCTACAAGAGTAAGAACATCGCGGCCATCAAAGCACACTCCGCCGAGAATTACGTGGCCTTTACTCTGGCTGGCCCGTCCACTCTCCAACAGGATATCGATACCATCGAGAAGCTCACCATCGAATCTTTCACCATCGATGAGCCGAAGGTTACCTGGGCAACAAAGGATGTGGCTATTCTTCGCTATAAATGCGACCTCAAGGGGTCGTTTGATGGAAAACCGTTTAAGCCGGTCTATGCCACCGAAGTGTGGGTCAATCGTGGAGGCAAGTGGCGGATCGTTTCTTATTCAGAAACGCCTGTGAGTTAGCGCCCGGGTTTCGATCTCTTCACTGTTTCGGTCGTTGCAGGCTCTGTCTCTCGTCGCATCCTGTCGCGTTCGAGGTTGTGTGAAAACGGAATGCTCACGCGGTAAAGAGTAAGTAGGGGCAATTCACGGTTCGCTTTTCATCATTCATAGTTGCCTACAGGAGGCTTATGAAACCAAAAGAACTCACCATCCGCGGCCTGGTTCTCGGCGCGCTTATCACAACGATTTTCACCGCGGCAAATGTATACCTGGGCCTGAAGGTCGGGCTTACCTTCGCGTCGTCGATTCCCGCGGCGGTAATCTCGATGGCCATCCTGAGTTTCGTGAAAGATTCGTCGATTCTCGAAAACAACATCGTCCAGACCGTCGCTTCCGCGGCCGGCACGCTCTCAGCGATCATCTTTGTCCTGCCGGGACTGGTGATCGTCGGCTGGTGGACGGGATTTCCTTTCTGGCAATCGTTTCTCATTTGCCTTAGCGGCGGTGTGCTGGGTGTGTTGTTCACGATCCCGCTGCGCCGCGCCCTCGTAACGAACTCCGACCTTCCTTACCCGGAAGGCGTAGCGGCGGCCGAGGTCTTGAAAGTCGGCTCCGGCACGCGTGGCGAAACAAAAGACGAGACAGGCGAAGCGAGGGAAGGTCTCACTGCCGTGATCCTCGGCTCCGTAGCCTCGGCGGGACTCGCCATCCTCACGGCGACGCGCATCGCCTCCTCTGAAATCGCGGGCTTCTTCCGACTAGGTACCATGGCTTCGAGCGGATACAACATCGCCTTCTCGCTGGCGCTCGTCGGCGCTGGCCATCTCGTCGGACTGTCCGTCGGAATGGCGATGCTAACCGGTCTCATAATCGCGTGGGCGATCGCGGTGCCAATCTTGACGTCAATGCAACCCGCCGCTGAGGGCGTGGAGCTCGGAGCGCACACGATTGCGATCTGGCGCACGCAGGTCCGGTTCATCGGCGCCGGAGCGATTGCGATCGCGGCCATCTACACACTGGCCAAGCTCGCGAAACCGGTTGTCGGCGGACTCGTGAGCACGCTCGCGAGTTCTCGTGATAAGGGCGTACGAGACGATCTCGACCGTGATCTCTCCCCGGCATGGATTCTGATACTCACGGTCGCATGTCTTGTCATCAGCGGTTTTCTAGCTTACACGTTCGCGCGGTCGACGGTGCTCGCGCCAAATGCCCTGACGCTGACGCTGATCGCCGTGCCGTTCGTGCTGATCGTCGGTTTCCTCATCGCCGGAATCTGCGGATATATGGCGGGATTGATCGGCGCCTCTAATAGCCCAATCTCTGGCGTTGGCATTCTGTCGATCGTCATATGCGCTTCGGTGCTGATCTTCGCCGTTTCCCCGACAACAGAGACACGTCCTGCGCTCGTCGCCTTCGCGCTCTTCGTGACTGCGATCATCTTCGCCTGCGCGACGATCTCCAACGATAATTTGCAGGATCTGAAAACGGGCCAGCTTGTCGGCGCCTCACCTATGCGTCAGCAAATCGCGCTCATCGTTGGCGTCGCCGCCGGCGCCGCGGTAATTCCGTTTGTGCTCAACCTGCTGGCCACTGCCTACGGTTTCGCCGGAGCTCCCAACGTCAATGTTGTCGCACCAAATCCGTTGCCGGCGCCACAGGCGACGCTAATCTCCGCTCTCGCCCAGGGCGTGATCGGTGGCAACCTCGAATGGAAAATGATCGGCATCGGCGCGCTCGTGGGCGTCGGCCTCATCCTGTTGGACGCGATACTCGGCACAATGAAGAAACTGCGCATTCCGCCCCTCGCGGTCGGCATTGGCATCTATCTCCCAATGTCGGCGACCTTCGCCGTGGTTGTTGGTGCGGTGATCTCGCATTGGTATAACAAACGTGCCCGTGCGGCTGCGAATCCTGAGCGCGCTGAGCGGCTGGGCACCCTTGTGGCGTCGGGATTGATTGTGGGCGAGAGCCTGTGGGGCGTAATCAACGCCGGTCTTATTGTCGGCTTGTCGAAGGATGCGCCGCTCGCGCTGGTATCCGAAGACTTTGCGCTCGGGCCCTGGCTGGGGCCGCTCGGATTCGTGGGCATAATCATTCTGCTGTACGGGTGGATGTTGCGACGGTCGGCAGCGGCGCGGTAGCTCAGTTCGAGTTTCAAGAGTGATAAGCACGACTAAAAAAGGAGAGCCAATGAAAGCTTATGTCCTGACGTCTGGCGCAATCTTTGGTCTGCTAACTATCGCGCACGTGTTGCGAGTCCTCATGGAGAGGCACCTGGTCACTGATCCGGTATTCATTCTTTTCACGCTTATCTCAGCAGCGTTATCCATCTGGGCGTGGCGCGTGTTACGGCAGGCGAAACGATGACCGGGTTACGAGCCTGTGGACGGAGGACGCCGGTTGCCCCCTTTGACTTGCTTGTTGAAATTGAAGGTTGTGTGTAATCGGGTGTCTCCCGAATACGTCGGATTGCCACCACACTCTCTAAACCTGCCGCCCCTACCCCGTTGTCCGGTTTCTATCGCTTGCAACTTAACCATGACTCTTACGGCGAAGCAGTTAGCCCAATCAACACGCCGTCGGGAGCGGCTTGTTGAAATGTGCCGGACTCTACCTGAGGTCAAATACGAAATTGTTAGTGACGAACATATCGCCTTTCGCGTTCGCAAGAAGATATTTGCTTACTACCTTTTTGATCATCATGGCGACGGGATGATTGCCTTCTGCTGCAAGTCAAGCCTCAGTGAACAACGCCGACTGATCAGAGACGATCCCGAAAGTTTTTTTGTGCCGGCTTATCTTGGTGCGAGGGGTTGGATCGCGATTCGGCTTGATCTTGACAGTGTTGATTGGGATATTGTCAGCGATCTTGCGCGACGAGCTTTTCAGTCAATCGCGCCGCGAAAGCTAGCGCTTATTGAATAGTTATAGTTGACGAAACATCGTGAAACGGCATCGTTAGTTTGTAGCAAGCTTTGGTCGGATGAGAAAGATAGAGCTAAATGAAGCACCTCGTATTTGTTTACGGTACGTTGAGACGCGGTGGTGCGCGCTCGATGTCTATCAGATTTCCCAATTCAAAATTCATTGCTGACGCTAAAGTCAGCGGCAGCCTTTATGATCTAGGTGCATATCCGGGCTTGCTGCTTAATGAATCGAACACGTTCGTTGTTGGCGAAGTCTATGAAGTTGATGATGAGACTCTGACTGAGTTGGACGACTTTGAAGCATCAAGCAATTATTTGCGGAAGCAGGTTGAAATCTCGCTTGGTGCCCACAGAACGACATGTTCGACTTATGAACCCAATCCTGAACTCTATTCCCCTCGTACGTTGATTACGTCAGGTGATTGGATTGAATATGCTAAGACGAAAACAGACTGGCCTGACGAAAGCCGGAGTTATTAGCGAGTTTCGTGTATTTTCGTGGATCGTGTGATTAGGGACAGGATGGCGACGATCCACGAAAGCGCACGAAACATCACGAAGCATCAAGTCGATACCGGGGATCGCGGCGTTTCGCCAGGCCTCTGAGCAATGATTTGGAGTGCGGCAGCTTGTTTCCGCTCTTGAAAGCGCTGACAAGTCAGCGCACTCAATTGTCTCCCCTGAAGATCGCCGTTGGCAGCCTTTTGTCATGAGACTTTTATTACACGAGACCTCTATTAAAGGAGAAAAACTATGAGTTCAGTTAGTCCTGAAATGGAATCTTTGAAAAGCCGACTCAAAGGCATGTGGATGTCTGGGAATTTCGGTGAAGTCGCAAAGCACATTGAAGCGAGTGCAGAAGACTTTATCGCCCGCCTTGAGCTAAAGCCGGGCATGCGTGTGGTCGACGTGGCTTGCGGCAGCGGCAATCTGGCAATGCCCGCAGCGCGTGCGGGCGCAATCGTTACCGGTGTCGATATCGCCACGAATTTACTTGAACAGGCGCGGGCGCGGGCTGAATCCGAAGGCCTGACAATTCAGTTTGATGAAGGCGACGCCGAGAATTTGCCCTATGACGACGCGGCCTTCGATGTAGTCGTGAGTATGTTCGGAGCGATGTTCGCGCCCCGGCCAGAACTGGTCGCAGCCGAACTGGTTCGTGTTTGCCGACCTGGTGGTCGGATTGCTATGGCGAACTGGACACCGCAGGGATTCATCGGCGAAATGTTCAAAGTCACCGGCAAACATGTGCCGCCACCGCCCAGTATGCCGTCACCTCTCAAGTGGGGGGACGAGGAAACTGTGCGCGAACGCCTGCGAGATGGAATTGGGGATTTACAATTGACGAAGCGGATGTGTCAGTTCAAATATCCCTTTCCACCTGAAGAGGTCGTTGAATTCTTCCGGAGATACTACGGTCCAACGCAACGAGCGTTCGATGCACTCGATAGCGACGGGCAGGCTGCGTTAAGAAAAGACCTGGAGCAACTGTGGTCGGAACACAATCAAGCAACAGACAACACGACGTTCGGTGAAGGAGAGTACCTGGAAGTTGTAGCAACAAGAAGCTAACTCATTGGCGATTGGCGATTGCCAATTGCCAATTAGAGTTTTCGGATTGGTGTTTAAGGAATGGAAATCTCAATTCGGTGCGAGAATCTGTGGGGGTAACTCGACTAAAGCGGTAGTCACGTTGCTACCGCAAAGGGTAGGCCTTCAAACTTTTCTCAACGAACTCTTCTTGAAAACAAGGAGGATCGCTATGAAGAACAGACTTTATCTGTTGCTTGTTCTGGTTGGATTACTGTGTCTCGCCGCGTGGACGACGCACGCACAGTTACAGAAGAGTAGTACGAGGCAGGCTTGGGAATACCAGGAAGTTCAACTCCCTTCCAATGAAAACGCGACAGCAGCACTTAACCGGCTCGGTGCTCAGGGTTGGGAGTTAGTGGGAGTTACTTCAGGGTGCCCGAGTTCTATTGTGTCAGCCGGCTCCTGTGGCTATTGGGCCTACGTGAAACGGGCGAGGGCCTCGTCCGCCAGGGTGAGCGCCGGTACAGCCGGTCTCTTGATGCGCCAGCGTAGCTCTCGTTAATTCGGAGTGGAAAACAATTATGCAGCATCCAAAATCCTTAGACAGCAGCTCAGCCGTCGCTGCCAGGCCCGCTTATATCTCGCACTACGGCATCCGCGCGCAACGATACAAAGAGATGATCCAGTGGTACATGACTGTCTTCCGCGCGAAGATTCAGCATGAAAACGAATTCCTCGCCTTCATGACCTTCGACGAAGAGCATCACCGGCTCGTGATCTTTGAAGATTCCGCAACAGTAGCGAAGCCGGCGAACGCTGCCGGGATCGATCACATAGGCTACGGGTTTGCGAGATTTGGCGACCTGGTTGCGACTTACGAACGTCTAAAGGCTGAAGGCATTATCCCCTTCCTGCCGTTGAATCACAGGTTCACCACCTCGCTCTACTATCGCGATCCGGATGCCAACGAGGTGGAATTAAGCGTGGATAATTTCGCCACCAAGGAGGAGTGTGAGGCCTTCGTTAGGGGTGAACAGATGGCTGAGATCGGCAGACCGCCTTTCGGCTATCCCTTCGATCCGGATGAACTCGCTAGGATGTATCATCAGGGTGTACCGGAAGAGAGATTAGCGAGGATAGGGTTGCCCGAGAACCAGTAAAACAGCTTGCGCCCTCGGACAGGCTTTATGCAATTTTGGTCAAGATTCGGAGATACCCTTCAATGTCAGAACCGGGAGCGGTAGCGACCGGGTCTAGGAGCATGACCGTTGACCAGCGGCAAATCCAGTTTTCTTATTAGTTGACTGCTGCACCCTGACCCGGTCGCTACAGCTCCCGGCTCTGATATTGAGCTGTAACGAACCTAATGTGACCAGACTGCATCAGTACGTATTCCTTGGTTGATTGACATGGCCGTTGGCCTTAGCATAAGAGCACAGCTGCCCTCAGGGCGTTGTGGACAAAAAACAGTCGACCACCTTTTAGTTCCCTGCCCCCGAAAGGAGAAAAACCTTTGAAACGCACCCTTCGAGTTTTCCCACTATTAATTGCAACCATTCTCGTCGGCATTTTTTGGCAAACCAACTCTGCGAATGCGCAAGAGGGACATCAGACCCATACCCACTCCCACGATCCTTCGGAAAAGCTGGGGCAGGTGAACTTCAAAATCTCCTGTAACCCGCAAGCGCAGAAGCAATTCAATCACGCCGTCGCCTGGCTCCATTCTTTCGAGTATGAAGAGGCGGAAAAGGCGTTCAGTGAAGTTACGGTCACTGACCCGCGCTGCGGCATGGGTTACTGGGGCATTGCCGTGAGCAACTACCATCCTCTCTGGGCGCCTCCGACCGAGGAACAATTGCAGAAGGCAACGAGTGCGGTGGAAAAGGCGAAAGCCCTCGGCGCAAGTACGCAACGCGAGCGAGATTACATCGCAGCGATTGACGTGTTTTACAAAGACGCTGACAAGCTTGACCACAGAACGCGGTCGTTTGCTTACAGTGAAGCGATGAAGCAGCTTCACCAGCGCCATCCGTCAGACCGTGAAGCCGGGGTCTTCTATTCCTTGACGCTTGTCGCTACTGGAATGATGGCGAATGACAAGACCTACACGCGAGAAAAGGAAGCCGCTCAAATTCTGAACCGCGTTCTGGCGCGTGAACCGCAGCATCCCGGCGTTACGCACTACATCATTCACAGCTACGACTATCCAGCGCTAGCCGAATTGGCCCTACCTGCCGCACGCAGTTACGCGAAGATCGCGCCCGCGTCAGCCCACGCGCAGCACATGCCGTCACATATTTTCACGCGGCTGGGTTTGTGGCCGGAAGGGATTCGATCAAACCTCGATGCCAGGGCGGCCGCGAAGGCATTTGCCGTCAGAAACCGTATGTCCGGCGCCTGGGATGAAGAGCTTCACGCGATGGATTATCTGGCTTACGCCTACTTGCAAGGCGCGCAGGACAAGAAGGCCTGGGGCGTGCTCGATGAGTTGAACAAGATTCAGAAAGTTGAGCCTGAGAGTTTCAAGGTGGCGTATGCCGCCGCGGCTATCTCCGCGCGCTATGCGCTCGAACGGCGACAGTGGAAGGAAGCTGCCAAACTGGAACTGCCTGGAGGAGACGCGAGCGTGGGCATCTCCTCCGCTTCTGGGATCGCGGGCGTCTCGCCCGCCGGTAATTATTGGAGATCATTTCCCTGGCAAAGCTTTCGCTGGGCCGTAGCCCACATTCACTATGCGCGAGCGATTGGCGCTGCGCGCACCGGCGACACGAATTCAGCGCGCAACGATGTTGAGAAACTAACTGCGATTCGGGGATCGTTGATTGTCGCGAAGGGCGATTACGATTGGGCTGGTCAGGTTGAGATCGAACGACTAGTTGCCTCCGCCTGGCTCGAGTACGCCGAAGGCAAGCACGAAGAATCGCTCCGGCTGATGCGCGCGGCGGCGGACCTGGATGATGCAACTGACAAACATCCTGTGACGCCTGGGGCAATTCTTCCCGCACGCGAGCACCTCGGCGAGCTACTGCTGGAGCTGAAACAACCGCTACTGGCCTTGCAGGAATTCGAGACATCACTCCGTAGCGCACCCAACCGATTCAATGGGCTCTACGGCGCTGCCCGCGCAGCAAGATTTGCAGCGGATCAAAGCAAGCTTGCGTCAGATCGAAAAAAGGCGATGACTTACTATGGGAAACTTGTGACGCTGTCCCGCGACGCCGACAGCCCAAGGCCGGAGATCGAGGAAGCTAAAGCGTTCCTCGCCGGCGTGAACGTGAAGGACTCTGCGAGTACAAATTGAGCAATCCCCCATGCCTCGCCTCAAGACTGAAAGAGGTTGATTCCGGCTATGCCGCTGGAGTTGGCTTCGCGGCGGTGGCTTTGCCCCGCCGCAAGCAGCTCTCTGACTTCGGCTCTGGGCTACGCTCCTTGGCTTCAATTTTTTGGCTGATCCAGCAACAGAAAGAAACTTACTTGGGGGCAAAGCCACCGCCGCACATCCGGCGGCATAGCCGAATCGACCTCAGCAGGCAAACTGAAAACACCACGAAGACCCACGAAATGCACCAAGCATTCACGTTGGTTCGTACATAGGAAAGAAAGGTAAACGTGTCGGATCATGAAAATGCTTGAAGGCAAAGTGGCGTTAGTCGCAGGTGCAACTCGTGGCGCGGGACGTGGCATCGCCATCGAACTGGGTGCGGCGGGAGCGACTGTGTACTGCACTGGCCGCAGTACGCGCACGCAACTTTCTGAGATCAATCGCCCTGAAACAATTGAAGAGACGGCGGAACTCGTGACGCAAGCAGCCTTACAATCAGGAGCAGACGACAGGGAATCAGGAGCAGGAGGCAACGGCAGTCGGCAGGGCGGCGGTGGGATTGCCGTGCAGGTCGATCACTTGGATCCGGGGCAAGTAGAAGCACTCGTGGCGAGGATCGAGCGCGAGCAGGGTCGACTCGATATCCTCGTCAACGATATTTGGGGCGGGGATTTGTTAACTGAGTGGCACAAGCCTGTTTGGGAACACTCACTTGATAAAGGGCTGCACTTGCTGCGACTCGCGATTGACACACACATCATCACCAGTCACTTCGCACTGCCACTCTTGATCAAGAATCCGGGCGGACTTGTAGTCGAGGTGACGGACGGCACCGCCGAATACAACGCCGCAAAGTACCGTCTGTCTCTGTTCTATGATCTCGCCAAGACCTCGCTCATCCGAATTGCCTGGGCCCTCGCACAAGAATTGAAACCGCACAAGGGCACCGCCGTTGCTCTCACTCCCGGTTGGTTGCGTTCCGAACAAATGCTGGATAACTACGGCGTGACAGAAGCAAATTGGCGTGATGCCCCTAAGAAGCAGCCGCACTTCATCATCACCGAAACGCCGCGTTACGTGGGCCGTGCCGTGGCCGCACTCGCAGCCGATCCTGATGTCGCTCGCTGGAGTGGCGAGTCGGTTTCAAGTGGCCAGCTGGCAAAGGTCTATGGCTTCACCGATCTGGATGGATCTCAGCCCGACGCCTGGCGCTACGTCGTTGAAGTCCAGGATGCCGGCAAACCAGCAGATGCGACCGGATACTGATAGACTAAACAGGCTCAACAGACGTTAGGGCACCACTAGACCGTGCCATCCAACGAGCGGCCAAGTAATCGAACTGACACCAGACGAAGTACCAGATGTAAGGCAACGGAGCGGTGAAAGCGTAATAACGGATCACTATGGCAGATCAAAATAAAAAGATCCGTTGGTGGTTGTTGCTTTTGGTGACCACCATCGCTCTTTACCTTTGCTGGCTCATGGTGAAGCCTTTCGCCGCCGTGTTGGCGTGGGCCACGGTGCTGGTGATCGTCTTCTATCCGGTTCACCAACGACTGGTACGCAAGACCAAGCGGCCCGCGCTAAGTGCGTTGTTGTCGTGCGTGCTGGTAATCCTCACGATCCTGGTACCGGTTGCGCTAGTGACATTTGCCGTGCTTAGGGAATTATCCGGAGCCGCGGACAGCTTGCAGGCAGGCCTCGCAGCCTTACTCGATCCAAATTCACCACTGACCGGACGGCCGCTGCGGTGGCTCAGCCGCTTCGTAGATGTGGAACAGCTGAGCTCACAAGGGCAAATCGTCGAGTGGTTGAAAGGAAAGAGTGGCGCAATCGCCGGTCAAACTCTCGGTTTTCTTGGTGGCGCATTAGGCATAGTCGTGCAGATGTTTTTCGTTGTCTTCACGATGTACTACCTGTTTCGTGACAGTGATCGAATTTTCGGAGCCATAAGAGATGCATTACCACTTGAAAAGAAAGAGGCCGAAGATATTTTGGCAAGGACGCGCGACGTGGTGGGTGCCAGCGTCTACGGTCTCTTCAGCATCGCCATCATCCAGGGGACGCTGGGTGGTCTGGCCTTCTGGGTTCTCGGGTTGCCTTCTGCGATCGTCTGGGGCGTGGCAATGATTTTCCTCTCGATGATTCCGATGCTGGGAGCGTTCCTCGTCTGGGTTCCGGCAGCAATCTACCTTTTCGCAACCGGCCAATACCTGAAAGGAATCTTTCTGGTCCTGTGGGGAACTCTGGTCATCGGCATGATCGATAACTTTCTAAGGCCGAAGCTGGTCGGCGGCCGCACCAAGCTGCACGAGCTTTTAATCTTCTTTGCCGTGCTCGGAGGCTTGCAGGTCTTTGGTGTATTGGGAATCGTGCTCGGTCCGGTTGTACTCGCGATTACGCTCGCCTTAGTAGACGTGTTCCGCGCCGCCGATCGCGCCAATAGCTAATCAGTTAGAGTACGAACCCATGAGCCAGAATAAGGAAACGGTGAAGCAGGATATGGACGCTTTCAACAGGACTGATCACCCGGAGATCTTGTCTTGTCTCACGGAGGACGTTGAATGGGTGATACCTGGCGCGTTCCATGTCATAGGCAAAGAAGCGTTTGACAATGAAATTGAAAATGACGCTTTCGTAGGAAGCCCCACGATCAAAGTCACTCGCATGACTGAAGAGGATGACGTAGTAGTAGCCGAAGGCATTGTGAACCGCGCGAAGCGAGATGGCGGTTACTTGAACGCTGTCTTCTGCGATGTTTTCGTAATGCAGGACGCAAAGATAAAGCACCTGACTTCTTACTTGATGGAAGTTAAGGCGTAGAAGAAAACGCGGAAAGCGGGTGAAAGCGATCGCCCGCGCATTTGCGTTAAGGGCGGTGCACAAAGAGTAGCGAATGCAGTCCCGCGGAGCGGGACGACTGATAATAGCCCAGCAGTTTCACTGCTGGGATAAAGCACGGTGATTTGAATTAGTCCGCGCAGCGGACGGCTGAAATTAAAATTCAGTCGTCCGTTTCACGGACTCGGTACCTTTGGCTCGCTACCCCAGCACTAAAGTGCTGGGCGAATGTGTTCGTAGATCGTTTCCTTGATGCGGTAAGCTTATGCGGAGTTCGCCCCTCGCAAAATATAGTGCGGAATCGACAGTTCTATTCACTTCAATAAACAGAACCATGAGCAAATATATTTGCAGATCGTTCCTGGTGTTCACATTGATCTTTGGCTGCCTGGCAAATTCGTCGCGGGCGCAAAGAGAGTCAAATTTGCGCGGCAGCAGTTCCGGCGGGCCATTGATGCCTGAGCAGGCCGCTTATGACGTCAAGTCCTATGATCTCGACCTGCGCGTTGATCCGGAGTCGCAAACAATTAAGGGCGCGTTGACTGCCCACGCCCTGATCGTACATCCCCTCGACTGGTTCGTGATGGATCTCGATCCGCCGTTGGTCGTCGATTCCGTCAGCCTGGTCGATGCTTCAGGAAAATCCCTACAGCCGCTTAAGTTTCAAAGACGCGAAGGTAAATTGTGGATCGAGCTGCCGCTCACCAGGCAGCCCGGTGAAGTCCTGCGCGTGCGTATAGCTTACGGGGGAAAGCCGCGAGTTGCACCGCGTCCGCCCTGGGTGGGCGGCTTCGCGTGGTCCCGGACAAAAAGTGGACAACACTGGTTCACGGTCACGTGCCAGAACGACGGCGCGGACATCTGGTTTCCGGTAAAGGACCATCCTTCAGATAAACCTGAAACGGCTTCTTTACATTTCACGGTGCCACAACCCTTGATTGCCGTGGCAAACGGCCGCCTGCAAAGTGTCGTCAAGAATCAGGACGGCACGCAGACCTTTAACTGGTCTATCTCCGAGCCGATTAATAACTACAGCATCACGCTCAACGTCGCTCCTTACAAGACCATTGAGGACAAGTACACGAGTGTCGCCGGCGGAACAATTCCGATTACGTTTTGGGTGTTGCCGGAAAATTATGAAAAGGGTTTCGAGATAGTGAAGCAGACCAAGCTGTATCTAAGTTTTTTTGAGGAGTATCTCGGCCCCTATCCTTTTCGCGCGGAGAAAGTAGGCATAGTCCACACCAACCACCTGGGGATGGAGCATCAGACGATTATTGCTTATGGCAGTACTTTCCAACTGAATGAAAATGGTTTTGACTGGCTGATGCTGCACGAACTCGGACACGAGTGGTGGGCAAACCTCGTGACAGCCAGCGACTGGCGCGACTTTTGGATTCATGAAGGTTTCCAAAGTTTTATGGATTCGCTTTATGTCGAGAAAGTGCGAGGAAAGGAAGCCTATATAAAGTCCATGGCGAACCGGATGAGAGGGCTGCGCAACAAGCAACCGGTGGCCCCGCGAGAATCGCGAACGACGGTGCAGATGTACATGGCTGGGCCTGACTATCTCAATAGTGATGGAGACATCTACAACAAGGGCGCGGCCATTTTGCACACGCTGCGTTACCTGATTGGTGAGAAGGCGTTTTTTACTGCACTTCGAAGAATGGCCTATCCCGACCCACGCATGGAAAAGCTGACGAACGGCAAGCAGGTTCACTTCGCGAGTACCGACGATTTTCTCCATGTCGCCGAAGACGCTTCCGGTGCGGATCTCGATTGGTTCTTCGAAGTCTACCTGCGACAACCGCGGCTTCCGACGTTGATTTCGGACAAGAAGGACAATCAGCTGGTGCTGCGCTGGCAAACACCGGATGGCTTACCGTTTCCGATGCCCATCGAAGTGCAGATGGGAAATGGGACAAAACGTTATGAGTTACCGGAGGGTACCGTAACAATTCCGCTTGAAGCAGGACAGAACGTGATCATTGACCCGCAAAGTTGGATTCTTAAGTCGCAATGAATAAAGGCAGAGCTCCGGTATCGTCTTTGCGCTTTGCCTCAAAAGTCACGTGCTGTGGCAGGTTCGGCTTTGCCGCCGGATGTGCGGCCGTGGCTCTGCCCCGCCCTACGCGCGCTTTTCACATTTGGGCTCTGCCCATCGTCCGGCCTCTAGCCCAATGAATCCAAGGACAAAGCCTCGAACCAGGGCATAGCCCGGAAATAAATCTGGCCACTGTCGGCGGGGCAAAGCCACCGCCGCACATCCGACGGCAAAGCCGAAGCTACGCCAACATCCGAGTCTTAGGGCAAAGTTCCGTAGGTGAATATCAACTTCCCACTATGCTCATTGTTATCCTGCTTTCAATCATTGTTGCTATCCCAACCGGAATGTCATACACGGCTGCCGGCTCGATTCCTTCCACAGGTTGGCTTCAGAGGGTGTCGTCTCTAAAACTCGTTCCTAACCGGATTACACTCAAAAGCGGCCGGAGCGCAGGTTCGTTTGTTCTGAACCTTCCCCACGAATTCGGCATCAGCGTGGCTGCAGAAGGACTGAAACGCGTGCGCTTCATGGCCAGGAGCCCTGACGGTCGCATCTTCGTCACGGATATGTACAACCTGACGGATAACAAAAGGGGTGTGGTTTACATCCTCGATCAGTTCGATCCCGGCAGTAAGAGTTTTAAAAAGGTGACGCAGTATCTTAGTAGTCTGCGCAACCCGAATAGCATTGCTTTCTACACGGATCAGCGAGGCGTTCATTGGTTCTATCTCGCGCTGACTGATCGACTGGTTCGTTACACATACAGCCGCGGTGAGAACTCGCCGACTTCCCAGCCGGAAGTGCTTGTCACATTCCCTGCCTATGGGCTGAGCTACAAGTACGGTGGTTGGCATCTGACTCGCACGATTACGGTTGGCGATAACGGCAAGATTTACGTTGCAGTGGGCAGCAGCTGTAACGCCTGCGAAGAGAAGGAAGACGTGCGCGCGAGTGTCCTCGAGATGGACCCGGATGGGAAGAACCAGCGCCACTATGCGCGCGGCTTGCGGAATGCGGTAGGCCTGCGCTGGATCAAGGGCGGCTTGTTTGCGACAAACATGGGCTCCGATCATCTTGGCGATCACAAACCAGCTGATACAATGTATGCCTTGAAAGACAGCACGAACTACGGGTGGCCGTATTGCTTTCAATCCGGGCCAGGACGTTTTCCGGATCCGAAGTTTAACCCACGCGGAGCTAAAATGACATGTCGTAATGTTCCCGCTGCTTACGCCTCCTTCGATGCGCACAGCTCGCCTCTGGGACTTGAATACTTCGACAACAACAGCACTGACGAATTGCGCGATTCATTTCTGGTGGGACTGCACGGTTCGACAAAAGAAAACCTCAACCGAGGTTACCGGGTGGTCCGACTCCGTGGACGAGACGCTCAAGCGGCGCAACCTGAAGACTTCATTAACGGATTTCTGTCAGGCAGGAAGGTCAACGGCCGGCCGGTGGATATCCTAAACCTGGGAGCCAACACCTTCTTGTTAACGGACGACTACGCCGGAGTGGTTTACTACGTGTACAAAAAGTAGTTCCGAGTTCCGAGTTCCGAGTTTCGGGTTCCGAATTTCACGGTCTCATGACAATTAATGGGGCAAACTCATGAGCACAAAGAACCGTCTCGGTCTTCTTAGCGACTTTT
This sequence comes from Pyrinomonadaceae bacterium, assembly GCA_051000815.1. Classification (GTDB taxonomy): domain Bacteria; phylum Acidobacteriota; class Blastocatellia; order Pyrinomonadales; family Pyrinomonadaceae; genus PSRF01. The sequence goes on from JBPCNX010000094.1 coordinate 20,156, forward strand.
CATGCGAAGGGGTCCGGAACCCACCCGCTTGCTACCGCGTGGTGGTACTGACCTCATCGGGACCGCGTCTTGAGCCGGGAATTCTCGGAACCCGAAACTCGAAACCCGGAACTCGAAAGGCCGCTGATCATGTTCATGATCCGGCAGGCTTCTTATGTTTACGGCATGCACGGAGTATCATTGTGGCTGCTGGCTTCGGACGTTAAGCGGTTTCAGCCTTTAATAGTTCTGAACGGCATCTCCTTCCTGCTGGCAGCAATCGTGTTCTTTGCGATTGACTATTATGAGGGAATGCCGATCTGGTGGACGATCGCTGACACCTTCGGCTGCGGCATTTTTGGAATTGCATTGCTTTGGCTTAACCGGCGCCTTAAACATGACTTGCAATAATGAATAAATGAGCGTTGAAACTGAAAATCAATTAGTTAAAAAACGTAAGTCGGCTTACCAGGCGGCGCGCGTCGTTGCCGGCACGATCGCCGATCATTTTAAGCGCCATGTCATGGCCGCACGTGAGCGCGGTGAAGATGGGTTGGCTTTCCCACCAGATACGGAAACTATCGAGGCAGCCATCGATGCCGCCTTCTGGGCCAGCCTCCGCCATGAGGAGGGTAACTCTCCCAAGATCTCGCTTGCATTTTTGCCGCCTGAGCAAACCGTACAACCGATAATTCTTGAACATCCGCTCGCACTTAATCCGAGCACGCTCACAAAACTCGCTCCCGCTGTTGAACGTCCCGGTATCCACTTTTGTATTTGGACTGACGGCGGCGAACTGCGCATTTGGGGCGCAACGCGCAAGGTTCCTAGTTTCTGTTTTGTATTGGAGGTTATCGAGCCGGGATTGCTGGTGATCAAACATCGCCGCCTGGATGGTTTCGGCAAGTTTGCCAATGTCGCGGTGCTCAAAGGCCGCAGAGTAAAGATAATCGATGAGAAAGGGACAAGTTTGCCGGACTGTCCTGCACTGCTCGCGGCATTGCTGGCTTTCACTTCACCGTCGGAGTGGAGCGACGGGCACAACTCGGTGAACCTGCTGGTGCAACTTGCAGCATCGATGCGGGAGCACGGCCACGGCGGATCATTGCTGGTAGTACCAGCCGACAACGATGCCTGGCGTGAGTCGATCGTTCATCCCATCCAATACACAATCGCGCCTTCCTACACCGGGCTCGTGCATCTGTTAGGTCAGGAAGTAGCTGAGGAGAACCAGAACCTGTGGGAGGCCTCGATTCGCAAAGCCGTCGATACGGTTGCGGGCCTGACTGCGGTCGATGGGGCTACTGTGATCAACGATCGCTATGAAGCTCTCGCCTTTGGGGTGAAGATCAGGCGGGCCGGAGGCAGCGCGCCCGTTGAGCAAATGGTCATAACTGAACCGATAGTCGGCGATGTTGCCGAGGTTGTTCATCCGGCCCACAACGGTGGGACGCGACATCTCTCGGCCGCGCAATTCGTCTACGATCAGCGCGAGGCTCTGGCGCTGGTCGCCTCCCAGGATGGCCGTTTCACAATTTTTGCCTGGTCGCCATGCGAAGAAATGGTCCATGCGCATCGCGTAGATTCGTTGCTGATGTAGCAGATGAAACTGAGAATTTTCCTCGTCGCAGTGATTGTTGGCAGCGGAGCGATGGGTGGTATCCTATATCTAAATTCCGGAATTCGGTTTTGGCGTACCTCTTATCCATAGCCTCATATCCCAGAAATCTTGACAGCGAGGGTGGGCTGACTTAGCCTTCGCCCGTTTCCAACAGTTCAATCTCTCTTCCACGCCAGGTGTGCGGCCTCCTCGTGACAAGTGAAAAGTTGAGTGGCTGAACTCAGGAGCCCGCGGTTCGGTGCTCTTCTGGTGAAGCCCCCAGTAGTCGTTACGCTGCTGAACTCAATTCGCAGCGCTTCCCCAAAAAAGGAGAATGACCAATGAAACGAATCATTATGAGGATTAGTCTCGTCATCCTTTTTGCAAGCCTGTTCGTGTTTGGAGTCATCTTTGCGGGCGGACAAGGCAGCAGTGGAAGCATTGTGTCTACTGTGCAAGCCGCAGATGATGTCGATGATCGAGGTTGTCGGCGAAACAGCAACATCCAACTTATCTCGGAGAGTGCGCTGCTGTCTGGCTTAGCCCCCGGCGCACTCTTCCCCTTTATCGACACCACACCGAATAGCATCGTCAGTGCTCATATCGCCATCACGGACGCAACCACTACATGTGCTGCCGGGGCGGCACCGCCAGCGAACATCCAAATTCGTGTGGGTCAGGCTGGGGTGCAACTCATCCCGGTGATGACATCCGCCACCAATACGGGAATAGGTACCGCTACTCAGTGCGTCTTTCACACGACGGTGACGCCCGGCAGCGGGGGGTTCCCTGAAATAACCGTGACGGACATCGTGGTGTTGAATACCAACGCCAGTGCGGCTTTGACGGGTGTGAATACAATCACCGCCTCGGCTGAGGTGTGCGTCCGCCGCTCACCTGGCAAGAAGCAGTAGAGGGCTGGACTATTGGATCTATCCCGACGGGTCGTCTTTGGCAGGACACATGAAAGCAGACCACCCCTGAATCGGTCTGTTAGTGTCCTAAATCCGAAACGAGGAAACGATCCACGAACTAACACGAAGTGGCACGAAACATGGTTGTGCAATTTGGTGTTGATTCGTGGATCGTCTCCTTCCTTCAGCATCCCGTCGCTACTCCGCGAAGCGGACGACTGAAAAGCTATTTCCCCTCATCGTCCGTTACGCGGACTAGCACGTGACTTTTTTGTGCAAGCCCACTGCCTACTGCCTACTGCCTACTGCCTACTGCCTACTGCCTACTGCCTACTGCCTACTGCTTACTGCCCACTTCTCACCGCTCACTATTTACTATCCGCCTCTTCCGATCTAATATTTCGGCGCTTTCGCATCGATTAGATCTACCCCTCGCTTCCGCTCGAACCACAGCCGTTTTCCGGCATGTCAGTTTTCTGAGGTGAACAACATGGCCAGTAAACCCAAAAAACGTCGAACCTCATATCGTGTTTTTGCTGACGATGAAGGCGAAGTATTTTTGGCGCGTAAACCAGCCGGCCCAGTCATCGCCGTCAAGAGGCCGGTTACTGCCGATACGCTCAATGAGGCAAAGGCCCGGGCAATCGACGCTTGGATCGAAGGTGAGGATGCGGGAGCGGCTAAGAAGTTGAAAGCGCTCGGCCTGACGCGCGCTGAAGCTCAAAAGGAAATCGAAGCCGCGCTTGATCCAATCCGCAAGGGCCGCTGGTTGCATAGATTAGATCATACAGCCAGCTACTTTCTGATTCGTGCTCTCACGGTCTTCTTTACTCTAGTGCTTATCGCTCTTGCCTACAAAGGCGTGCAGCTTTCCAGCGAACGCCTCCCCGAGTCGCTGCACATTTTAGTGCTTTGCATCTATGTATTTGCCCTGGGGTTCCTGCTTCGCTTGATTGGGACTGAGGACAATCGCGAGAAATACCGGAGGCAAATAATCGCCTGGCTGGGACCTCGCGGCATGCTCTTGTTGCCGTGTTTACTACTCGTAACTGCGGGCGCCGTCATGGCGTCAATCACTTTCAGGCTTTACAACCGAGGGCTCATAACGCTTGATACGTGCTCCGGCCGCCCGGTAACGGAAGCCGGCCTGCTCGATTTCTATATGTGGCATTTTGTGAATATTGTACCGACGTTGCAGCTCACCAAGCTGTGGCGCTGGGGAGAGCCTTACTGTTACACGCAGAGTCGAGTCGGGTTATTAATCTTCGCCTTCCAGTTGCTAGTTGTAATTCCCAGCTTCAATACGATCCGTTTTTATTGGAAGCATCGCAAGACGCCGGCTGAATTCATCTACGATCCCTATTGGACTCCCGAGACGGAAATAGCTGGAAGAGAACGAGCGAAGTGAACCTAAGGATACACCTGGTCTTGCCGCCACCGAAGAAATGACAACAGCAAAGGGGACCGGATCCTGGATCCTGGCAGCCACGATTCTTGGTTCCAGCATGGTTTTTATTGACGGCACAGTCGTCAACGTCGCCCTGCCTGCTTTACAAACAAATCTCAACGCGTCGGTAGTGGATGTGCAGTGGGTGGTCGAAGCCTATGCGCTGTTCCTTGCGGCCCTGCTGCTGGCCGGAGGCTCGCTCGGAGATCACTACGGCCGCAAACGCATTTACATTGTCGGCGTTTCTCTTTTCGCGCTCGCTTCGCTTTGGTGCGGCCTCGCTGCCAACATCAACCAGCTAATTATTGCTCGGGCCGTCCAGGGTGTCGGCGGCGCGCTGCTGGTTCCGGGCAGCCTTGCGATCATCAGCAGTTCGTTTAGTGAGGACACACGCGGCCAGGCGATTGGCACCTGGTCAGGATTCACCGCCATCACAGCCGCCATCGGACCGGTACTCGGGGGTTGGTTGATCGAAAATGTCTCCTGGCGGGCCGTCTTCTTTATTAATATTCCACTCGCATTGATAGTGCTCGCCCTGGTTTTCTTCCATGTGCCTGAGAGTCGCGATGAAGAGTCGCGGGGTCTGGATTGGTTAGGAGCAGCACTCGCAACGGTCAGTCTGGGACTAATCGTCTACGGCTTAATCGAATCTTCGCGCCTGGGTATTTCACATCCCGCCATTGTTGCTGCTTTATCCGGCGGCGTTTTAGCGGCGATTGCGTTCGTCATCGTCGAAGCGCGCATACGAAACCCAATGCTTCCCCTCGCCCTGTTTCGGTCGCGCAACTTCAGCGGCGCAAATCTGCTGACGCTCTTCCTCTATACCGCGCTCAGTGGCGCGCTCTTCTTTTTGCCGCTCAACCTGATCCAGGTTCAGGGTTACACGCCGACGTCAGCCGGCGCCGCTTTGTTACCGTTCATTCTTATTATGTTTTTACTCTCGCGCTGGTCAGGTGGACTGATCAAGCGTTATGGCGCCAAGTTGCCGCTGGTGATCGGGCCGCTCATTGTCGCGTTGGGATTCCTGCTGTTCACACTTCCAGGTATCGGCGGCAGTTTCTGGACTACCTTCTTCCCCGCAGTGGTAGTCCTTGGACTTGGCATGGCCGTCAGCGTGGCGCCGCTGACAACGACAGTGATGAGCACGGTCAAGGAAAACCGCGCGGGTATTGCTTCGGGAATTAATAACGCGGTCTCGCGCACGGCTGGCTTGCTCGCAGTTGCTGTTTTTGGACTTGTGATGTTACAGGGATTCAACCGGCAACTCGACCGGCATTTGGCTTCGATCAGTGTTGCTCCTGAAGTGCGGCAGGCGTTGGATCAGCAACGTGTGAAGCTGGCCGGCGCGGAATTGCCGGCGAATCTCGATCCGTCATCGAGTGGGAAATTGAAGCAAGCCATAGATGAGGCGTTTGTGTCAGGCTTCCGGCGCGTTATGCTGGGGGCGGCCGTCCTGGCATTGCTAAGCGCTTTGAGCGCGTGGCTATTGATTGATGGTAAAAAAGTACAACATGGTCAGTGAGCAATGAAACGCACGATGGCATGCAGTTCTGGAAGTCGACCGTCATGAAGGGCTCCAGAATTAGCCGCCACAGATTTACACCGGATAGACACAGATTAGAACCAAAATAATCTGATCAGTGTAATGTCGTTTCTTATTCCGCGCGCATCGGCGCAAATCCGCGTAGTGCCCTAATTTGTAACGCAAACTGTTAGTTTGCGCTGAACGAATGGCATTCAAGGTGCGCGCAAACTAACAGTTTGCGTTACGAAAACCAAAGGCACTACCCAAATCCGGGACCTGATGACTACGGTATGAAATCTTCCTGCCTGTTCTGCTTCGCGCTCATGCTTCTCCCTTTACTCTTACTTCCGGCGTCGGGGCAGACGCCAAAATCAAAAGCTGCGGCGATGGATGACCTATTTGAGGAATACGCCCGGCCCGGAGTGCCCGGCGCGAGTGTGATTGTCATCAAGAACGGCAGGGCCCTCTTCAAGAAGGCCTATGGTTTGGCGAATCTGGAGGACAAGATTGCCGCCACCACGAGCACAAACTACCGCCTGGCTTCTGTTACGAAGCAATTCACTGCCATGGCGATCATGATTCTCGCCCAGCGCAAAAAACTCTCGTATAAAGATCGGTTAACTGACTTCTTCCCAGGTTTTCCTGAATATGGCAAACAAATCACTGTGCGTCACCTGCTGAATCACACATCGGGACTGATTGCCTACGAAGACGTTATGGACGACAACGCTCTTACGCCGCTCACCGATCAGGACGTGCTCGACTTAATGAAGCAACAAAACCACACTCACTTCCCGCCCGGGACTCAGTATCGCTACAGCAACGGTGGCTATGTCCTGCTTGGTCTGATCGTCGAGAAGGCGTCAGGAACTTCGTTTCCGGAGTTCCTGCGAAAGAACATCTTTGCTCCGCTAAGGATGAAGCATACCGTGCTCTACCACCGCGATGACCATTCAGATCGAAGCCGGGCCTACGGCTACTCGAAGCGAGGCGATGCTTTTGTGCGAACGGACCAAAGTCTGACCAGCTCGACGCGCGGCGATGGAACTGTCTATTCGTCAGTGGAAGATCTTTACAGATGGGATCAGGCCCTCTACGGCACCCGGCTTGTCAATGCGGCTGCACTTAAACAAGCATTTACTGCGGCTGCGAAAGTTGACGAAGACACCGATTACGGGTTTGGCTGGTTCATCGAGAGCAGGCGTGGGCTGAGAACTGTGTGGCACAGTGGCAATACAATCGGCTTTACACAATTTATTCGCCGCTTCCCCGATCAGAAGTTCACGATCATTGTGCAAGCCAATCGAAACGATGCCCCGCTTGCCCAACTGGTTGACAAGATTGAAGAGCTTTACCTGGTAGACGTGAAGTAAGTCTGTCATTGGCAGATGGCCCTGGCTGAGCGAGCGTCGTTATAGACTCAACCTAGTCGTCAGCGATCAGAAGTCGCTTGCCCGCAGAGGCAAAGCGATTCACACTGAGCGCACCAAAGTCGCCTCGGCATTTTCGTAAAGGAGCACTCCGAACGTCATGAATATTTTTAGCCTCAGTCTTGCCGGCCTGCTGCTGGCAACTTTATCTTTCCCGGTAATCGGGCAGCGACGACGGGCCGCCGCGGCACCCAAGGCCACGGCTCCGCAAGTCGCGCCCGCGGCCAAGCCGGCAGCGGCTGAGATGAAGATTGCCTTAATAGACACTGCTGTTTTTGGCGATGATAAGGAAGGCATCATTCGCTTCCGCGATGCCGTTAAGTCTCTGGAACAGGAGTTCAAACAGACCGAGACTGATATTCAAACCCTGCAAACTCGGATCGACGCTCTCACCGAAGAGATCAAGAAACTTAACCAGGCATCTGTCGTGTCTCCCGAGACCATAAGCGCCAGGCAGGCCGAGGTGGAACGTCTGCTGCTCGAGCGCAAGGTTAAGCAGGAAAAAGGGCAGAAGGATTTTGAACGACGCTACAATGAAGTTGCCAATCCGATCTCCAGAGATATTGGCGACGCGCTTAGCAAGTTCGCCGAGCAGCGCGGAATCACACTCACGCTCGACGTTAGCAAGTTCATGCCGGCAATTCTGACAATGAGTCCGGGGCTGGATCTCACAAAAGAGTTTATCGCCGACTACAACAGCAAGAATCCGGGGGCGGCAACTACGCCACGGCCCTGACCAGACTCACGGCCACAACTCGTTTCGCATTATGTCGCAACCGCAATTCGCTTCTCCGAAAGATCAAGCCGCCAAACGTCCGGCGCGCCGGAAAACTGAATTGCTCCCGGATGGGGCTTTGCTGTTTGAAGATGAATTCACAGGTGGTGCGATTGATACGACCGTAATTACCTGCACAGGGTGGCTGCTGGAGCTTCATGAATTAACATCCGGAAGGGTTCTCTTTTTCACTCGCTCGCGCAAAGTTAGTCCGGCGACCAACTGCTTCGGCATTCTTTATCCCCCGTTTACGATGACTCATCTTTGCTTCGAAAACCCTCGAGGCCGAGTGAGCGGGATTGCCGCAAGTGAACCCTTGCCACCTGAATTTGCGAGGACGCCAATCGTCTTTGACACTACGTGCACCGCTCCGCCTGTCAGCGTGAGCAGTGCGTGCGAACTATTGCGCGGCGGCGCTAATCGAGAACCCGTCGATGTGAATCCCACGGCATCTTTACTCTCCGTCAAAGCAAAGAGATTGATCGACACCAACTATCTGGATTATCCCTCGATAGCGCGCATCGCGGAGCGCCTGGGTGTTTCGCATGCGCACCTGTCGCGACAGTTCAGAACGGATTTTAGTATGAGTCCGAGCGAGTATCTTCGCAGGCTGCGAGTCGCTGACGCACCGCTACGGTTGGCACGCGGCGAGGCGATCATCAAGGTTTCTCACGACGTTGGCTATAACGATTTGAGCCGCTTCTACAAGCAGTTTCGCAAAACTACGAATACCTCACCGGGAGTATGCAAAACCCTGCTCGGCTCCCAACGCTAATCAATATCAAGAAACGCCAAGACAGGAAGGTAGACGAGTCGTAGACTTGGCCTCTAACCCGGAGGCTTTACTGCCACCGGCGTCGCGAGGGTTTCATATGCGGTTAGTCACGTTCGGAGTCGCCAACAGTCTCGACAATTTCATAGCCCGACCGGATGACGCGGTCGATTGGCTCGTTTGGGACAAGGAGGTTGCGGCAATCTCAAAAAAGTTCTTTAAGACCGTCGATACAGTGGTGATGGGCCGCAAGACTTACGAGGTCGCCGCGAGGAGTGGCGACGGCGCCTATCCGGGCGTCAAGAACTACGTCTTCTCGCGGACCATTAAGAAAGCGCCGAGCAAAAAGATCGAGTTCATTTCACAGGACGCTGCAGAATTCGTACGCAAATTGAAACATGAGAAAGGCAAGGGCATTTGTGTGATGGGCGGCGGCGAGTTGGCACGAGCACTCTTTAAGGCGCGTCTAATCGATCAGATTGGATTGAACATTCAGCCGGTGCTGCTGGGCTCGGGCGTTCCGCTCTTTTATGAAATGGATCAGCAACTCGATTTGGAGTTGCTGGAATTTAAGACGCTCAAGAGCGGCAGCGTCTTTGTTTTTTATCGAGTCAAGCAGGACAAACCGGAAGCATCAGCCGCAGATTAACGCGGATTGCGCGGATTAGATTTGCAGTAAAAAGGCCCATGCGCTTGTGGGGTTGAACACAAAGTAACAGGTCGCGTTGCCAATCGGAGACGCCACACTAAAACGATGCGCAAGGTGAAATACTTTATCGCTAATAGTCTCGACAACTTCATCGCTCGACCGGGTGGCGCGGTGGAGTGGCTCTTCAACGACGGCACAAACTATGGGATGGCGGAATTCTTTCGCTCAATCGACACCATCCTGCTGGGACGCAAAACGTTCGACTTCGCCAACAGCCAAACCGAAAAGTCTAAACGCCGGACCAGAAAAGCGAAACGTAAGGGTGGCGTCGGATGGGGTATGAAGAGCTACGTTTTTTCTCGCACTCTAAAACCCGAAGATCATGATGATGTCACTATCATTTCTGAAGAGGCCGGAAAGTTTGTTCGCAGTTTGAAAAGTCAGCCGGGCAAAGACATCTGGCTGATGGGCGGAGGCCAGTTAGCCGGGAGCTTACTGGCGGAAGATGTCGTCGACGAGATTAGCCTGAACATTCATCCCGTCCTGCTGGGACGCGGTATTCCTCTATTTACTGAGCTCGCCAATCAAGTCAATTTGGAGCTGTTCGCCTCGAAGGCTCATAAGAATGGCTGCGTGCAGGTCGACTACCGCGTGAAGCATTCAGAGCTCGCTTGATTTTCAGTTTTGCTATGCCGAGTATAAGTTCCGGCCCTAACGAAACAGATCGCTGATATCCAGCGAGAAAACCAGCGCGCCGCGCCCTTCCCCTCTTCGCCGGTTGGGGTTTAAGGAATAACCAGCCGTTAAATCGAGTGAAACAACACTCAGACGCATTCCAGCTCCAACGCCGTAACGAGTGCCGCCAATATCCGGGCCAATTGTCGGGCCGAGACGCGCGACATCAAACATAACTACAGGACTTACCGCAATCAGGTTCAACTCACGAAACGTTACGTCGAGGATGCGAGCCGTGTAAGCGACATCCTGATTCGCCTTTCGTTCCAAATCCGAAACGGTGACGCGCTTCAGGCCGTCCTTCATTTGGTCTTGAAGAGTTGGCAATTCCTTTGCGGCAGCGAGAAGCCGTTGACCTTGTGACGCCAGGCCGGCGGCAGCCAGCGGCGCTTGCATGCCAGCTACATACTTCCCGACCGCTGAAAGCATGGCTGGCGCCACCGGACCAAAGCCGATCGCCAACAGGTGCAGATTATTTTTGGCGATGTCGGCGTCCTCGCCGCGAGCCGCTTCGACCGATGCTTTGGATGTTGTGACGTACGACCTGGCGCGATCAAAGGCGTTCTGCAATTCTTCCTTCGAGTTGGCCGGCAGGTTTGTCATCTGACCCTCGATGCCGTCGAGGATCGTCCCCAACTCAGTCAGGTGCCGGCCGATTTCGTTCAGCGGCGTCTGGGCCTGAATCAACTCCTGCGGGTTAGTCCTGGCAAGACTGGCAATCTCCTCATAGCGTTGCTGCACGGCCACCCTGGACGTTTCAAGTCTGTCGTTATGCGCCTTCAGTCTGCTATGGAGCTCGGCAAGACCTGCTTCCTGAAGTGCCGACAAAATATCAGTGTTGATGGTTTGACTGATCCCGCCGATCTTCGAGGTCTCCGGCATGCCATTAAAGCCGACCGCGAGACTTCTGATTTGGGCGAATTCAAGAGGCGCGGGTTTTACCTCTCCCGTGTCTTCGTCCTTTTCTCGTTCGGCGATCTTGTCCCTGACAGTTTCAATCTCGGCTACAAACTCCTCCAAATCGATCGGGATCGCATCGGGCACTGGGTTGAGTTGGCGCAACTCTTTTTGGATGTCTTGCAGAATGCTACTAGTGTCGGTCTTAAGTCTTTCCTTGAGCGCGAGAAACTGCGGCGTTTCACTTAAGTAGCTGGCAATGGCAACAAGCCGCGAACCCGCCAGCTGTCCACCGAGAGCCTGCTTCACGCGAACGTCATGAACGATCTCGCTCGGAATCGCGCCTCGCGCCCAAACCGTTTGCGCCAGGGTCACATTCGCCGAGAAAAACTTTTCTCCACCGACCGTTGTGCCGGAAGCAGTGAGGCCAAGGCGATTCTGCGGAAAGCTGCGAATGAAAGGGCTACTCCGAATCTGCCAATCATCACCCTGAATAAATTCGCGCGTGCTGTTTCCGCCAAAGAAGCGCTCGGCAACGGGAACCCCGTCCGATGAGGAATGAATGTGGCCTGCGTTAAACTGTGCGTCGAGCCGCAGGGGCATGTGCTCGCGCGTTAGAAAGCGCACGGAATAAGAAGTATCGACGAGCTGCTTGACGTAATCAGCACGTAGTCCTCTTTTGTTCGCGCCAATCTGTAATCCGTAAGACGCGCGCCACGATTGCCTACCCAGGTTGAGCGTGCTGCCTACATACATCTTGACCGCGCCGTAACCGGAATTTGCGAGAGCTGCTGCCGGCAACGTGTTCTGATCCAGATCGGACTGACGGTTTCCCCCTTCAATAGAAGAACCAAACCGCATGATAATGTCCTGGGAACCGAGCGGCCTGGTGGCGGCAAAAAATTGGCCCAGGACCGTCGCCTCTTTAACGTCGTTGGCAAACCGGTAAGACGCTTTGGTGCCGCCGAAAATCGCTCGCGAACGGTTATAACCGCCGTAAGGCTGGGGCAGTAGTTTTCCCTTGAGACGTGAAAAAGCGCCGGGAGCAAATTCGCGTGTGAGCCGGTCGTGCCGTTTTTCAAAGAAGCCAACGAGGTAAGAAATCGGCCCGCTGGTAACGACCCAGTAGACCACTTCAAGGGTCTTCGCATTCGCATCACACGCACGCAACGATGGCAGGGTCGTCACGAACTTGAAACGCTCACCCGGCTCGAGAGTGCCGTTTCGGTTAGTTAAGTCCGCCAACAGCTCGATGTAGCCAAGGTTGGAGAATTTTTCGCCAATCTTGAGTCCCTTGTTTTGCCCCGCAAGGATCGTCTGGGATTCCTGAAGCTTTACCTCTAAGGGCCTCCTCACTACACCGAGAAAGTCCAGAGGCGTCTCGATCCGAATGGACTTAACCGAATAACCTTCTCGCTCATAATGATCGGCGTTCAGGGGACAAGTCTCCCTCCGATCAGCCCCGTCCTGAGCAAGCCCCGTAGCATTCTGGCAAACACACAGTGTTACCAGCACCAGCAACGCATACCTTAATCGGCGCGAGAATGAGACACGAGTGCTAAGACGCTCCCCGCGGAGCGCCTGCATGAATGACGCCGGTGAGAATGTCACTTCTTAATTTCCAGCAGTTTCTGACCCAGCTCAGCCAACTTGGCGTCTTCGGTCGTTCCCTTCTTCAGCGCTTTCGCACGGTCGGTGAGCGGACCAGACAGAAATTCCAGCTGGGCCATGTTCATGCCCTGGGTCATGAGCGCCTCGGCTTTGGGGTTCAGCGTGTCGCCGACTCGAATGTCGAGCTTTACGCGATCCTGAAAACCTCCCTCTACTTTGTCGCGCAACACAAAAATGATCAGGTAGAAGGGTTCATCGCCTATGCAACCTCTGGTAATACCGAACGATACCTGCCGTTTGTTGCTGGGTGCGAGGACCGCGAGATTTATTGAGAAGGGTTTACACTTTGCCATGGAGTTTCCTTTCGTTAGGTTGGTTCAAATTCGGATGTGAGAGCGTCGGAAAATCTCCGAAGAGCTGGTGATGCGAGGTCTGGAGGATCCGAGCTTCGTTTTTCGAGCTCATACTATTCTCGAATCTCACGAGTTTCAAGTCCTGCGTTCGCGCCGGGAGCGAGACTATCGATACCCAGGGGTGGCAGTTACCACTAATCTCCCACTGTGCGAACATGAGCGCGATGAGTGAGTCTCGGCAAATTATCGAACGAATCGAGCGGCCGGCACCACGCGCATTTTATGAGCGCTACGTTAAGCCCAACCGGCCGGTGGTCATCACAGGAGCCACTCAGAATTGGAAGGCAATTAAGAGCTGGAGGTATTGTTACTCCGGTTCACTTTGATTCCGCTCATAATCTGCTGGTACAGATTCATGGCCGCAAAAAACTGCTTTTATTCCCGCCCCAGCAATCCCGCAGTCTTTACTATCCGTGCCTCAGTCTGGGTCACGTAAACTACAGTCCGGTGGATGTTGAAGCGCCTGACTACGAACGATTCCCATTGTTCAAGCGGGCTACACCGTTGGAAGTTTTGCTGGCGCCGGGCGAAATTTTGTTTATCCCCGTTCGTTGGTGGCATTACGCGCGCGCTCTCGAGCCCACGATCTCGTTAAACTTCTGGTGGTTCTCGGCCGATAGCCTGCGGAGGATGTGGCATCCCTATCTGGTCTATAAGAAAGGCCGGCTGTTAGGACGCTGAAGGGATTGGAAGCCCCGCAACGCGATTCACGCTGAAGACGTGAAAGCCGTTGGGTAATTTGCAGGTCAGGAAGGTGGACCCTGTACCCGCTATTAACTTCAATCCCTTCGGGATTGTTACCTTGCAAATCCGCTTGCAAGCGTCGCGACGCTTGATCCTTTCAGCCTGCAGGCAAAGATCTCATTTATTCCTTTCCTTCTCCTTCGGCCGATCCAGCTTGTCGTACGCGTCAACCTCAGTAGTCTTGATTATGCGGAAGACAGTCTTGCCCCTCTTCATTTCCTTTACGCCAGTGATGGAATCTAAAGCCGGCATTCCAGCACGCAGCGGGTCGAGAGGTTTGTTCGGCCTCGGAGCTCGTGTCTTTGTCTTGCTTGCCTTTTTCTTTGACCCTCGCGCCATCTCTTGTTTCCTCTTTAGCCAGGCGCCTCAGGTCGGGAAGGTAATTTTCGTGATCGGGTGGACCTCCCAAACAGTCGGCATGCGACTCTTCAAGCTTTTTGGCCCCGGCCGCGACCCCGAACTGTGACTCGCATCAAAGAATAACGATCCCTCGACTGTGACGGGAATCGGTGGATCGTAGAAATCGTAGGTCAATCCCGGCAGATCGGCGGCGAAGAAGTTCTTATAAGCGTCGCGTGCTGCATTCAGTTTCGCGAAGGATGAGCTGTTGTTAGGCGGCAACCCGGACAATTCCATGGTCATGTAAACCTCGGGGGTCTTTGTTGGATTGCGGCCGATGATGAGGTGAAAGTCGTTGTCGTCTTCCCGGCTCGCCGCGTAGATGAAAGCCCTGACGCGAATGTTTCGCTTCTCCTCTTTGACTCGATTTGAAGTGGAGGTGGTCTTAATCTTTGGAACGTGATTTATCATCTCAACATCCGGAGTCAGCGAGTTAACAAGCGTTCTAACGTCCTGAAACTTTTCGGTGTCGGCGTTGGCGATAGATAGTTTCGCCGCTTTCCGCGCGGTCCCCTTAAATTTGTCTCCGGTTGGGGCAGCCATTGCTGCCATTGGCGCTCCAAGAGTTTCCTGCGCCGTGGCAGCTGCTTCATAGGCATCGATTTCATTGGTCTTGATGATGCGGTAAGTAGCTCCCGCGGGTGCCGCGGCTGCGGTTGGTGCTCCTGAAGGCGCGGGTGTAGTCATAACCTGGATTCCGGTGATTGAATCGATTGCCGGCATTCCGGCGCGACTGGAGACATCGGGCAAACTTGTTAAGATCTCCGTCGCTGACAGAATGGCAGGTGCTTTCTTCGCTGACTTTTTGCGGGCTGACGGCTTTCGGGGTGTTCGTGGCATGTGGGGCATCCTCCTTTTGGGACGGGGTTGAGAATTGGGATGGGCTGGTTCGTCTTTTGCGCCCAGCCTGACAATGAGGCCCGCCGGAGACTGCGAGGCCGGACGGACTGTAATAAGCGATGCGACAAACTATACGCCATTAACAATCATTCGTTCAAAGGTTGGAAACGAGAAAAACGGATTGCCAATTGCCGATTGCCAATTTGCGATTAGTTGAGGTCAGTACCACCATGCGGTAGCGGGTGGCCCGGTACCCAGGCACTCCGGCCTTGCGGGGGAATGATGATTACTCAAACTCTGGATGTTGGGCGACGCACTCTTGCAAGTATTGAGGGCTGACGTATTGGGCCACACGCTACCGCGTGGTGGTACTGACTTCACTGGGCCCGCGATCCGATTGGCATTCCCAGGCGATTTCGCTGCCGCCTGATTAATGACCTTATTCCGCTCCGCGCCATCGGCAATCGGCAATGACTTTCCAGCGTCTCGCTTCGCTTCACACTCAAACTCAGATAAATTGAAAACCATGACTACACACGAATCATTTATCTTTTCAGATTTATCACTATCGCAACGGCTTGAAAGAACTGAAGCGGTGAGCAATGCGCATTTTGTTGAAGCCCGTGCGAAAGCGTTTCCAGATAGCGGTGCTGAGTGGCTTGACGTCCGCGGCACTTATGCGATGTTCGATGGGCCAGAGTCGCCGGTGACGCAAACGTTCGGGTTGGGACTATTTGATCCAGTGTCGGCAACAGACCTGGATCGGATTGAACACTTTTTCCGTCAACGCGGCGCTTCAGTCTTTCACGAAGTCAGCCCGTTGGCAGACCCGACCGCCTTCGCATTGTTGAATGAGCGTTATTACCAACCATTTGAGTTTACGACCGTGATGTTTCGTCCGATTCAGCGTGGCGTAGACTTCGCTGAGCTTCGTAATGAGAAGATTCAGGTGCGAAAGGTTGGTGGTGAAGAGGTGGAGCTGTGGGCCAGGACCTCCGCGCGCGGTTGGAGCGAGTTTCCCGAGTTGGGAGAGTTCATGCTCACGTTCGGTAGAATCAGCGCCCAACGCGCGGACGGCTTGAGTTTCATAGCGGAGTTGGACGGTAAGGCGATCGCGACCGGCGCGATGAGTATCCATGAAGGCGTCGCCCTCTTAGCCGGCGCGAGTACTATTCCCGAAGGGCGCAAACAGGGCGCGCAATTAGCGTTGCTCAACAGCCGTTTGCGTTACGCAGCTGAGCATGGATGCGATATAGCGACGATGGGCGCGCTTCCTGGCAGCGCTTCCCAACGTAACGCCGAGCGACAGGGATTTCGCATCGCTTATACCCGCAGCAAGTGGCGGCTGCCCGAAAAGTAAGCCGCGAAATTACAGTACGGGAGCGGTAGCGACCGCAAAAGGTAGCGCGAGTGGCAGGTTGGATCACACTCGTATGTGCGACCATGACGCTTACTTACAACTGAGAATCTTAATACGTTGAACGCGGTCGCTACCGCTCCCGTACTGTAGTTGCGTCTAACGTTACCCCGGGTGACGCAACACTCGACCCCGGCTATTAACTTAGCGCCGCTGCGTGCCCTGTCTTCTGCTTTTCATCGCACTACGTTAATCTGTTCCCGCAAACTCAAGCGAAAGGTTTTAGTTAATGCAAGACTTTGAAAAGCTGGGCGTGTTCTACCTCGGACGCCCCTACGATCTCAGGGACAAGAAACCTAAAGACGGCCTGCTGCTTTACGATTCAAAGGATCTCGTCACCCACGCAGTCTGCGTCGGCATGACGGGCAGCGGTAAGACAGGACTCTGTCTGGCTCTCCTGGAAGAGGGCGTGATTGACGGCATTCCCGCGATTGTTATTGATCCGAAGGGCGACCTCGCAAATCTCCTGCTCACTTTTCCGGATCTCAAACCGGAAGACTTTGCACCCTGGATTAACGAGGACGACGCGCAGAAGAAAGGGCTGTCTGCTACAGACTATGCGGCGCAACAAGCTGCGCTTTGGGAAAAAGGTCTTGCTGACTGGGGACAGGATCGCGCGCGTATTAAGCGCCTGCGCGACGCCGCCGAGTTTCGTATTTATACGCCGGGCAGCAATGCTGGTATTCCCGTGTCTGTTCTCAAGTCGTTCGCAACTCCTCCCGCGGCAATCCGCGAAGATAATGAATTAATGCGTGAACGGGTGAACACAACCGCGACGAGTCTGCTGGGCTTGGTCGGAATTGATGCGGATCCGATCAAAAGCCGGGAGCATATCCTGATCTCGAACATCCTCAATAGTGTCTGGATGTCTGCCAATGATCTGGATATCGCGGCGCTGATCCAACAGATTCAAACTCCGCCGATGACGAGGGTTGGCGTGATGGATCTTGACTCGTTCTTTCCTTCCAAAGAGCGGTTTGAGCTGGCGATGGCACTTAACAATCTACTCGCTGCTCCGGGCTTCAGCAGTTGGATGGAAGGCGAGCCGCTCGACGTGCAACAGTTCCTTCACGGACCTGACGGTAAGCCCAGAGTTTCCATCTTTTCGATTGCCCATCTGAACGATGCAGAGCGTATGTTTTTTGTTTCGCTCCTGCTGAATCAGACTCTCGGCTGGATGCGCACGCAATCAGGGACAACCAGTTTGCGGGCGATTCTCTACATGGATGAAATTTTCGGTTACTTTCCGCCCGTCGCTAATCCACCGTCGAAGCTACCGCTGCTCACACTGTTAAAACAGGGTCGCGCTTTCGGACTGGGAATCGTGCTCGCGACCCAGAACCCAGTCGATCTTGATTACAAAGGACTGGCCAATACCGGTACCTGGTTCATTGGACGTCTGCAAACTGAGCGCGATAAGGATCGAGTGCTTGAAGGACTTGAAGGCGTGGCGGCCGGAACCGATATGAGATTCAATCGTCAGGAGATGGAAGAAACCCTCGCGGGGCTGAGCAGCCGAATCTTTTTACTAAATAACGTTCACGATGACGGGACCGAAGTCTTCGAAAGTCGTTGGGCGATGTCGTACCTGCGCGGGCCGCTGACACGAAACCAGATCAAGATCCTCATGGATCCGGTCAAACAGCAAACATCCGCCTCGTCAGGAACCGCGGGCGCCGCGGCTGTCGCGACGGCGTCAGCAGCAACGCCACCCAGTGCGACTCACGTTACCGCCGCAAAAAGCGCTGCCGCTCAAAGCCGCCAGCCGGTCCTACCGCCTGAGGTATCACAGTACTTTATTCCGGTGCGCGGACAGGGAAGCGGTGGTGCGCGGCTCATCTATCACCCGCAATTGTTCGGCGCTGCGGAAGTTCGTTTCAGTGACAAGAGGGTCGATGCCACTCGTCACTTGTCACTGCTCGCTCCGATCTCTGATGGCGTGGTAGCGGTTGACTGGGATCGCGCGGCGGTTGTTAACCTTCCCGTCACAGATTTGGAACAGGGGCCTGAGGAGAATGCACAGTTTGCCGATCTGCCGGCGCCGGCCGGCAAGAGCAAGAGCTACGGTGCCTGGCAAAAAGATCTGGCCGGTTGGCTCTATCGCAATCAAAAGTTGGATTTGCTGAAAAGCGAACGACTGGGGCAGGCTTCAAACCCCGACGAATCCGAACGCGACTTTCGCCTCCGCTTGCAACACACAGCGCGCGAGCAGCGCGACGCCGCCGTGGAAAAGCTGCGCCAAAAATATGCACCGAAGATTGCGGCGCTTGAGGAAAAGCAGCGACGCGCGCAACAAGCCGTGGAGCGCGAAGCGGAGCAGTCGAAGAGCCAGAAGGTGCAAACCGCAATCTCGTTTGGCACCACTCTGCTTTCATCGTTTCTCGGACGAAAGTCCCTAAGTCTTACGACTCTTGGCCGGGCGACAACAGCGGCACGCGGCGTCGGCCGTTCGATGAAGGAGGCAGAAGACGTGGGTCGCGCGCAGGAAACGCTGGCTGCAGTCGGTCAGCAACTAGCTGAACTTGATGCCCAGTTCAAGAGTGAAATCGCGACAATTGAACAATCGATCGACACACAAACCGAAGCGTTGGAAACAATCACACTTAAACCCACAAAGGCGAACATCGCGATCGAACACTTCAGTCTCGCATGGGCGCCGTTCTGGCATGATGAACGTGGTGAAGTACAGCCCGGGTGGTAAGCTAGTCCAATGTCCAAGGTCCAACGTCCAAGGTCAGTTTAGCCGACGAGACTGTGGACAGGCGTAAAGATGAGTCCAACGTCCAATATCTGAGGTCCTGTTTGGCCAACGAGACTTTGGACGTTGGACATTGGACTAACCCTCTGAAATGTCTGCTCAAGAAGACTGTCTTTGTATTGTCGAATAGAAACTGCAAAGGAGTTTCCTGCAGTGTCAGGGCACCAGAATTACCTTGCCGATATTCCTGCGTTCTTCCATATAGGTATGGGCTTCACCTGCCTGGTCAAATGAAAATGTGCGATCGACGTGCGGCCGAATCCAGCCCTCGCTGACGCCCGCCATCAGCGCTTCGATCCATTCCATGACCTTCTCCGGCTCATGCCACATGTGTCCAAGATTCAAACCAAATACGCCACGGTTCTTATTCAGCAATCCCAAGGGATGAAATCTGGGCATCTGCAGCGCGGCCTTGAGCATTTTCAGCTTACCGGTGATGCCGTTTGCCGAAGCCACCGAAACCCCAAACATTCCCAGCCGACCTGTCGCACGCAGGGCGCTGTAACTTTTCTTCCAATGAGCGCCGCCAATGGGATCGATTACAAGTTCGACACCGCGATCATTTGTTAACTGCTTTAGAATTGGAAGCCAATCCTGTGTGCGGTAGTCGATAGGATGGTCGAGACCTCGGGATCGCAGGAAGTCGTGCTTCGAGGGACTGGCCGTTCCAAAGGTAGTGGCCCCGATGTGTTTTGCAATATCGAGTGCCGCCAGACCAACGCCGCCGCCGGCATTATGGATCAATACAGACTCGCCCGCGCGAAGTCCGCCCATCGCGACCAGCAGCGCATACGCCGTCAGGTAGTTTACCGGGATGGCCGCAGCTTGTTCGAAACTGAGGGATTCGGGTTTTTCAAATAACTGACGCTCGGCCACAACCACTTTCTCCGACTGGCCACCAAAGCGTGTCATCGCGACAACGGGTAGGCCGACGATCGAGCGGTCAACACCTTCGCCAACCGATTCCACGACACCCGCTACTTCGTAACCCATGACGCAGGGTTTTTTAGGTCCATCCGGATAAAGTCCCTGGCGCGCAAGGATGTCGGCAAAGTTCAGCCCGGCGGCTTTGACGGCGACAACGGCTTCGCCCGCACCGGCAGTTCTTTCAGGCGCTTCTTCAACCTTCAAGACCTCCGGGCCGCCATTCCGAGTGGTTACAACTTGTCGCATGAATCTGTGCCTAAGATGATAAGGCGCAGAGCGGGTCTGCTCTGCGCCTGGAAGCACGAACGAAGCTGGCCGGCAAAACTACTAAGCGCTTTTAGCCGCTGTGTCTGTCGTTGTTGTTGTCTTATTTGGTTGCGGTGTAATTCGCAGATAAGGCTTCGGGGCCTTCCATCCAGCAGGAAACTTCGTCTTCGCATCTTCGTCAGACATCGAAGGCACGATGATTACGTCCTCGCCGTCTTTCCAGTTCACCGGTGTTGCCACGCTGTACTTCGCTGTGAGTTGGAGTGAATCAATCACTCGCAGGATCTCATCAAAGTTGCGTCCGGTGCTGGCAGGATAGGTGATCATCAATTTGATCTTCTTGTCTGGTCCGATCACAAACACAGACCGCACTGTGAAGATATCGCTGATCTCCGGATGAATCATGTCATAGAGCTCGGAAATCTTATGATCCGGATCCGCGATTATAGGAAAGTTCAGCGCCGTGCCCTGCGTTTCCTTTATGTCCTCCGCCCACTTGCTGTGCGAATCGGTCTTATCAACACTGAGACCAATCACCTTGACGCCGCGAGTATCAAACTCGGGTTTGCATTTCGCCACGTAGCCCAATTCAGTTGTGCAAACCGGGGTGAAATCTTTGGGGTGGGAGAACAGTACGGCCCAACTATCGCCAATCCATTCGTGAAACCGAATGGGACCGTCAGTGGTATCAGCCGTAAAATCGGGTGCTGTGTCGCCTAAACGTAGCGCCATTTCAATCTCCTTTTCAGTAGTTTGAGAGTTTGCCTTCCCTTGCAGGTCAGGGAAAAGGTTGTCACTTTGAGATGTTTTAGGATTGCCATGAAGCTTTTATCGCGAAAGCAGGAGCAAGTCAATCCAACGCGTGGTCGCGTGTAACTTTTGGGTAAGGTCAGTACACACCGCGCGGTAGCGGGCCTCGACATTGCCAATTGCCGATTGCCGATTAGTCCGAAACGAGAGGTGAGCCAATCAAAGTTGGTCAATTGGCAGTTTTCGTCGCGTTCCCTCTTGTGGCGGACCCGGTGACGTCAGTACCACCAGGCGGTAGCCGGTGGGCCGATACGTCAGCACTCAATCCTTGCGGCATCGCGCCCAACATCCGGCGTTCGAATAATGAATCATTACCGCGAGGCTTGAGTGCTAGCGCACCAAGCCACCGGCTACCGCCAGGTGGTACTGACTTCATTCCCAAACTGCATCAGTACTTGTCCGCTACGCGGACTAAACTCAAAACGCCTTTTGTGCAAAGCCCGTATAAGCACTCGCGGTCAAGTGGCGCGCCACCTGGTCGTCGTCGGTTTTCCCTCCGTATCTTTGGTGTTATCATCCACTCACCCCTTGTGCCCCCAATAGCTTAAATTCCCCACATAATTCGTTTTATGCCTAAATCAGATACGCCCGCGGAGACTTCAATCGCCGTCGAAAACAGGCCCGCATTGTCTTCCGATCTGTACAGGGAAATCTTTGTTCACTCCAACGAACCTATCGCGATAATTGATCCCGCCGGCTATTACCTGGAACAGAACGCCGCGCACTGTGATCTGCTGGGCTACTCCGATGAAGAACTTTACGGCCAGACCCCGGCGATTCACCTTGGGGCCGAAGCCTTCCAAACGATAGCGACTGAACTCTCGGCAAGAGGCGAATATCGTGGCGAATCAGTAAGCCGTCGGAAGGACGGTGACGTACGCAATATTGAACTTTCGGCTTTCGCAACACGCGACGGTTCCGGTCAGCCGATTTGTTATGTAGGCATCAAGCGCGACGTGACCGAACGCAAAGCTGCCGAGGAAGCGTTGCGGCGCACGGAAACTGAGTTAACGGACTTCTTTGAGAATGCCACGATTGGTTTGCACTGGGTGGGCCCGGACGGAATCGTGTTGCGGGTCAACCAGGCAGAGCTCGACCTTCTGGGCTACACCCAGGAAGAATATGTCGGTCACAACATCAAGGAGTTTCACGTCGATCTTCCAGTGATTGACGACATTCTCACACGACTCAAGGCCGGCGAACTGTTGCGCGACTACGATGCACGCATGCGTTGCAAGGACAACTCGATCAAGCACGTGCGGATTAACTCCAGTGTGTTTTGGGATGAGGGTAAGTTTGTCCACACTCGCTGCTTCACACGCGACATTACTGATCGAAAGCGCACCGAAAGCAGGTTGGCTTTGCAGTACGCGGTAACCAGAATTCTTTCCGACGCCACTGACTTTATCGAAAGCGCTCAGAAGATTCTGCAGGCGACTTGCGAGAACCTCGATTGGGATGTCGGCGCATTGTGGATGGTGGATCCCGAGAACGACGTGCTGCGTTGTCTGGATTTCTGTAACCTTGGCGCGATAACAGTTGATGAGTTTGAAGAAGTCACACGGACCACCGCATTTGCCAGGGGCATCGGGCTTCCGGGACGCATCTGGGCCACCGGCGAACCCGTGCGAATCAATAACGTCACAAGGGATGCAAATTTTCCCAGGGCCAAAGTAGCGGAACGCGAAGGTTTTCACGGCGGCTTTGGTTTTCCGATCCTGCTGGGCAAGGAAGTTCTGGGGGTGCTGGAATTTTTCAGTCGCGAGATTCGGGAACCTGATGACGAGCTGCTGAGAATGGTCAGCTCCGTCGGCGGACAGATCGGACAATTCACCAAGCGAAAACGCGCGGAAGAAGAACGGGCCGATCTCCTTGGGCGCGAGCGGTCGGCCCGCACCGACGCGGAGAAAGCGAATCGGCTTAAGGATGAGTTTCTCGCCACCGTCTCGCATGAACTTCGCACGCCCTTAAACGCGGTGATTGGCTGGTCGCGGATGTTACGCTCGGGGAGACTTGATTCAGAGAGTATGACTCATGCGTTGGAGGTGATTGAAAGAAACGCCTGGGCTCAGAAGCAGATCATAGAGGACATTCTCGACGTCTCGCGCGTAATTACCGGCAAACTACAACTTAATCTCGGTCCTGTGGATCTCGTGGCAGTCGTTGACGCTGCACTCGACGCCGTCCGACCAGCTTTGGAGGCGAAGGAGATCAAGATCGAGACAATCATCGATGCGGACCTGCGCATCATCTCCGGAGATGCGGATCGTCTGCAGCAGGTGATATGGAATCTTCTGTCCAATGCGGCGAAGTTCACGCCCAGTGCAGGAAAGGTGGAAGTGCGGGTAAGTCACAACACCACTCATGTGCAGATTGATGTAAGTGATACAGGACCTGGAATTGATCCAGCCTTTCTCCCTCATGTCTTCGAGAGATTTCGCCAGGCCGACGGATCAACGACAAGGACACATGGTGGGTTGGGCCTGGGACTGGCGATTGTGCGTCATCTCGTGGAATTACACGGCGGGGTCATCACCGCAGAGAATCGTCTGGACGGATCAGGCGCGGTCTTTTCCCTTAAGCTGCGACTTCCCAGCGGGGAACTTCATCAGGAAACTCTGGCCGCCGCGCTCGCCGTCTTCGAGGATGGGGAAACTGAAGCAGTCAGCCTCGAAGGTCTGCGGATTTTGTTCGTTGATGATGAGCGCGACACTCTGGACCTGGTCACAATGGAGTTGACCCAGCACGGCGCCCGCGTAGCTGGAGCGTCCACTGCGGCGGAAGCGCTTGAGGCGCTCGAGAACGCTGAATTTGATGTGCTGATCAGCGACATCGCAATGCCCGACGTTGATGGCTACGGTTTGATTCGCCAGGTGCGAAAACGGGAGGCCGGTAAAGAACGGCGAATTCCGGCAGTCGCGTTAACCGCCTACGCCAGCGTCCAGGATCGCATGCGCGCGATTCTTGCTGGATACAACACTCATGTGGCCAAGCCGGTTGAAGCCAACGAACTTGTCACTGTCGTTGCGGGATTGGCGGGACGACTCGGAAAGATTGATTCATTTTCCGTTTGTCATTCGAATGAGAATTGTGAAATGACCAATGGAAAATGATCCCCCCTGTTCTGTTAAGATGCCCGCATGTCAAAACGTTGTGTCTGGGCCAGGACGGACCTGTCCATTGCCTATCATGATCTTGAATGGGGTGTGTCCGTACACGACGACCGCGTACTGTTTGAGTTCCTGATCCTGGAAGGCGCGCAGGCAGGGTTAAGCTGGGAAACCATACTGCGAAAGCGCGACAGCTATCGCGTCGCCTTCGATAATTTTGCGCCCGCCAAAGTAGCCAGGTACAACCAACGAAAAGTCGAGCGGTTGCTGAATAACGAAGGCATCATCCGAAATCGCCTGAAGATCGCCGCCGCAATCCAAAATGCCAAATCCTTCCTGGCAGTCCAGAAGGAGTTTGGTAGTTTTGATAAGTATCTATGGGGTTTTGTAAATGGCCAGCCTCTCAAACGTAAAACGAATGCGCCAGTGCCTGTTAACTCGCCGCTTTCTGATGCGCTCAGTAAAGATTTGGCGCAGCGCGGTTTTAAGTTTGTCGGCACCACAATTTGTTATTCGTTCATGCAGGCAATCGGTCTGATCAACGACCACGACACAACTTGTTTTCGTTACCGCCAAGTAGGCCAATAAGAAAGGGGACTTCATCCCTTGAATCCCTGGCGCGGACTGGGAGCACTCCCGAAAGAGGTTTGGTTTCTGTGTCTGGCGATTCTGGTGAATCGCGCCGGGACAATGGTGCTTCCCTTCCTTACTCTCTATCTCACGGTCGATCGAAAATTCTCTGCCGGCCGCGCCGGCCTCGCCCTAACCATTTACGGCATTGCCGCCATCATTATTGCCCCGCTGGCCGGGCGCCTTTCGGATCGTTGGGGCAGTTTGCTCATCATCAAGCTCTCACTGTTTCTGAGCGGGCTGATCCTCTTCGTCTTTCCTTTCGTATCCAGTCTCTACGGAATTCTGGCCATCACCGCAGTTTGGGCACTCGCCAATGAAGCTTTTCGACCACCCAGCATGGCGCTGATCGGCCGTCTCACTGCACCAGAGCAGCGTAAGATGGCATATGCCCTGAGCCGTCTCGCAATTAACCTGGGAATGAGTATCGGACCAGTGATTGGCGGCTTCCTGTCGATGCGCTCTTTCAAATCGTTGTTTTATGTAGACGGAACGACTGCCATTCTGGCCGGCGTCTTAATCGCCGTGCTGCCGTGGCGAGTAACACGACATATCTCCGCATCGGCACCCACTGCAGCAGATCCTTCAGCGGTCGAACCTCCTCAACCGCAGCTGAGTTACTCAAGCGTTCTGCGAGATCGGCGTTTCCTTTTTTTCCTCCTGGCAATGCTGCCGGTTGAGATGGTCTTCTTTCAATCGCTCGCCGCGATGCCGCTTTTCGTGGTTCGCGATCTTCAAATATCGGCAGCGGGCTTCGGAATGCTGCTGGCTATCAACACGTTGTTGATTATCTTGACGGAGGTGCCGCTGAACTCAGCAATGTTCGCCTGGTCACACCGTCATTCGTTAGCTCTCGGGGCACTTCTGGTTGGCGCCGGTTTTGGCGGACTGGCTTTAAGCAGCGGCGCCATTGGTGTGGCCA
This sequence comes from Pyrinomonadaceae bacterium, assembly GCA_051000815.1. Taxonomy (GTDB): domain Bacteria; phylum Acidobacteriota; class Blastocatellia; order Pyrinomonadales; family Pyrinomonadaceae; genus PSRF01. Next base: position 45,727 of record JBPCNX010000094.1, read on the forward strand.
TCACGGTTGTAGTTTGGACAGTTGGTGAAATGATTCTTTTGCCGGCGAGCTCCGCTTATGTTTCAGATCTAGCGCCACCCGCGCAGGCGGGAGCGTACATGGGACTGTACACGATGGGATTCAGCGCCGCATTTGCCCTGGGTCCATGGTTGGGAGTACACGTACTCGAAAAGTTTGGGCCAAGTGCTGTTTGGCTCGGCACCCTGGGGTGCGGTTGCACCACGGCCTTAATGATCTGGTTTCAGCGAACTCGGCATAACGCTGAAAGCGTTCGCTAATTAGAGGCTTCGTTGTCGGATCGGCTCGCTTGCTCTGTTGTTTCCCCACCAGATGGGGGGTCCGCGGAACTCAGCCATGTCATCTCACTCAATTGGGAGGCTCCTCAATGCGAACGCTGCTCGCATCGTTTCTCTTAGCTGTTGTGTCTATCAATATGATTAGCTGCCAGCAGTATTCAGCTGGTCTGCAAAAAGGCTCTAACCGCGCTGAGGAAACTTCCGCGATCGGCTCCCTGCGTACGATCGCCCAGGCGCAGACGACGTTCAGCATCAGCAATGCCGGAAATTACGGAACCTTCGAGCAGTTAACGGAGGGCGGGTTTTTGGACTCACGTTTCCACCACAGTAGTCCGGCGTTGCACGGCTACGTCTTCAACATGCAGGTAAATCCGGCTACCGAGGGTTCACAAGGTTCTTACAGTTGCAATGCCGATCCCGCACCGACTTCTAATCTCGGAGGTCGTCATTTCTATATTGATTCAATTTCACAAGAAATTCGGGCGAACGCAACCCAACCGGCTACGGATAAAGATGAACCTTTAAAACCGTAATCAAGCCGGTTCAGCTCGTATAAAAAGGAGCATACAGCTGACCGTCATGGATAAAATCAATCTCAAGCAGAAGCTGACCCTTATCGCGGAACATTGGAAGCCACACATAGTGGGCGATTTGAACGGACAACAGGTCAAACTCGTAAAGTTTCAGGGACCATTTACCTGGCATCATCATGACAACGAAGACGAGCTGTTCCTGGTCGTCAAAGGAAAATTCCGCATGGAGTATCGTGAAGGTATTGACGCTGCCGGGAAGGAGCAATCAATATGGCTGGAACCGGGTGAGTTGGTGATCGTTCCGCGCGGCGTCGAGCACCGGCCGGTAGCCGATGAAGAAGCGCACGTCCTGCTTTTTGAACCAGCGACAACTCTGAACACCGGCAACGTTGAAAACGAACTCACTGTCCATAACTTGGCGCGGCTTTAGGCTCCCGCCAACTTGTTTGAAATTTTTGAGGCCCCCTGCCCCAATCGGAAAACTACCTCGCACTAAAGAAACTGGTGACGCCGAGACCGCACCTGTGTGAAGATAAATGAAATTTGAAATGGAGGCTTAAGTTGTGAACAGAAACTTCCCCTTGATGTTGGTCACACTCCTGCTACTGGTCGTTACGAGCACGGTTGTAACCGCGCAACATCCTTCGAGCATTGCCGCCAACGTACCAGTCAATGAGCCAAAGGTTGTTCTTAGCCAGGAGGTTTTGGCGGCTCTGGCAACGCTGCCCGAGGCCGATACCCTCGTATTCATCAATCCTCGCCGGATCATCAATGAAGCGATCCCCCGCATGATGCCGGAGAAAGATTTGGAGGGCCTGCGGAAGGCATTCGTCGACATGAAGCAGTTTGCGGGCGTCGACCCAACGCAGCTGAACTTTATTGTCATGGCGGTGCGTTTCCGCAAACCGACAGCGGATCTCATGTTCGCTCCCCCCGAATTCATGGCGGTCACGAGCGGCGATTTCAGCTCCGAGGGGTTGGTGGCGCTGGCCAGAGCAGCATCACAGGGAAAACTTCGGGACGAGAAGTATGGTGAAAAGACTCTATCGTTGATGACAATCGACCCGATCGTCAAAGAGTCGGAGAAGAACCCTTTCCTCAAATCGTTTTCCGAAGTGGGAGTCGTCCCCCTCAGCGCCAACATGTTGGCCGTCGGCACGCCAGGTTACCTTCGGGCAGCCGTTGATGCCGCCGCCGGCAATGGTCGTATCAGTGTCGACAGTTTGAATTCCCTACTCAGAGATCCGAGCGTTCTCGCCAGCGTTGCGGGTTCGCCCTGGGATTCCTTCGCGAAGAGTCTGGGACTTCTCGGCACAGAAGCAAATGTGCGGGCGGCAAAGTGCGAGTCGAACCTCGGCGACTTCTATGTTGCGCTTACCATGGATGCCACCAATTTCATGTTGCGCGGGGCGATGGGTGCTGACAACCCTGACACCGCGAAGATCATTAACAATCTTGCGAATGGTTTTCTGCGCCAGGCAACGTCTTACGTCCCGGACAAGACGGGGCAGAATGTGATGAGCAGTCTGAAGCTATCGGCGACGGACAACGAGGTCGTCCTAAGTGCGGACGTTCCCCAGCAAATGGTTCTTGATTTCATGAAGTCGCAAATGCAGCCGAAGAAACAGGACGCGGCGGCGGCGACCAAACCCGCCGCGAAGAAGCCTGTCGTTCGACGCAAGCGGAGAAGACCGAGTCAATAGGCAGGTAAGTAAATACGAGAGCTCCCCGGTTCGCTGAAGTTCATCAAAAGGAGTTTTAGAATGAATAAGTCGCGGCGTCTCGTTGTCGTAAGCGCAGCTTTGGTGCTATCAGCGTTTCTGCTGTCGCTAATCTCGTTCGGTCAGGGTTCGCAAAACCAGCAGAATTCCTCGACCAACAAATCGGCAACTCCTTCAAGAACGGAAAGCCCTCCCACAAACAAGTCTGACACGCAATCGGCGCCACGCTCGATAATGCCGCCGGCCGGAACGCCCGACTTCTCACAAAACACCTGGAATATTCCAGCTGACGCCGATGAGACGAAGAACCCGGTGGCGGCAAACGAGGATTCCATCGCCAAAGGCAAAGAGCTCTTCATGGGGCCAAAAGGCAACTGCATCTTCTGTCATGGCGAGTCAGGTGCGGGCAACAAAGAGAACTTGCCGCGGCTCAGGAGGGTACCGGCTGACCTTTCAGACGGTGAGCGGATGCCTAAACTCTCCGACGGCGAAATCTTTTGGAAGATCACTAAAGGAATACCTGGGATCATGCCGGCCCGGGAAAAACAACTGACAGAAGAACAGCGCTGGCAAGTCGTAAACTTCGTTCGCACGCTGGCTAAAGAGAAGTAGAAATCCAGGAGCCAGTAGTCAGTAGCCAGATGGGCCTTTTTGGTATAATAGCGCCCTACCCAAGGGACTGATTTCGCGTGCCTAAAGGAGATTTACTGATGAAAACCCTAACCGGAATTCTGTTCCTTCTGATCCTCGCCTCGATCTCTCTGATGGCGCAGAACAGCGTCATTGTTCCCAACGAAAACCTCGTGGCCGAAGGAGTGCCGACAATTCCCGGCTCGCTCGCTGAGACGGTGGGTCGTTACACCGAATTTCGCGCGGCATCATTTACGAGCTGGCACTCCAGCAAGCGCGAGATGTTGATCAGTACGCGCTTTGGCGATACCGCGCAGGTTCATCAAGTTAAATTCCCGGGTGGCGATCGTCGCCAGCTGACTTTCTTTCCCGATCGTGTAGGTGGCGGTAACTTTCCGCCAAAAGGCGGAGAGTTCTTCATCTTCAACAAAGACACTGGCGGCAATGAATTTTTTCAGGGCTACCGGTACGATCTGGCGACCGGGAACGTCACGCTGCTCACCGACGGTAAATCGAGGAACACCGGAGGCTTGTGGTCGAACTCGGGTCAATGGCTCGCGTATGGATCGACGCGGCGCAACGGTAAAGATGTGGATCTGTATGTTATCAACCCCGCCGATCCGAAAACTGACAAAGTTCTCGCGCAACTGGATGGTGGAGGCTGGCGCGCCTCAGATTTTTCTCCTGACGATCGCCAGATCATTCTCTTTGAACTTATCTCGGCCAACGAAAGCTATCTCTGGCTAGTCAACGCTGCAACGGGGGAGAAGACGCTAGTAACCCCCAAAGGCGGTGCGGAAAAGGTCGCTTATGGCGGCGGTCAGTTTAGCAAAGACGGTAAGGGCGTTTACGTCACTACCGATCTCAATTCCGAGTTTCGGCGACTCGCCTATTTAGACCTTGCCACTAGGCAACACAAGTTCCTGACCGATCACATCAAGTGGGACGTCGATGAATTCGATCTTTCACCGGATGGGAGAACTCTTGCTTTTGTTGCTAACGAGGATGGCGTCGCTCGCCTGCATTTGCTGGACACAGCTACCGGCAAAGAGATGCCCGTTGCCAAACTTCCGCTTGGCCAAATCTTCGGCCATCGAATGGCATGACAATGGAACCGATCTTGGCTTCACGCTCGTGTCTGCTCGTTCCACTTCCGACGTTTATTCGCTTGATGTCAAAACAGGGAAGGTGGATCGCTGGACCTTCAGCGAGACAGGAGGGCTCAACACCGATAACTTCTCAGAAGGCGAGCTCGTTCGCTGGAAAACTTTCGATGACCGAATGATTTCCGGTTTTCTTTATTTGCCGCCGGCGACGTTCAAGGGTCCTCGCCCGGTCGTGATCAATATTCATGGCGGGCCGGAAGGACAGGCACGTCCGGGATTCCTGGGCCGTAGTAACTATTTCCTCAATGAAATGGGTGTGGCCATTATCTTCCCCAACATCCGCGGTTCTTCAGGCTACGGCAAAACATTTCTAAAACTCGACAACGGACTCTTGCGCGAGGATTCATACAAGGACATCAACGCCTTGATCGACTGGATCAAAACGCGTCCTGAGCTCGATGCCGATCGTATTATGGTCACCGGCGGCTCCTATGGCGGCCACATGACACTTGCGGTAGCGACAAATTATGGCGACCGCATTCGCTCAGCACTTTCCGTCGTCGGGCCGTCGAACCTAGTAACGTTCCTCAAGAACACACAAGACTACCGGCGCGATCTTCGACGTGTCGAGTATGGGGACGAACGTGACCCAAAGATGGCGGAATTTTTGGAGAGGACAGCGCCACTCTACAATGTCCAGAAAATCAAGAAGCCACTCTTCGTCGTCCAGGGAAAAAACGATCCGCGCGTACCCGCCAGTGAGTCAGAACAGATGGTCGCGGCGGTGAGAAAGAATGGAACCCCCGTGTGGTACCTGCTCGGCAAGGACGAGGGCCATGGCTTTGCCAAGAAGAAGAACGTTGATTTCCAGTTCTACGCCACAATAATGTTCATGCAGGAACATCTGTTGAAATAGTTCTGGTCGCTTTGCATCCGGGTGAATCGTCAACACTGCACTAATTATGGATCCAGCAGCAGCAATTGCCGTTTTGACGGCGATGATTACACCGGCAGTGTTAATTTCGGCTTGTGGCAGCATGATACTCTCCACTTCCGGACGACTAGGGCGCGTTGTTGATCGCGTCCGCGCTCTTTCTGATCGACTGGAAGCGATTTCGGATACCCAATCCAATCCCGAGATCGCCCGCGAGCGTCAGGCAATCATCTTTCAACAGCTGGATAAACTGACAAGTCGAGCGCGCATCCTGCAACGCTCGATGGTGACCTTCTACCTGGCGTTGGGAATGTTTGTGGCCACCAGTGTGGCGATTGGGATCGTCGCGATTGCCGACAAGCCGCGCTATAACCTGGTGCCGGTCATCGTGGGTCTCATCGGCGCCTGCTTTCTGTTCTATGGCAGCATGCTGTTGATCTTCGAAGCCCGGCTCGCCCTCAGCACCATCCATGTGGAAATGGACTTCATCTGGAGTCAGACGAAGAGAGTTGCTCCGGCCGACATCGTCGGTCAGCATAAACCCCACTTCGTCCACTTTCGCAGACATACGTAATTACGGCTTTGCCGCCGGATGTGCGGCGGTGGCCTTGCCGCCGGCCGCAAGCCTAATAATTCGGCTGGGCTGCGCCCTCGGTTTTGAGCTTGGCCCTCCGTTCTAAGGGAGAAGGGTCGCACCTTGGGCATAGCCCCAAACTCATGTAGCGTGCTTACGGCGGGGCAAAGCCGCCGTCGCACATCCGGCGGCGAAGCCGATCTGATAATGCCGCACACCTTCTAGAGGAAAGCAATGCAGGTCCAGTCACACATCCAACCTTCCTATCTTTCACTGCTTGAAAAGGGTGAGTTGCAGGAACGGGTGGCACAGCTTGAGCACCTGCTCGAACGCTGCACCGTGTGCCCGCGAGACTGTCTCAACAACCGCATTGAGAATGAGATCGCCGCTTGCTATTCCGGACGCCTGCCGATTGTGTCGTCCTACACAGCGCACTTCGGCGAAGAACCCGCACTGGTAGGGACTGCGGGCGCCGGTAATATTTTCTTTGGCAACTGCAATCTTCGTTGTGTCTATTGCCAGAACTACCAGATCTCACAAACGCACAAGGAACAGATCAAGAACGAGGTGACTCATGAGCGGCTCGCCGAAATGATGCTGGAGTTGCAGGCCAAAGGATGTCACAACATCAACTTTGTTTCACCCACGCACTTCGCGCCGCAGATGGCGCGCGCAGTTTTGCTGGCCACCCAAGCAGGGCTTCGCTTGCCTGTCGTTTACAACACGAATGCCTATGATTCTGTAGCGGTGTTGAAGTTACTCGAAGGCATCGTTGATGTTTACTTGCCGGATCTGAAGTATGCGGAGGACGAAGCGGGATATCTATATTCGAAAGTTAAGAGCTACAAAGAGTATTCACGGCTGGCTATCAGCGAAATGTTTCGGCAAACGGGTGCTGAACTCGTCTTTGATGAGCAGGGATTGCTAAAGCGGGGTTTGATAATTCGGCTACTCGTGCTGCCAAACGACATTGCCGGCATTCGTGAATCTATTGAGTGGATCAAAGACGTTCTCAGCCCACATGTGGCGATCTCGCTCATGGCTCAGTATTACCCCACCAACCAGGCTGAGACAAACCGTCGTCACATACTCTTATCGCGTCGCATCACGGAAACCGAATGGCTGCGAGCGGTCTCAGTGCTGGAAGAACTCGAGATGGAAGAAGGCTGGATGCAGGAGTTTGATGGCGCCGCCTACTACTATCGTCCTGACTTCACCAATCCCGTCACTCCATTCACAGACATCCGGGATTTCCAGGAATAAAGTGATCTGTCGTTAGCGATCAACGTTCAACTGGTGGGTCGTATGTTCTGTTACGGATGCCAGAGTGTGAGGATTCCGTTCAGGCTCATTTCTCGCCGCCTCGAGGATTGGCGGCGCGCTCTTGAAGGACGCGTGTTTCAACTCCGAGTCAAGCGCTTGTTGACTGCGCGCCTCGTCCGTGTGGTCTGCAAGCTTTTTGCGCGGCACGGTGAAAATCAAACCATTCAGCATTATTCCTAACCCGATAAAGAACGCGACCAGGCCCGGAATTATCAAGACAAACAATTGTTTTTCGCTGAAGCTTGCCAGTACACCTCCCAGACATACGCCGAGGCCGATGCACGACATAATCATTCCGGCGCGCAGCCGACGCAGACGCCTTTCGGCTGGCGACTCAAGGAACTTTTCCACCTCAGGCAAGACGTCCTCAGCGACTTTGTGCAATTCACTCGCCGATTCGGTCATTCGAATCTTGTCAGCTACCGCCCGCCCAATCTGGTCTCGCGCCGACACGGCCGACTCGGTAATAGCATCCGGTCGCTCGAGCGTGATCCGCACTGGTCGGAGATCAGTGCCGCAGGCGCGGCAATACTGACTAAGTTGTCTTTCTTCAGAGCCGCAAGCAGGACAATACATGATGCATAGTACGCCGGCTTTGGAAATCCGGTTCCTTCAGCGCTCAAATTCTGGTTGATAGTCTTCGAGTGATGAACCTGGCCACCGGCATCGCTGGTCGGATCAAGCCTCTATTTTGACGCCCTTCCAAAAGGCCACATAGTCCTTGATCTCGGCAGCAGCAGCCTTGGGTTCCGGGTAATACCATGCGGCATCCTTATTAACCTGGCCATCGACGACGACATTGTAATAGCTCGCTTCGCCTTTCCAGGGACAGGTGGTGTGGGTGTCGCTCGGTTGATAATGTTCTGCTTTGATCGTGTCGGGCGGAAAATAGTGATTACCTTCAATCACGATCGTCTTATCGCTTTCGGCGAGAGTAGCGTTGTTCCAGATGGCTTTCATAAGTTTGGTCTCAAGTCTCAGGTCTCGGGTCTCAGGTCTCGGGTCTCGGGTGTCAGGCTTTTTGGGACTTGAGACTTGGGACTTGAGTCTTTTTTCTATCCCCCACTCACTGAAGGCAGAATGGTAATCTCCCCGCCCTCCGGGAGTTTTGTATCCAACAAATCCTTGCGACGAATGTTTTCTCCGTTAAGAAAAACGTTTACGTGCTGCCGCAGTTCCCCTTTCTCAGTTACCACTCGGTCGCGGAGTCCCACATGCAGCCGCCACAACTCGTTTAAGGCTTCACCCACAGTCGCGGGTGCGGACTCCAGTTCAATCCCACTACGCCCATTCGTGAAGTCTGTCAGGAAGCCGGTGATGTTGACCGTGATCATAATGCTCAGATGCCAAATTACCGATAGTGAATGAACTCGAAAAAGCGGGGGTAAACCACCCTTCCGGACTGCACGTCTCTTCCAAGCTACGATTGCGCCAATTGGCAATTGGCAATCGGAAATTGGCAATTCCAAAACCGCCTACGGCAGTATCCCTTCCGGCACCTGCCAGGGATGAATATCAAGGGCCAGTCTCCCGGCCTGTACTGCCGGATCCGTCTCCGCGAGCGCTTTCGCCTCTTCAAGCGATCCTACTTTAAAAACAAAAATGCCCCGCAGTGGGCCGTTATCGCCGAACGGTCCGGCCACAACCAGTTTTTTTGTCTCTGCCAGGCGATTGATGTTGGCCATATGACCCTTTTGAATTTCTTCCGTTTGCGTCGTCTTTTCCGGCGTCCATTTGGCGCCACGCTTCAGGAATGCCAAATAAGCAGTCGTCATCTTTGCCGGCGTCGCAGTCTTCTTCATCACCTCTTCCGACCACCAGGGATGCAACTCGCTAATGAGATGACCCGACTTCACCGCTGGGCTGTTGTCCGACCATTCCTTCGCTTCGGCCGCCGTCTTCGCCCGCAACACATAGACCCCGCGAATCTCGCCGTCGTCAGTCAAGCGTCCGGCAATCACTGCCTTGTCAGACTCGATCAACGAGGTGGCATAGTCTCGCTGCGCCACCTCGAGGAGCCTGGTATCTTCAGTCGTATTTCCGGTCCACTTCGGCCCCCGTTTCAAGAGCACCATTTGAAACTCAACCATCTTGTGTTCTTGAGCAAACAGCGGACAGCAGACAGCGCACAGCAAACAGATAACAGCAAGCAGCCGATAGCTATTACCTGGTATCACGCTTCGAAATAGGCCTCGCATTAATCGTCTTCCGGAAGTGTTATTCATCATAAAGATTGGTTTCTCGCTGTTCGCTGTTTGCTGTCGGCCGTCCGCTGTTTGCCGTTCGCTACGCAACCGTTGCCGATTTCACACAAACCACCTGGGGCAATCCTTCCTCGATTGTAGCCCAGGACTTTCCAGCGTCAGTTGAACCAAACAGTTTGCCGTTGCGCGTGCCGAAATAAATTCCCATCGGCTGTTGTGTGTCGCCCGACATGCCGTCACGGAGCACCGTCTCAAACGCGTTCTCCTGCGGCAGACCAGTGGTCAGTGGTTCCCACGACTCGCCAGCATTGCTTGTTTTGTAAACACGCAGTTTGGCTTCCGGCGTACAACGAAACTCGTCAGACTCGAGCGGAATGATGTAGGCAGTGTTGGGGTTGTGATGATCGATTTCGAGCGCGAAGCCGAAATCAGAAGGTACGCCGTTCGCGATATCGGTCCAGGAGTCGCCGCCATCGTCGCTGCGGTAAAGACCCCAGTGGTTCTGCAGAAACAAACGCTGGGGATTTGACGGGTGGCTGACAATCTTATGCACACACTGGCCAAACTCCGGATACCACTGATCGGGCGGCAGGAACTGTGCGCGCACGCCGTTATTTCGCGCCTGCCAGGACTTGCCGCCATCGTCGGTGCGGTAGACGCCCCCGGTGGAAATCGCAATGTGCATTCGTTCCTTGTTTGCGGGATCAGGAAGAATGGTGTGCAAACACAAACCGCCGCCGCCGGGTTGCCACTGCGGCCGGTGCGGGTGATCGTGAAGCCCTTTAACCAATGCCCAGGTTTCGCCTGCGTCGTCGGACCTGAACAAAGCCGCCGGCTCAACTCCGCAATATAGCGTTTTAGGTTCACCCGCATTACCGGGGACGATTTGCCAGATCTGCTTGAGCGACGTTTCCGAGTCGTCAGGAAACTTTACGCCGTAAGTTTCCGGCTCTGTCCACGTCTTACCAAAATCATTTGAAGTGCTTAGGTAGGAGCCCCAAAAGGAACTGTTAACAGCAGCCCAGAGGCGGTTGCGGCCTTCGCGGCCGTCGTAATTCATGGCGTAGATTGCGCGCCCGGGAAAGTAAGGGCCGCCCACTTCCCAGTTCTTTCTCCCGTCATCGGATTTGAGCACAAACGCGCCTTTCATTGTGCCGACAAGTAAGAGTTGGTCACCGGATTTTGCGGTTAGGTGATGTGTCGCAGGCATACGATTACTCCTGAATAGTTGCGTGCTTGAATTAAAACGTTCGCAGGATTATAGAGAAGCGTTTGCTTCGCTCCAAATGAACTGCAAGTCACACGAGCCTCATTTCGTGTCGCTTAGTGTGAATCCGTGGATCGTCCGCTGTTTCCGTAATAGTACGATCCTCGAAACCGCAAACCAAACACACGAATTCACGCGGGCCGGCGGAGATAAGTTCGTAACACCGGCGGTGTAGACTTTCGCAGGAGGGCAGCCTTCGCCTTCCACTCCATCGCGCGGCTCAGCTCAACAAGAAAGCGAGTGTCGCCCGCTTCAAGGACCGCTACTGGTTCACCATCGCGATAAAGGACGCGGTTTGAAGCGTGCGCCGTGATACGACTTCCGGGCGTGATAATGCCAACGAGGTTCAGCGGATCAGCCGCACTCACAGAAACGAGTGTTTCGAGGGCCGGCGCCCGGCGAATTGAACGAACTAATCCGACAGCCTCAGGCAACGCGAATTGTTCACCGGAAATTCCCGCGACAAACCGGCCGCCACGAATCTCGCCCCGCGCTTCCAGCCGGTGATAGATCCGCAAGAGTACGCGCCAGGGTATTGTCAGGTCTTCGCGTTCCAGCAGACGCTTGAAGACCACGCCATAACGTTTCAACAGGATGCGCGCGATTTTTTCTGCAGACTCTGAATCGACAGTTCCACCAGACGTAGCGACGGTTCTTCCTGCGGCTCTGCCGCCCTCCAGTGCGGAAAGGCTCTGCCTTTCCGATCCTCCCACTCTAACTTCTTCGGCGAGGCTGCGCCTCGCCGTTGCGGACGAGACGTCCGCGATCGCTGTACTACGCTCCAGAATCGACCAGCGGCCGGCCGTGGCCATCTCGTAAACAGGTTGACGATGCTTGCGTCTCGCGGCAGCATTCGTCTTGCGATGAGATGGCGTCAGTAGGGCGCGGAGTCCTGTGAAACTGTCGGAAACAACGAGTCCCTGAGCCACCAGTTCCGCGAGCGATTCCTCAACCTGGCTGCGCAGGAGTTTGGTTCCTTCCACAATGTCGTTGAAGAAAGATGCGCCGCGAGACCTCAAGTAGTCATAAACAACCTGAGTAGTGGTCGAAAAAGCAGCTTCCTCAACCGACGGACTCGGAAAAGCCGAGTTCCAGAGCGCAAAGTCTTTGCGTCGCAACAAGGCAATCGGCGTTGAGCGCACCGGTCCGGAGCTGCGAGTTTTCTCGAGGCCGTTTTTCGCGGGACTGGCTGGAGTTAATCGCGCCCAAACAACTTCACCGGACAGACACAATGCGTCGAGCCACGCCGGATTGTATTCCAGCAACCGGCTCGGGAAGATCTCACCTTCCCACGCGGCGGCGGGTGCTTCGAATCCTTCAAGCTGTTCGATGACGGCAAGTAAACTTTGCGGGCCTTCCATCTGCTGATCGGGAGCAACCTTCTGCCACGACAAGAGGAAGCGCATGAAGTTAGCACTCGACACCGGCTCAATTTCCTGGCGCAGCCGATTGAGCGTGTAACTGTGAATTCGCGCCAACAGCCGGCGCGCGCACCACTCAGTCTCTTCAATACGCGGCGTAAATCTTCCGCGAAGTACGAATCCTTCCGCCTCGAGTCTGAGAAGAGTCGCGTCGATGTCACTCGTGGGTAGCCCTGCTGAGACTGCGAGACTGCGAGCGGTTACCGGGCCGAGTCCTTCGAGCCGGCCGCGCACCAGTTCCACGAGTGCGTCTTCGCGCGACCAGGTGACTTCCGCAAACGATGCGGGAGCCGTGATTGACGGCGCCAGAGAAGCGTCTGGGAAGATTGCCAATAACTGAGGCAAGCGCTCGGCTGCAACCCAGAGCTTTACCGGGGGCGCAGGCGTTTCGTTCGCGGCGATCGTGGGCGTCTCGTCCGCAACGTCCGCGGCTCCGCCGCCCGTCAGTGCGGAAAGGCTCCGCCTTTCCGGCCCCGCTCCAGAAGAAGCTTCGGCGAGGCTGGGCCTCGCCGTTGCGGGCGGGACGCCCGCGATCCCAGTGTTCACTTGAAGCACAGCGGCGCGCCGCTCGCTCGCCAACAAGTTCAGCAACTGCTTCCACTCAGGAACTGCCTCAACTGAATCAGCGTTCACTTCATTTCGTGCGAGGGAATCCAGCTCAGCCGGTTCAACCGCAAACTCACCCAACATTCCTTCAGGTTCCGTTACAAACCCCAACTCAACCAGGGCGTCGTGAAGCTCGTCCGGATTCCTGGGCTCCGGCCAAACCTCCTGGCGCACCCGATCAATCGCCGCCTGATCCAGTCTTCCAATGTCAGCCGCCTTTTCCGGATCGAGCCAGCGGCGCTGGAAGACTGCCCGGGTCCGTCTTTCTTCGAGAGGAGCATCGTCAAGAAATGCGTAGGGCCGCGCATTCAGAATCTCGGCGGCAAGCGGTGAAGGCTCCAGCAAATCACGCGCAATCAGGTTCTTTTCGTTTCGTTCGATGGCTGCTAACAATGAAATCAGACTATCCACGTCCATTGCTTCTTCGAGACAGTCGCGCACTGTTTGACTGACCAGGGGATGTTCGGGAATCTCCCGCTGGCCTGTTAAGTTTTCGGCGCACGCCACCTGATCGGGAAACAGGGCTGTCAGCAAATCCTCGGCGTCCATCCGCTGTAGTTGCGGGGGAATCTTTTTTCCTCCGCGCCGCCGCAACACCGCCAGCGCCCGCGTAACGTTCCAGCGCCAGCGAATATTCCACATCGGAGCATCGAGCAAAGCCTGGCAAAGCAGCTCGCGCACGCTCTTCGAGCTGAGATAGTGGAACACGTCGTCGAGCGGAAAGCTGTGCGTTGGCCCGAGCGACAAAACAATTGCGTCCTCTGTTGCTGCTGCCTGCAATTCGAAATTGAACTTCCGGCAAAAACGTTTGCGCAGGGCGAGACCCCAGGCGCGATTGAGGCGACTGCCAAAAGGCGAATGCAATACGAGTTGCATGCTGCCGCTGTCGTCGAAGAACCTTTCGAGAACCAGGTTCTCTTGAGACGGCATCACGCCGAGCGCTGCCTTGGAGGCCGCCAGGTACTCGACCATTTGCTCGGCTGCGGCGCGAGAGATGCCGACTTCGTCGATCAGGTATTTGGTAGCCGGCTCGAGATATTGAGTTGGTGCTTTGGCAGTGAGGTCAGTACCGCCTGCGGTAGCGAGCGGGTCTGCCCTTTCGTGCTCGGGCCCAACGACTCCCCAGCTATTACCGACAGCATTGATATCGACTCGATTCGTCACCTCTTCCCGCAGCCGTGAAACAGCATAAGAGAGTTCGTGCGTCCTTGACGGAGCTTCCCCCAGCCAGAAAGGAATCGAGGGTGGCTGCCCGGCTGCGTCTTCCACCCGAACCTTCCCCTGCTCCACGCGCAAGACGCGCCACGAAGTGTTACCAAGTTGAAAAATGTCGCCCTGCAAACTCTCGATCGCGAAGTCTTCATTGACTGAGCCGATCACGAGTCCGCTTGGCTCAAGCACGACTGCATAGTCGGCCGTATCCGGAATCGCGCCGCCGGATGTGATAGCTGTGAGGCGAGCGCCGCGGCGTCCCCGCAAACGATGGTTTACGGCGTCGTGATGAAGGTAAGCGGAACGCCGGCCGCGCTTGGTTGAAAACCCTTCGGCAAGCATTTTGATGATCTCGTCGAAAGTCTTGCGCTGCAGATTGCGGTAAGGATAAGCACGTTGCACCATTGCGAAGAGTTCATCCTCGCCCCATTCATCAGCGGCAACTGTGGCTACAATTTGCTGCGCCAGAATGTCGAGCGGCTGTTCGGGTATTGAGAGTTGATCAAGCTCACCGCGCCTCACTGCATCTATCAGGGCTGCGGTTTCCACCAACTCATCGCGCGAAAGAGGAAAGATCCTGCCTTTCGGAAAACCGGCAACGGTGTGATTTGACCTGCCGACTCGTTGAAGAAAACTCGCAATCGACCGCGTCGAGCCGATTTGGCAAACGAGATTCACGTCGCCGATGTCGATACCAAGTTCCAGGGAAGCGGTGGCAACCAGCGCGCTTAACTCGCCCGCTTTAAGTCTTTGCTCAGCGGAAAGTCGCACTTCGCGCGCGAGGCTGCCATGGTGAGCGGCTATGTTTTCATCACCAAGACGTTCACCCAGGTGCCGGGAGACTCGTTCCGCGAGACGGCGCGTGTTAACGAAAACGAGGGTCGTCTTGTGCTGGCGAATCAGTTCTGCCAGTCGATCATAAACTTCTTCCCAAACCTCCCCCGACATTACGGCCTGCAGGGGCGACTCCGGAACTTCGATCGCGATATCAAGCTGCCGGGTGTGCCCCGTATCAATGACACTGCAATCGGGCTGGCCGTCGCTCTTTATCTTTGGCGTGCCAATTAAGAACCGCGCTACCTCCTCAATCGGTCGCTGCGTTGCAGATAAACCGATTCGAACCAGTTCCGCGTTTCGAGTTTCCGGTTTCGAGTTGTCTGCAGCATACCGGGCTATGAGGTCCGCGAGACGTTCCACCGAAAGCGCCAGGTGTGATCCACGCTTGTCGCCTACGACGGCATGGATCTCATCAAGAATCAGGGTGCGCGTTGTTTGCAGCATGCGCCGCCCACCCTCACTTGTGAGCAGGATGTAAAGCGATTCCGGAGTTGTGACGACGATATGCGGCGGCCGCTTGATCATAGCGGTGCGCTCAGCGGCGGGAGTGTCACCAGTTCGCACGAGGGTGCGGATGTTGACGTCCGGCAGACCCATTGCGCTCAACTCCTGCTGAATCCCTTCGAGCGGAACTTGCAGGTTGCGCTGAATATCGTTGCTCAACGCCTTCAGCGGCGAGACATAGACGACATGAGTTGTATCGTCGAGTTGCCCGTCAACCCCGAGGCGTACCAGGTCGTCAATAGCTGCCAGAAAAGCTGCGAGCGTTTTACCGGAACCGGTAGGTGCCGCAATGAGAGTGTGACGGCGTTCCTTGATAGACGGCCAGGCAAGTTGCTGCGGCCTTGTGGGCGCAGGGAATGTTTTCCCGAACCAACGCGCCACGGCTGGATGAAAAATTTCTAGATTCATGGAAAACGGAATTATACAAAAACTCGGCGCGATTGCATAGGTGAAACATCGGCCTAGACATGGGCCACTGGAAATTCCGTTTCTAACCTGCGAAGCAGGGGAAAGCATAAAGCCTGGGGTGTAAGCCCCAGGTCACTGCCGCCAAAGTGATCTAAGCCCGCGAAGTGGGCGACAGAGAGTCCGGGTACCTGGGGCTCACACCCCAGGCTTTATGCTTCCGTCCGCTTTTAGGACTAGATGGAGGAGCTATTCAAACTGCTTTTTAAATCCTTCGAACTGCTCTTTCAAATCATTAACACTATTTCTCAACTCTGCCACTTCATCCTCCAGCTTCAAGATTCTTTCGCTGTCGTTTCGTCTGGGCGAGGTTGCTCGTGGCGCAGCCTCAGACTCGACTGCAGTCTCGACCTGAACTGCTCCGTTGAGAAGATGCGCATAACGCACTTCCTTTTGGCCCGCCTGGCGCGGCAACTTCGCCACAAGCGGCTCCGGCTCTCTGGACATCAGCCCGGCGAGAGTTTCGTCAACCTCTTCAAGTCCGGAAAACTCATGCAGCCTCGAGCCGCTTCCGCGCAGTTCTCCGGGAGTCTGCGTGCCGCGCAGCATCAGCACACACATCACCGCCAGCTCTTGCGGAGTCAGATGAAAAACTTCCGTCATTACATGCTTGTACTTCGGGACCCGGCTGGTGCTGCCATGAAAGACGTAGGTAAGGCTCTTTTCGCGCAGGGTTTCCAGAGCGTGCGCTACCGCCGCCTCGTCGTAGGAGGTTATCGGATTGCGATTGTTTTTTTGATTACAGGCCAGTGTGAGAGAGTTTAACGTCAGTGGATAATATTCGGGTGTGGTTACTTGTTTTTCGACTAGCGCGCCAAGCACGCGGACTTCGATGTCGTTGAGTAATGTATTCATCACTCAAATCGTAACGCAAACTGTTAGTTTGCGGAAAGACTAAGCACTAGCAAGCGAACGTGAACGGGAAAAGGTCGATTTCGTTTTACAGATCCTTCGCACAACGGAAGCCGGAAACCATCCAGCGCTCATGAGCATGAAAAAAGTTTCGATAGGTCGAACGGATATGGATTTGCGGAGTCGCGAAAGAACCACCTCGCAGGACCTTTTGATTTACGAACCACTTGTCGTTGTACTCATCAAACTCCGATTTGAATCCGGGATACGGTACGTAATCCGAAGTCGTCCACTCCCAAACATCGCCAATCAGTTGGTGGCAACCCTCTGGACTTTGCCCCTCGGGAAACGCGCCGATTGGAGAAACACCCCAGTATGAATTCTCCAGCAGGTTTGCTCGCGTCGTATCTACTGGCGAATTGCCCCAGGGAAAACTCTCAAGTGCTTTCTCACTTCCGGCGAAACGCGCCGCCTTCTCCCATTCAGCTTCGGTCGGCAAACGCTTGCCCGCCCATTTCGCAAACGCCGAGGCCTCGTAAAAGCTTACCTGCGATACGGGCTCGCCCGCTTTTTCTTCCGCAGGATGCAAACCCGAGAAGTCGCGAATCATCCACTGCCGATCATGATGCTCCCAATAGAGAGGCGCTTTCCACTGCTCGTTCGTCACTGTCTCCCAGCCCTCGGAAAACCACCAACGATAATCGTCATAACCGCCGGCACGCATGAATTCCAAATAATCGCCATTGCTAACGAGGGCGCGGTCGAGAGCAAAATCCTGCATAAAGACCTGGTGAGACGGCTTCTCGTTATCAAATGCAAAGTCGTTGCCGAGACTTTGGACTTTGGACTTTGAACTTTGGACTGGTCGCCCGTAACCCAGCCAGAACAGCCCTCCCTCAAACTCCGCCATTCCTTCAACTCTTACGGATGAAACTGGCGGCGACTGAATTTTCGCGTCGTACTGGTCGCAGAGCAGATGCTTGATGTCGTAAACCAGGAGCTCCTGATGTTGCATCTCATGTTCGAGTCCGAGTCTCACGAGCGCCAGAATCTCGTCGGCTTGCGGATGCGCGTCCAGCTTTGACAAAAAATCGAGCATCAAGTCGTCGATGTTATTTCGATAAGCCATCGTTTCCTGGACCGTTGGCCGCGATTTTGTGCCGCGTTTAGGTCGCTCGATGCGCGCGCCGAAGCCTTCATAGTAGGAATTGAAGTAATAGAGAAACTGCTGGGAGTAAACCTCGTAGCCGGGTTTGTACTGCTGCAAAAGCGTCTCAAAAAACCAGGACGTGTGACCGATGTGCCAGCGCGGCGGACTCATGAATTCCGCGGTCTGGATGACGTAGTCTTCCAGCTCGAGCGGCGCCACGATCTCCATTGTCCGCGCCCTTACGCAGCGGAACAGATCAGTCATCGAACTCCTGGCCGGCGTTTCAGCCTTCACGATTGTAGAAGCCATTCCAATTTCTCCTGAATGACTAAAGAATACCCGGGGAAACTCAGCAACTCAACGCGAGAGCCGATCCTAGGTGCGTCCCTGCAATCAACCCAGGGTCTTAGTCCAACGAATGTATTCTGCCGAGTCGAACTTGCGGCCCGTGCTCTGTGAAGTCATGTAACGGATCTTTCCGAAGATTGGACGTTCAAACCAGGCGCGATCGTGTTTACCAAAACACCAGAGGATTCCCGCATACGAGTTTGGATCACGGCCGTCAAGCGCATACTTGTTATTCAAATGCTCGAGAAGCGCGAAGGCGCCCTCATAGGTTGGCTGCCATTCGATCACACGCTTTCCCCAGAGCATGCGTACGTAATTGTGCATTTCACCGGTCAGTAACAACTCACGCTGAGCCGCGTTCCAGAGTTCGTCGGGAGTCTCGGCGGCCTCGATCTGTTCCGGCTCAAGCAGGTGGGGTCGCGGGTCGTCAACATGTTCGCGCATAGTCTGTTGTACCCATGCCGGCAGAGACGCAATCGAGTTGTAATGAGGATTGAAGCGCGTGAAGTTGAAGGAAAGTTCCCGGCGTACGATCGCTTCTTCCAAGAATGCCTCTTTTGCTGCGCGCGAAGCTCTCGCCTTTTGTACCGCGTCAGCAATTTCCTGAATCGAGATAAATCCGAAGTGGAGGTATGAACTCAGACGGGAAGAGCCGTCGACATCAGGCTTGTTTCGCAGCACAGCGTATTTCGGGAGTATCTTCGAAACGAAGTAAGCAAGTCGTTGGCGCGCGGCCTTCGTCCCGCCGCGGTAATGGCGGGAAGCCGGAACCGTATGGTCAATCTCACACTGTGCCACTAACTCCGGGATGTTCTTCTCGGTTACTTTGGTCTCAGGGCAGTCAACTTTTAGATTCGCCGAACTCTCTTTGAGGTGCGGCGTCCGGGAACGTTTTAAATATTCCGGTAACAACTTGCGAATCTTTGGCCGGATCGTATAAGCGGCGAATTCCTCTTTTGTGTAGCAACTCAGCGGAATCACACCATTTGAATCCACGGCGAAGATTGGAATCTCGACCTGTTCGACAATGCTCCGGTTGTGTTCAGGAATAATGAAGCAGGGGTAGTCGTCAGTAACCAGGAGCGCGGCGTCAGCTGCTAACCGGGAAACAGTATTGCGTGGGTCTCGTTCGTTACGCTGGAGGTAGAAGAGATAGCGAATGCCAAGCCGTTCGAATTCAGCACGTTTTTGCTCCACCCCTTGGAGGATGAAAGTATGTATGCGGTCGTTGGCCCAGGGATAGTAAAACTTCAGGCCTTCGTAAACTACGAGCGGCAAATCCCGCTCGTTAGCCTGTTGTATCGCAAAGTTCAGGGCTTCGTTATCGCTGACACGCTTGAACATTTGCATCCAGTAAAGCACATAGCGGCCTTTGCGGTTTTCCGGACAATCATTTAGCTCAGTAACCCGCTGGGAAAGATCCATTGTAATGTTGAAAAACCCGGACCCACGAAAGTCAATTAGTTACAGTGACTCCGTGGGGACGATCCACTAAGACACACGAAATGGCACGAAATGCTTTTCGCGTTGTTCGTGTAGTTTCGTGGATCAATTCCCTTTTAGATAAAACCAAAACTAATTTAGCCTCTAGTTGACAAGCATCGATCTGGCGCCTGCTTCAATTACCTTTCCAATCACTTCAGCGTGAGGGTAGTTTTCACGCAATCGTGAAAGGAGCGACTCCGCCTGGTCGCTGGGGATCGAGATCAACATCCCACCTGCCGTCTGCGGATCAAAAAGCAACTTGATCAAATTCTTATCAACCGATTCGTCGATCTCGATGTCGTTGCCAACATATTCTCGATTGCTCTTGTCGCCACTCGTAAGCATTCCCTGCGCTGCCAGGTCCAAAGCACCATCAAGCAAAGGCACGGCAGCCGACTCGATCTGTATCGTCACCTTGCTTGCCCTGGCCATCTCCCATGCATGCCCAATTAGAGCGAACCCGGTTACGTCTGTGGCGCCTGCAACGTGAAATTCACGCATCGCCTCTGCCGCGTATTTGCCAGGCGTCAACATTGTCTCAACTGAACCTGTCTCGACGGCCTCACTAGTTTTCCCAAACTTTATTCCAGTGGATATCACGCCTGTACCAATCGGTTTCGTCAGAATGATGACATCACCGACGCGCGCGCCCGAATTGGTGGCGATTCTTGCCGGATCGATCACTCCGGTCACGGAGTAGCCGAACATGATCTGTTCATTATCCACGCTGTGTCCGCCAATGAGCGTCACCCCATACTTGTTCAGAGTCTCCTGACCACCGCGCATTATTTCGCCGAGTATTGCCGGGTCGATGCCCTTCCTGGGAAAGCAGGTGATGGCCATTGCCGTTAACGGAGTTCCGGCCATGGCCCAAACATCGTTGATGGAGTTGAGCGCGGCAATCTGCCCGTAAACGAAGGGATCGTCGACGATGGGTGTAAAGAAATCGAGTGTTTGAACAATTCCGAGGTCGTCTCGAAGGCGGTATACGCCCGCGTCGTCGGCTGTCTCAAAACCGACAATCAAATTTTTGTCGAAAGGCTGCTTTGGTAACCCGCTCAAAACTTGAGCGAGAATGCTCGGCGGCAGTTTAGCCGCTCAACCGGAGCACGAAACCATTTCGGTTAATCGCATCGAGATCACCTCCTTTCGAATTGGATTCACTCTTACTTACCGAGCTTGCGGACCGAGATCCTGATATGGGTTGAACATGCTCAAACTCGAGGACGCACGCCGCGTCAATGGATTCAGCGTTACTCGCAAACTCTTGGGCCCGAGCGCTCCTGGGATGGATCTATAATCGAGAACCGGCTCGCCTCCGACTCCAAGCGCATAAACCAAACCGAGATTGCCACGGAGAAACTGCGGATCCTGCTTCATCTTCTGTTCCGCTCCTGCTTTCAGGTTCATCGTTACCTGATGACCCCGTCCGCTTCCTTGTTTTCGTGCTTTCTTTATTCTCTCGGCGTTCTCTCGCAACAGTTTGTTTGTACTCTTCTCAATTGCGTAGTCCAGCGCAAAATCCAAGTCGCCCTGCACTTGTTCAATTGTCTCAGCGGTAAGGCCGCGCACAATCGAATCTTCATCTCCCATGCTGGCTATTATTGGGGCAAGAGCATTCGTCAACACAGGCTTATAGTCTGGTGCCAAGCTCGCGCTGATAGCGATCAACTCCTGTAAAGCGAAGGCAGCACTACGACGGACGAAAACATCTTCGTTATTTAGCAGCCGCGCCAGTTCCGGCACCCCCCTGGCTGAAAGGGCTAACAAGTAGATACTGTAGCGACGAACTTCAGGCTGCTCCTGGCTATCGATTGAAATGGCGATGAGGGTGGGTTGTACCAGCTCATTAGCAGGCTCAATTTCAGAGATGGTTCTCACGGCATAAACGCGAGGATATCCTTTCACCTTCCGCAGAAGCTCATTCAGGGCAGGAAGTGCCTCACGTCCTATTTTAGAGATCGATTTAAGTGCTTCGTAGCGCACGATATCGTCATCGCTATTGAACTTCTCAAACAGGATCCGGAGGTTCGTCGGTTCCGGCAGTTTTTCTTGTCTGGAGGTATCCTGCGCGAATGCTGTGATCGTGAACGAAATAAAACAAACTAACACACTTACTAGTGGCCGACTTCTCATGGTTAGACCGCTCCATTGTCGCTGTATAAGGCATTGCGGCGGTGCATCGGCGGTATGTTATCGTCAATCTCAACAAATTGCAGTATGAGTGACCTGCTTAGATTTTGGTTCGTTCAGATGTTGCGACAAGTCCAAAACGGTCTCGCGCCTCGTTGCCACCGCACTCCAAGTTAATGCCGATTAACCCAATCATTCGAATTGGTACCGCCGGTTGGTCTTACAAAGACTGGGAAGGCGTGGTTTATCCACAGAAGCCCGGTTCAAAGTTTGATCCATTAAACTACCTGGCGAGGTTCTTCGATACGATTGAGGTCAATAGTAGTTTCTACCGGCCTCCGACGCCTGCTACCACCAAATCGTGGGCCAAACGCGTTGCCGACAATCCGGCATTTACCTTTACAGCAAAATTGCATCGAGTTTTTACACACGAGCGGGGCAAGGCCACTGTTGAAGATGAAAAAGCTTTTCGCGAGGCGATGAACCCGCTGTTGGAGGACGATAAGCTCGGAGCGTTGCTGGTTCAGTTTCCCTGGTCGTTCAAGAATACGGAGGACGAGCGCGCGTATCTGACAAAACTGATTGCCCAGTTTCAGGAATACCCATTAGTAATCGAAGTGCGCCACACGTCATGGAATACCATGGGAATTTACGAGGAGTTAGAGAGACGAGGAGTGGGAATCTGTAACATCGACCAACCGTTGTTTGCACAATCGATTAAACCATCTGCCCTGACGACTTCCTCCATCGGTTATGTTCGCTTGCATGGGAGAAACTATCAAAACTGGTTTCGTGACCAGGCCCCGCGAGACGATCGCTACAATTATCTTTATTCTCTTGACGAGTTGGAGCCCTGGATTACGCGAATTAAGGAAGTTGCCAAACAAACTAAAGAGAGTTACGTGATTACCAACAACCACTACCTGGGAAAAGCTGTGGTAAATGCGTTGGAGATCAAATCGATACTCAGCGGAAACAAGATTCCCGCTCCGGCTCCGCTGTTTGAGAAGTATCCAGATCTCGAATCAGTAGCTTTTCCCGAAACACCCTTAGTTCACAAAGAGCCGACACTCTTCAAATAGAAAAGCTTTTTGGAGTGCGGCATCTTGTTGCCGCTTTAAAGTGCTGACAAGTCAGCGCGCTCTAAACCCAACTCATTTAATCAATTGCGCAAAAGAAATCGGCAGGCCGTCAGGATCCACGCAAACTGCCAATTTGACTCCCTCACCTTCTCTTTGCGTGGGCGGCATCACAAAGAAAATGCCCTTGGCCTTCATTTCTGCGTAGGTCTTGTCAACATCTTCAACGTTAAAACCAATCGAGCAGGTTCCCGCATCCTTGTCTGCCCCGCCTCGACGCTCTTGTTTGATTCCGCCGCCATGCAGCGCCAGAGTAGTTGTACCGGTTAGAAATTCCGTCCAGTCAGGAGACTCAGACTTCAGTGGGATTCCGAGTTTGTCTCGATAAAACTCCACTGATCGGGCCATGTCGGAAACAATCACCATCGTGTAATCGATTTGCTTAAACATACTTTACGACCTCCACCGATTCGGGAGTCTCCTGTGCGCTACTTCTTTTTCTTTGCACCGCTGCCCAAGGTCACCAACACCTCAAACTCGTCTTTAGTAAGCGGCATCACCGAAAGTTGCGATTGTCTGATGAGCGGCAACCCACTCAGGCGTTTGTCATAACGGATTGCTGCCAACGGTACTGGCGTCGAAAAGCTCTTTACCGGCTTCAAATCGACAGCGACCCACTGAGAATCTGTCGCGGTGGGATCAGGATAGGCGCCCTTGGCCACCTCGGCGATTCCGACCACGGCCTTATCTTTCCCTGAGTGATAAAACAATACCCGATCACCAGTTTTCATTACCCGGAGATTGTTACGCGCCTGATAATTCCGGACGCCCGTCCAATCGGTTCGTCCGTCTCGAACGAAGTCGTCCCAGGAGTAGGTCTCCGGTTCCTGCTTCACCATCCAATGGCTGGTCTTGGCCTTTGTTGCTTTCTTCATAGTTAGCTTACAGCGATTCTTGCCCGCATCTGCACCTCGCGCTTAGAATGCAAATTATCAAACCTTAATTCGATCAGACTGGAGAGGACTTCATGCCAAAAGAAGGAAGTGTCGCGCCCGCATTCACTACAACCGACGCGGACGGAAACACAGTCAAACTCAAGGACTTTCGCGGCGAAAAGGTGGTGCTGTATTTTTATCCCAAGGATGATACACCTGGCTGCACCAGGGAAGCTTGTTCATTTCGCGATGCTTTCGCCGAATTTAAAAAGCGCGGCATCAAAATTCTGGGAGTTTCTCCAGACAAAGAATCTTCACACAAGAAATTCAGGGAGAAGTACAAACTTCCTTTCACCCTGCTGGCCGACACGGACCGTTCAATTGCCGAAGCTTATGGTACCTGGGGCGAGAAAAAGTTCATGGGCCGTACCTATATGGGGGTAAACCGGACCACTTTTCTCATCGATGAAAAAGGCAAGATCAAGAAAGTCTTCCAAAAGGTCAAACCTGATGAGCATGCTCGTGAGGTGCTTGATGCATTTCAGAACTAGACTGAGAAGTTCGTTCTCCCGACCAATGGTTTAGGCTGCCACCCAACCGCCAATTTTTTCGGTTTCCCCCTCGGGTTTCCGGCCTGGCATCAATCCCTGCAGAGCACTGAAGGAACTGGGCACA
Source organism: Pyrinomonadaceae bacterium (assembly GCA_051000815.1). GTDB lineage: Bacteria > Acidobacteriota > Blastocatellia > Pyrinomonadales > Pyrinomonadaceae > PSRF01. The sequence goes on from JBPCNX010000094.1 coordinate 70,017, forward strand.
TCTGGTTTCCGCCTCGGAACCCGGGGTGGTTCCGGCCGCACAATCGCTGGGTCGACTGATTCGTTAATAAAATACATACGCGTGTTATCCACAACTTCGGTGCGGATTTCATGCGTCCAAAGGAGCAGATTTGCAAGGGCGTCGCCGATTTCGTCCTTTCCCAGCTTGGTTTCCTGGGCTATTTCCTTCTGCGTTCGCGCGTTCCTCTTGATGGCGTCTCTGACGCGCTCAATCGGCGAGAGTTTGCTGAGCATCCGGGAGAGGTTCTGCGAGGACGAAGTGGAGTCGTTGCTCTGTGTCTCCAGCGTCTGTTGCGTCACGTAGCGCTTCCGGGCCGACTTGTATTCTCGCAACACCTGCCGGCTCTCCGTAACCTTCTTGCGAATGCAACTTTTGCAATAGAGATTACGGCCATCTTTGCGCGCGCGGCAGATCCCAAATTCAGACAACGGCAGAGCTTGTGAGCAGATTGGACAGTCTTTACTCTCGGGGGTTCGTTCAGGATCTAATTTCATTTCAGCGCTCCAACAGGCATAGAAATTTCCCGCGTGCACGTCGCGAAAGACAAAACGTCCCCGTGACCGAAAGACGAGAGGTCTGCCGGTCAGCAAATGGCGGTTTATGTCATTGTTCGGCGAAGGAGCCCGTCTCCACGGGAAGAATCGCCTGGGATTGCCAGCGCTTACTTCAACTCAACGAAGGTGCCTAATCAATAACTGGTTGGATCTGCGTAGGAGGTTCATGGGGGCCTTGCGAAAGAAAATTTATAAGGACTACTTAACCTGCCAACACAATCAAACAACCGGTTGCCGACATCACTTTTCTTCTGGCAATCATTCGCTTACAGCGAGGGAGTCGCATTATAGTCATCGAAGATTTTTTTGCAACTACTTTTTCGAAATACGGATGACACAACGCGTTCAGATAAATTTCGATCGCAAGTGCGTTTAAAGATCACCTGATCGCAAATGCAAACAACTCTCTTACGTGAAGATAGATGATCGCATGCCTGCGGAGATTGCTGAGATCGACAGAGGCATTGTCAGCATTGGTTCGTCGCACAAATCAAAATTCGCTCGCAAAATTGTATTTCCAGATCTCAATTACAAACCGTTCGCCGTATGTTTGGCGCAACAACTTCCATCTTCTAATCCCTGGTCCTACCATTAGTAGAACAGGAATCGCTTAAGGCACACAATGAATGGGATCATTTCCTTGACTGGAATGATCGCAATCGTAATTCAGTATTGCTTTGTTGTTCATTCGGCAGCGAGAAAGAACGAGATTGCAAGAATGTGTACGCTCGCGCACGTTCAATCGGAAGTCGTTTGAAAGAATCTTTTGGCTTAGCTAAAGAACGGCCGCACAAAAACAGAACCGGGGCAAAAGGGTACAGAACGCTGAGCAGTAGCAATGGGATGATTGACTCAACCGTTCTGCCGTCAACAGACTAAACCAACACCGACTCTCGGTGACAACTCAGGGAAAATACTCAACGTGTTGATGGCAAAGTCATTCCAGCGTCGCCGCACGCGTGTGCAAAATGCTGTGAGTGTGAGGTTCAAATAACCTTGCAGGATTTTGAAGAGAAATTTCCACACAGTTTTCCACAGCAACCTGTGGGAAACTCGTAAAGGCTATCTTCCAACGCGGTCCCTTAAGCGGTAAACAAACTTCAGTCCCGACCAGATTTCGTCGACTGCGCAAATCTTTACGTCAACCAGATCCGCATCCAGGCCCGTTCGCTGCACATTATTGAACGACAGATCAGTGGCGACGCCGGAATTCTTTTTTGGCCAGGCAATCCAAATCATTCCATCCCTGGAAAGTTGCGCCGCAAGTGGTGAGAATTTTCTCAATAGCTCCTGTTCAGTTCTAACGAATGCCAGAATCAGGTCAATTGAATCTCCAGTGCTCGGGACGTATTTCGCGGTCGCTGGAAGTAAACCTATTTGCTTTTTGAAGTCTTTTGGTGAACCAATCAGGGCAACGCGAAAGCCCGGCTTGATGCCAAGCTTCTTGATCAACGGGGTTCCGGAATAGCCTGCCAATCTTGCCTCCTGTTCCAGCTTTCAGACACTTGAGACAGGTCTACATCTGAAGTCGCTGAGGGATAACCTTTGTTTGTTCGAATCGGCGACTACCAAAGTTTTAAGATCTTCCACCAGGTGAATCCGAAAATCGTCCAGATCGGGATCGTTACCAGTGACGCAATGAGACCAATTCGCCACCAGGTCCGCTGTGTCACATATCCCGCACCAAAATAGATTGGTGCGGGCGTTGTCCCATAGTGAGTCAGTGAGGCGCTGAGGTTGGAAAAGTAAGCAAGCGAAAGCACCGCCAGGTAAGGAGGCGCACCAGCTGCGATTATTATGGTAACGAAGGGAATGTACATCGCTGTCGCATGCGCCGTGATACTTGCAAATCCGTAATGCGCATAAAAGTAAACAAGTAAGAGCAACGCCAAAGCGGCCGCCCACGTCCAGCCGCCGGTTAGGTCCGCCCCTGCGTCCGCGAAGCGCTTGATGATTCCGGTCTCTGCGAGCGCTTCCGCCATTCTTACCAAACCCCCATACCATAGGAAGACGTCCCACGCGCCACGTTCGCTAACTACATCATCCCAGCTCAAAACATTGCTTAACAACAGCACACAAATTCCCACAAGAGCGACGACTGCGTAGTTAATCGCGTGGAAACTTGTCGTCATCCATAAACCGGCAACGAGGGCAAACACGAGTAGCATGAGCTTTTCGTCACGCGCCATCGGTCCCATGCGCTTCAATTCGGTAGCCGCGAGTGCTGTGGCAGCTGGAGTGTGCTTAACCTCTGGCGGGAAGATCCGATACAGAATCAGCGGAAAGGCTACAAGTGATATTAAACCCGGCACTGCGGCGGCAACTGCCCAGCGGGTGTAAGTTAATTCGATCCCGGTTACTTCGCGGGCAAACTTCGCGATCAAAACATTCGACGCTTGTCCGGTAAGAAACATGGCACACACAATGACGTCACACTGATAGATGAGCGTCATCAGAAAAGCCCCGAGGCGGCCCGCTGAAGGCCCTGGTTTCGATTCGTAGGCTTCGGCCAGGCTTTTGGCTATCGGGAAAACAATGCCGCCGGAGCGGGCAGCGTTTGAAGGAATCACTGTCGCGAGAACCATGTCGGTCGAGACTAAGGCATAGCCCAGTCCCAATGAGTGACGACCAATCGTGCGAATGAACAGGAAGGCAATGCGTCTGCCCAACCCGGTCTTGATCATTCCCCGCGACATGAAGAAAGCCGCCAGAACCAACCAAACGATCGGATCGCCATAGCCGGCAAGCGCCTGATCAATCGGAAGAACACCTGTCAGCGCAATTGCGGCGATACCAAGGAGCACAACTGCACCCCCGGGCAGGGGACGGACGATTGAACCGGTAATCGTCGCCACGAAGATCGCTAACAATTGCCAGGACTTTGGAGTGATTCCCTGCGGGACTGGGATAAGTAAGACGGCAAGCCCCGTCACCAACACGACGGCCCACTTCGCCAGCTTCAGCGACATTGGCGAAGCAGGCTCCGGCTCAGTCTCGATTGTCCCTGTAACTTTCCCGTTTTGCTTAAGCATAGAGTTTTTTGGGAACCAAAGGCGCGGAGGTCCGGTAAAGCGCGGCGATACTATTATGTTGTAATCGCTTACTCAAGATTTTTGCATTGTTGCGTTTGGGCGTAATTGCCTGGAAATGTAAGGTAACAATCTTTTGAGCGACTTTGTTACGTAAATATCCAATGGCGAACGTTCCCAGAGTGGCGAGGCTCTAATTGTAAATGTTGATCAAGAATGACAACGAAATTCGGTCAGGTGAAATAACCGATAAGCAAGTCTACCTGAATCGCCGTCTATTTATGCGCGGTGCAGCTCTGGCGGCCACGATGGCAGGCACCGGCCTGCTTTATCGAAAGCTAAACCCGCCACCCTTTGAAACACCAAAGGGAGAAACACTGACTGACATTGCCACTTCTAATTCCGACGAAGCTTTGCGCCAGGGGTTCTCAGTAAACGAAACGCTTACTCCGCTTCAGGACATCACGAACTACAACAACTTTTACGAGTTCTCAACAAGCAAAGGATCGGTTGCGTCAGCGGCGAAGGACTTCGTCACCCGGCCCTGGAGCGTTTCGGTAGATGGACTGGTAAACAAGGCCCGTACGTTTGATCTTGATGAACTCCTGAAATTCCCATCCGAGGAAAGGATCTATCGGCTGCGTTGCGTCGAGGGCTGGTCGATGGTGGTGCCCTGGATCGGTTTTCCCCTGGCCAAGCTCCTGGCGTTAGTTGAACCGACCTCCCAGGCGAAATATGTCGCATTCCAAACGCTTTTTGATCCGCAACGAATGCCAAACCAAAGCACGGGTGTGCTTGACTGGCCTTATGTCGAAGGCTTGCGGTTGGATGAGGCAATGCACCCGCTGACTATTCTGGCAACCGGTCTTTACGGCGAGACGCTCCCGCCCCAGGACGGCGCGCCAATCAGACTGGTCGTGCCCTGGAAATATGGATTCAAAAGCATCAAGTCAGTTGTGAAGATCAGTTTGGTGGCGGACAAGCCCCCGACTACCTGGAACATCCAGGCACCGAACGAGTACGGCTTCTATTCGAATGTGAATCCAAATGTAGCGCACCCACGCTGGAGCCAGGCGAGAGAACGCAGGATTGGCGAGTTTCGCATGCGCGACACGCTAATGTTCAATGGATACGCGGAACAAGTGGGACATTTGTACTCGGGAATGGATCTGAGGCGGAACTTTTAGTAATCAACGTGAAGGACATCCGATTCTCAAAACTGCTCATCTGGCTTAATGCCCTGGTGCCTCTGGTGCTCCTCTTGTGGGACGTTTACCGCAGGCGTGTCGGCGCCAACCCGGTTGAGTTTGTAACGCGTACGACGGGGATGTTGACTCTGGTTTTCCTGCTCATCTCGCTCGCCGTCACTCCTGTGCGAAAAATTACGGGCTCAAACTGGGTAGTTAAATTTCGCCGGATGCTCGGCCTTTATGCATTCTTCTATGGAACGCTGCATTTGTTAACCTACGTTTGGTTTGACCGATTCTTCAATCTTCGGAGCATCGCCTCTGATGTCATCCAGCGGCCCTTCATTGCGGTCGGCATGACAGCGTTCTTCCTCATGGTGCCGCTGGCCATCACCTCTACGAACAGAATGATCAAACGTCTGGGTGGTAAAGGATGGACGAAATTGCACCGAATTGTTTATCTTGCGGGTATCGCCGGGGTGGTGCACTTTTGGATGCTCGTCAAATCCGATACCCGATTGCCTTTGACCTTCGCCTTCATCCTATTCCTGCTGCTTGGTTACCGTCTCCTGGTTAAGTTTGTTCCTCCGGAACCACCAGCAAGTTCCCGGTCTTTTCTCCCTCGCGAAACAGGAGAACAGGGGAACGGGCGAACGGGCGAATAGGGAACAGGGGAATAGCCCGGCCAGAAATTGTCAGGCCTGCCTTTGTCTCAAGATCATATGCCATGTCAGCTTCGGCTTAGCCGCTTGATTCTTCGCCTGTTCCCCATTCCCCCATTCCCCCATTCCCCCGTTCCCCCGTTCCCCCGTTCCCCTCTTCCCCTGTTCCCCCGTTCCCCTCTTCCCCTTTTACCCCCTTCCCCTGTTCCCCTCTTCCCCTTTTCCCCTCTTCCCCTCTTCCCCTCTTCCCCCATTCGTTTCATTTCGGAAAATATCTTGCGATCGTTGAGGCCTTCGGTTTCGCCGTCACTAACGAAAATACAATCATCAACAACGCCGAGATGATCACCATCGGCACCACCGGCATGAAACCAAAGACAGCCGTCCCGCCTGGAGTTCGCGTCAGTACCTGATAACCACCTGGCGCCCAGGAAACTATCGCGGGTCCCGGAGCGGGTGCCGGCACCACGTGCTGGTAAATCGCCACCGAGACGACTGCTGCAGCCACAAAAACTGTCGACGCAAGCGCGCCCCACTTAGTGCTTCCCCTCCAGAACAACGCCGCAATTAGCAGCGGCGACAAAGCAGCAAATCCGGAAAACGCGTACTGAATCGCTAACTCGAAGATTGTTTCTGGCGCTTGCAGCGCCACCGCGTAAGCGAACAACGTAATCAATACAATAAAGATGCGGCCCGTTTGCACCTGCACTCGTTCCCCGAATCTGCGTTTACCTCCATAGAAGGCGAACACGTCCTCAGTGAACATCGTCGAGAGCGCCAGAATTTGCGAATCGCTAGCCATCACTGCTGCCATGATTCCAGCGCCCAGCAACCCGGCCAGCCAGAGCGGCGCATAACGCTTCAGCAATATCATGATCACATCGTCGCCCGCAGCTTGTTCACGTAATTCGTCGCGCTGCTCGGGCGCCATGTTCTTTCCCTGCGTCGCCAACACTCGCCGCGCTTCCTGCTTCGCGCGAATCTCCGGCACATCAGACACTCGGTTCGCCATCACGCCGAGAAATACACAAGGTAGCCAAATGGCCAGGATGCAGATGGGATAGAAAATTACTGTCTTCTTAAACTGGCCCATCTTGCGAGCAGTCAAACAGAAAATCAGGATGTGGGGAAATGCGATCGCTGAAAGCGGAATAAAGGTGTAACTGAAGAAGTAGAGCGGCGAAATTCGCTCGCGTGTCATTAAAGGAGCAAACGCCGGAGCTGCGAGCATCGACTGCGCGGCGTTACGAAAGCCGCCCATGCCGGTTCCGATCACGATGAGCGCGACCGCGCCAAATAAAAGAAACAATACTGTCTGGAAGGTGTTGACCCAGGCGGTGCCGCGCATGCCGCCAAAGAAGACATAGCTCATCACCACCATCGCCACGATCGCACCGCCAAACCAGAAAGGCACCACGCCGCTGCTGATCGCCGATAGCGTCGTGCCGCCGCCCATGATTCCGATGATGATGTAAGGAACCAGCAGTACAGCTTGCACGGCAAAAATTACTGTGCCGATGTTGCCGCACTCCCAACGGTCGCGAAACATCTGCACGGGGGTCATGAAGCCATATTTCTTCCCCAGGGCCCAGATACGCGTGCCGACGAAAAAGATCGAGAGCGGAATAATCAGTCCGGAGGAAGAAGCCATCAATCCGAACGTGACGATGCCGTTGGAAAACGCGTGCCCCGACGATCCCAGGATCGCGAAGGCCGTCATGTTTGTGCCAAAGAGTGAAAAGAGAAAGACGAAAGGACCGAGCGAGCGGCTCGCTAAAAAGTAATCCTCAGCCTTCTCTTTGCCCTTGGCTTTACGGAAAGCGAAGATTCCGATGTAGAGGACGGCGGCGAGATAGAGAAAGACAACGATTGCAGGAATCACTAGGGGGCGTCCTCCTGACGTTCTTGAGCTTCGACCTCACGCTCGAGATGACCGGGCCAGGCAAACTTCACCAGCAGCCACATGAAGAGTGCGGCAGCCACGGAGAAGCAGGCTTGATAGAAGAGACCGATGGGTACGAAGCCAAACACCATCGGATGGGCCGTGCGCCAGAACCAAAAATCCTGGTGCAGTATGTAGAGCACAAGGAACGCAAGAACCAGAAGGATTCGTTTCATGATCGTCTTAGTGTCTCGGGTAGCACTCGAGATGTCTGTGATAATAAGGGTCTTTAAACTTTGAACTTTGAACTTTGAACTTTGGACTTTGAACTTGGAACTTTGAACTTTGAACTTTGGACTTTGGTCTTTGGTCTTCCGCCTGCTGCCTACTGCCTGGTGGAGTTTGGTGCCCCCGGCGCGATTCCAACGCGCGACCTTCCGCTTAGGAGGCGGACGCTCTATGCAGCTGAGCTACGGGAGCACGAACTCTGAATCGTAAATCGGAAATCGTGAATTGTATAGGACGGTTTTTGAGCTTTGGTATTTGATCTTAGATCTTTGGCCTTGGAAGTAACTCTTGCTTGGCGTTTAAAACTCAGCCAGGGCAAAGCAGTCAAAGACCAAAGTTCAAAGACCAAAGACCGTCTTCAAGACTGATACTTGATGAGCGACTTCACTTCGTAACCGTCAAGCTTCTTGCGTCCGGGCAGAAATTCCAGCTCGACCACGAACACGAGACCGACAACTTCACCGCCAAGTTGCTCAACCAGATCAACGACAGCTTTCGCGGTGCCGCCGGTGGCAAGCAGGTCGTCGGCGATCAGAACGCGATGACCAGTCCCGATCGCGTCGCGATGAATCTCAAGCGTGTCTTGTCCATACTCAAGATCGTAAGAGATCGAAGCGCACTCGGCAGGCAGTTTGCGCGGTTTGCGCACGGGCACGAAGCCGGCGCCGAGGTGATAGGCGAGCGCAGGAGCAAAAATAAATCCGCGCGCTTCGACGCCGATGACGACGTCTACCTGTGTGCCGTCGTACTCTGCGGCAAGGGCATCCACAGTTCCCTTCAAGCCATCGGGATGTTTTAGGAGGGTGGTGATGTCATAGAAGTTAATGCCCGGTTTCGGGAAGTCAGGCACTTCTCTGATCAATTCTCTTAGGTGATTCATGATTTTGTCTTTTGTTTTTGAGCTTTGAGCTTGGAACTTTGAACTTTGAAATTGGAACTTAGAACTTTGAACTTAGAACTTTTGAACTTAGAGCTTTGAACTTAGAGCTTTGAACTTGGTGCTTTGACCGCCGAAAGGACTTTAATGGCGTAACTCAGGATTCATAACACAAACAAAGCACAAAGTTCTAAGAACCAAGTTCGAAGTTTCAAGTACAAAGTTCTAAGTTCAAAGTACAATCCTTGATTATTTTTCAATCAGAAAGCTAACGTAATGTCCGGTAGGTTCAAGTGCGAGTTCTTCAACCTGCTTTACTGACGCCCACTGTGGCCCTGTCGCCAGCTCGTGTTTGAAAGCTTCGACGCTAGTTGCGGTTCCCTCGACAAGCACTTCGACACTGCCATCAGGCATGTTTCGTACAACGCCGACTACCTGATGGCGCGCCGCCGCCCGCTGGGCGAAGAACCGATAACCAACCCCCTGCACCTCACCTCGAATCAAAAACTTTCTCGCTACTTTGTTTGCCGTCATGTTAGTTCAAGGTCGGCGTGCCGTCTTCCGTGCGCTAAGGCTTGCCTTACCGATCTGCACCAAAACCTTGCTAAATTCAATGCGCCGCTACGAGGCACCACGGCCGCCCTGCAACTTCTCCAACGTAAAAACGATTGCTCGTGCATTCTACCCAAAACTCCCACAAAATTTCTCCCAACCAGAAACTTTCATACAACCCGCGTCGTACTTACCTGCTCGAAGTTAGGTCTGCTCGGCTATTCTGCGTCTCAGCTCACAATTCAAGAAGTCATACTTAGACGAGGTCAATTCTCTATGCGCCTATCCAAACTGACCGCCGCGTTCATGCTGCTGGCACTTGTTACCCCAGCCTTTGCCCGGAGCGTCGCGCCGCCCAGGGCCGTCAATGTTCCGTTCGTTTATTACAAACTCCCGAACGGTCTCAAGGTGGTC
>JBPCNX010000095.1:0-6191 GCA_051000815.1 Pyrinomonadaceae bacterium
CTTCCTCTTTAACCAATCCTCAGCTCCACAACTGTTGCCATTTTAACCCTTCCGCTCTCACTCCTTGTGATAATCTTTCTTACTTCTGACCAGTGAGTTTTGACACAGACTCTAAAGTGCTGGGCTACTATCGGTCGTCCCGCTCGCGGGACTCCGTCAAGCGACTTTGTGTGCCAAGCCGGAACCGGGCAGTCTTTGGTTTCGTTTACCCCAATCAAGGTCTAGATGTCTTGGAGAGAGTCATGCTGGCGCAACGCACACACTTTTATGGTCATCGAAGAGTGAGCATGAAGAAGCTGGTAGTTATTCTGGGAGCGGCCGCATTTCTGATTCTGGTTGGCTCAGTATCAGGTGTTGCCAACGCAGTTGGTGATAAGCTCCTGCTCTATGTGCGAGTGGCGCGACTCTATACCAAAGAGCCGCCGGCCAAGATTGCGATGCCGCTTGCAGGAATCTCAAGGAAGCAAATCGCCAACACCTGGCATGCCCCTCGTGGCAGCAGCAGGCTCCACGAAGGCCAGGATATTTTTGCCGCTCGCGGTACCCAGGTTTATTCCGCTACTCCGGGTTATGTCTTTAACATTGGCGAGAACCGGCTTGGCGGACAAACAGTTTCCGTGATCGGCGCCGGTGGACGCGTTTACTATTACGCGCACCTGGATGCCTATGCCGACGGTCTGGAAGAAGGCGACTATGTTACGCCGCAAACCGTATTGGGCTCAGTAGGAACAACCGGGAACGCACAGGGCACTCCACCTCATTTACACTTCGGCGTCTACACGACGAGCGGCGCGATCAATCCGTTACCGTTGCTTGCAGATAGAACCCTCTAGAGCGCAGCAGGCAGAAGGCAGTAAGCAGGGGCAGGAGGCAGAAGGCAATAAGCAGAAGGCAGTAGACAGCGGGCCAGTAGGCGGAAGGTAGGACTGCAAAAATTCTGATCCGCTACTTTTGCTCTCGTACTACTGCCTTCTGCTTTCTACCTTCTGCCTTCTGCCGCCGCCCCTCAGGGCTTCGGCGCCGATTCCGCCTGCTTCAATTTCCCACTGACCCGATCGAAGTTTGTTTTGTAGAGCGCCACATTTGGATCCTTGTTGCGTTGTCCGACGATCCAGGCCTTTTCGTACAGAGGTGCGGCGAGGTCAAACTTTCCGCCTCGCTCGTAAGCCTCGGCAAGGCTGTCGTAAGGGTTAGCAGATTCGGGATAACGTTCCACGTTTAACTTGAAAGCGGTGATCGCTTCGTCCGGTTTGTCGGCAAACAGAAGCTGGTAGCCTATCTGATTGATCAGATTCTCGGGAACCGGAAGATTAAAGCCGAACTTTTCTGAAAGCTTCCGATAGTGGTCTTCCGCACCCTTAAGGTCACCGGCAATCTGGCCCGTGTTGGGATCCTGCGGGATTCGCCAATCTGAATAGATCTTCCTCAAAGCGGAATAGTGACTGCGCAAGACGACTGACCCGTGATCCTCGTCCGCCATTTCCTGAGCTTCCCATTCGAAGCCCTTGCCCTGTTGCTTCGCCAGCACCTGTTTGAACTGATGAAAAGCGTCTTCGATCGGTCCCGGCTCATTCCCGAGTGAGAAGTAAAGGGTTCTCTCCTTCGTATCTTTCCGGGTTCTGAAGAAATCCTCGGCACGCTTCACGACGACCTGATTGTCCCACTGAAGAGCGGGGCTTACGGCGACGTAGGCATTGAACACCTCCGGCCGCGTCACCATCGCATTGATGACAAACAGCCCCCCTAAGGAATGGCCGGCCAGAACACGATACGGGTGCGTGCGATAGCGCTTCTCGATATCCGGGATCAATTCCGTTTCGATGAATTTGAGAAACTTGTCGCCGCCGCCGCTCGTGGGAAACTGCGGTCCGCCAGTCGCTCCAGCGGTGGAAACATGTGTCGGGCTGAGATCTCGCATGCGATCCGTGTTCGGGATGCCGACTACGATCAGCTCCGACATCCGGCCATTTCGCGAGAGGAACTCAACCGTAGAAGAGGTGTGGGCGATATGTGCAGCGCCATCCGTCAAATAGATAACCGGATAGCGCTGTGTGCCGGCCTCGTAACCCTGCGGCGTGCGCACCAGAATCACTCTCTCTTCGCCCAGCACGTCCGATTTAAGCCGGAGTGTTGTAACTCCGGGAATTGTCGGGGGCGGGACGGCCTGGACTTGAGCAGAAACCGGCGCCGAGATCAGCAGCAGGAAAAGAAATCCACTCAGCAAGCTCATGACTTGCAAGATGTAACGATTTTTCGGACAGGGAGACGTAGCTTCGTTGTGATTCCCGAGGGAGGGAACTAATGCATAGTGTGGCATTGTCAGGACTCCTGTAATGGAAGGGTTGAAACTAACTGAAACCGAGCAACGCTAAGATGCGACGTGCCGAATCTCGGTTGCGCCGGGACAATCATTTGAACTCGAACGATCTCAGGTAAGCGATAAAGGTCTTATCCCAACGGTCGATCGTTTTTGCCGGGCCGACAAGCTTTACGTAATATGCCCCCTTCGGAGTTTCAATAACTGCAGCGCGCAACCGGTAGCCAGGTTTGTTGTGACGGGTTTCGCTGCCGGGCGCCATCTCAGCCGTGTAAGTTCCGGCCAGATCGATGGTGGTTACTTTTAACTGATTGAGATCGAGAGTCTCGGTCTTCGCTTTAGTTAGGGAAGGGCTACCGTCAGGTTGTGCGATCTGGCTAATCCAGCGATCGAGATTGGCCTGAACCGAACCTCCCTGATTGGAGCCAAAGAAATACAAAACAAGGGATGCGTCCTCAAGATCGCCTTCGGCCTTCGGCAATTTGTATTGCGCGACACGCATGCTTGACGAAGGCTGCTCGGTAATCCACTCGGCCGGCGCCCTGAAGCGTAAATCGGCGGCTTTTCGTTTGGGCTGCTCTTGCAGCGTCCCCTTTGTTTCCTTGCAAACGGTAATCAGCAAGACCAGCGCCACCGCAAATGCCGCGATGATTCTAAGGTTGTTCATTTTCAGCCTCAGTAAATATGATTCGCCCTGTTTTGTTCCGGCTCCGCCGCCGGATGTGAGGCGGTGGCTTGCCCCGCCGGCGGTCCCTCTTATAGTCCCGGGGGCTGCGCCCCCAATAGTTAAGCTTTCGCGCGCGGGCGTCTTTAGAATCAATTCTCAGGGGCACAGCCCGAAACCTTTTGCGGCGTGCGTACGGCGGGGCAGAGCCACCGCCTCACATCCGGCGGCAAAGCCGTTTGCAAAAGAGACCCATGGCTCCATCCTTGAAATTACTCAACTATGGTTCCTGCGTTTTAAGCGCCCCTCTAATGTTTAGGATCGCGAGCGCCAGCTGCAGAAGAATGAGAGCGTAGGCGCTGTCGTGCAACCCCCAGATTATCCACAGCGCATTGCTCAAAAGAAAAAGCCAGAAAGCCCAGTTGCGCTTAAACTTCTTTCGCGAGGCGATCATCCACGCCGCCACGGCCGTTACAACCATGGCCGGCCATTGTATCCAATTCAACCATTCCATTATTTATCCGAATCCCCCTTGCAAAGTCAGTAGCGCTGTAGTCGGACGATGTTTAGCTGCAACTTACAGTACGGGAGTGAAATTGAGTTGTCTTATCCAGCTTTACCCTTACGCGGATCAATCAAAGCCTTCAAAACCGAACCCGATGCGACATCGGCGAGTGCTTCATTGGCGTGAGCGAGATTGTAACGAGCAAGATTCAGGTCTGCCCAGCGTTTCGAATGAACAGGATCGGAAATGAGTTGGGCGCCTCGGAAGAAATGAGAAAAGTCAGAACCCCAGCAACCGCGCACTTCGAGATGCTTCTTGTTTAAGTCAAGGTGGGGATTAAAAGCCCCTTCTGCCGGCACCGGGCCGTGATCGGTGTATTGGCCGACAATCACCACACGTCCGGCATCGCGCGTGAAACGCATTGCCTGAACGACGGCGATTGGCGCGCCGGTCGCTTCGATTGTGACATCGGCACCGCGGCCCTGCGTCTGTTTCAGGACCCATTCAAGCCTCTCCTCCTCAGTCGACGTTTCAATGTTGAGCGTGTCTATTGCCCCCGCTGCAATGGCGCTTTGCAGTCGATGCGCTGGTGCACCTATGCACAGAACGCGCAACGCGCCGCGCATGAGGGCCAGGATGATGGCATTCAGACCCACTGGACCTGACCCTAGCACCAGCACCGTATCTCCGATGTTGACTTCGCCGCATTCAATCGCATGCAGAGCAGTGGGTAGGGCGCAACCTCCCGCCATGAAGATATCGGGTTCGGCTTCCAGATGAATACAGCGCGTTCCCGGTTTCAAATAAATCTCTTCGGCCCAGCCACCGCAGAGCCCGTCTGCTAGTCCGTATGTGATGCCATAGACTTTTCGTTGTGGGCATCGTGTCGAAGCTTTGGCGACCAGGCAGTACCAGCAGGCGTTGCAAGTGCGATGGACGTCGAGAAAAGTTACTCGATCGCCTTCGCGAAAGGCGTTACCCAGGACGTCCAGGAGTTGTCCGCGAATCTTGCCGAGTCGGCCGACGGAAACATGACCCGGTATCAACGGGTAGGGAACACCTTCGAGTCGACCTTGTTGCAGGTAAACATCAGTCCCGCACACTTCGGAGAGTTCAACCTCGAGTAGAGCTGAGTCTGGTTCGAGATCGGGTCGGGGTACCTCACGCAGTTCTACTGGAGCGTTTGGTTTGGGAATGATTGCGACGAGCGGCATGAATTAAGAGTCGAAACTCAAGTCTCAGGTGTCGGGTTTCAGATGTCAAACGGAAGATACACCCAGACGGCGAAGCCGGCAGAAGAACTTAGATCACAAAACTGAGACTCCGTTGGCGAAGCCGGTGGGATAGAGTCCTGCGGCGTAAGCCCAGAAGGCTATTGACGATTGATGGAACAAGGTGGTGAAGCGGGCTAAGCCTAGCGAGCGTCTTCAATTTCACCGGTTGGCTAACATGAGATTCACTTGTGTTACCACTCAAGCCGCTGATGAGGGCTTAGGAATCCATGATGCGCGTGGTTTCGGGGCTGGCACCCCAAGCTTCATGTTTCCACTGCAGCGCAGGTTCGTTGATTCACCCGTTGTTCAGGAGATCTTAATATCCGGTCTGTTTTCACGTAACCAAACAGGTAAGGGTGGCTGTGAGCGTCATTTTAGCCTCGCCCCGCAGAGGACTGCGGTTGAGTGGTGAATCAATTCATCCGTACCAACCCCAGAACGGCTAGTGCTACCGACAACTGAGACGCCGCGCGTCAGGTGCAAGGCTAGAGCTTGCGCAGGTAAGCCAGCAACGCCGCCCGCTCGTCCGCTGTCACAAAACCCCGATCGACAACCAGCCCATTCGACGACAGAAAAGCAGGCAGGTTGGGTGGCGGAATTAACCGAGCCACTCGCGCGAAGAAAGCATCGTAGTGGTCGAGCATCTCCTCAAGTGTGGCCGCCGAGTTGTTGTGAAAATAAGGAGCGGTCCTGCTGATCCCACGCAATTGGGTTACGTCCATCACGCCCAGGTCTGCGGGTTGGCCCGTGAGCAGCAGTCGTCCTGGGTCCGAAGTGGTAACGAATTGGAAGTTGCCGTTCGCCGGGGATCAATTCCGTCGCCGTCCTTCCTTTCGTTAACTCTACGGCGACCCCGAAATAGAGTACCTCTCGGATGGTCAGCGAGAACCTAATCAATTCTCTATCGCAACTGCCCCAGCTGATAGTCATCACCAAGAGTTCATCCTTCAGGTACAAGGGCAAGGATGCCGACCTTCATGCGCCGCCGCGAGAAAGTAGTAAATTGATGGCGACCTCTGGAGATCGGTTTCGAACTGCGCCGCTCTGATTAACGGATCCATGTGCAGATCCGCGTTTGTTGCTCTCACCCCGGGAGCTGATGGCAAACTTCCAATACCGATGGAGGGCATGAACAGTTCGAGAGGGAACCGCTAACGCATCAATTCGCCGGATTGTGAGAATTAGCTTTGCCTCCCAGTCGGACGTGGAGCCTCTTGCGGGCAGCGCCGGCCATGCCGACCAGACCCGTCCCGAGCAGGATTAGCGTGGCCGGTTCCGGCACGGCCGTGATGCCGGGCGCGGTGATACTGCCTGTGCCGGTCAGCGTGAACGGTGCAGTCGGCGGTACCGTTGGAAGGACCGGAAGATTGAAGCCGTTCGCCGTCAGCGCGCCCGTCGCCATGCTGAAGATGCCGGTGCCCCCTGTGATCG
>JBPCNX010000096.1:0-41604 GCA_051000815.1 Pyrinomonadaceae bacterium
CCCGCAATGAGCGCGTAGCGCGAACATTGTGTTAAAAGCCACTCAGCCATAATTAAACTGAGCCGCTTCTTAGCCAGTTCATCACTTCAATATGTTCGCGCTACGCGCTCATTGCGGGCGGGACGCCCGCGATCCCAAGGGCGAGCTTCAAGTGCCAAGCACCAAGTTCAAAGGTTCTTCATGCCGGAACTTCCCGAAGTTGAACACGTCGTTCGTGCGCTGCAAAAGGCCATAACCGGACGAACAATTGTTGCCGCTCAGTTACGACTGCCCCGCACTGCACCGCTGATAACCAGCCGGAGTTTTGCGCGAAGACTAAAAGGAGCGCGAGTTGAAGCGGTCAACAGGCGCGGCAAGTACATCCTGATCGAGCTTGATCGCCAGAGAGTTTTACTCGTTCACCTGCGCATGACCGGAAAATTCGTGCGCATTCACCACGATGAAAAACTGCCGCCCTACGCTCATGCGGTCTTTTACCTTGACGACGACTCGGTTCTGGTTTTCTGCGACATGCGTCAGTTCGGTCGAATGAACCTGCTGCCCGCTGCAACAGTTCACGAAAGCGCTGAACTCAGCATCCTCGCACCGGAACCGCTCTCGGAAAATTTCACTGCCGATCAACTTCGAGAAACTCTTTCGCGTTCTCGGCGCAGCGTGAAACAACTCTTGTTGGATCAAACCAAGGTTCTTGGTCTGGGAAACATTTATGCGTCGGAGGCGTTATTTCTGGCGCGCATCAGCCCCTTCGCAATTGCGGCGAAACTTTCAAAACAACGCGTTGTCAGATTGCATGAAGCGATTCGCAGAATTCTTGGAGAAGCGATTGCCGAAGGATCGACTCTGAGGATTAATCTAAACGACGACGCCGGCCGTTACATTGGCAGTTCGGAAAGGTTTTGGCGCATGTATGAACGTGAAGACGAGCCCTGCGTCGTATGCGGGACGCGCATCCGTCGGGTTGTACAAGGCGGACGGTCGACTTATTACTGCCCTAAGTGCCAGCGCTGACTGTCCAAAGTCCAACGTCCAATGTCCAAGGTCTCATTTGCGAAACAGACTTTGGACATTGGACGTTGGACTTTGGACTAACCACTCAGTTTACAAAAGTTCACTTACAAGTTCGCCAGAATAAAGTCCGTCATCATCGAGCGCATGTGCTTCACAAGCAGGGGATCACTTACGCCATGACGCGACTTCGGATAAACCATCAACTCAAACTGCTTACCCGCCTTCTGCAGTTCATAAACGAACTGAATCGTGTTTTGCATGTGCACGTTGTCGTCGATGGCGCCGTGAATCAACATCAGCTTTCCGTGAAGGTCCTTCGCCGCCCACAAAGGCGCGCTCTTCTTATAGCCCTCCACGTTGTTCTGCGGTGTTTTCATGTAGCGCTCGGTATAGATCGTGTCGTAATCGCGCCAGTCTGAAACCGTGCCTCCCGCAATCCCGAGCTTGAAACTCTTACTGTGCGTCAGAGCATAGCTGGTCATGTAACCACCATAACTCCAGCCCCAGAGTCCGATGCGTGATCCATCGACATAAGGCTGGCCTTTGAGCCAGGTAAGACCGTCTTCTAGATCTCGTAATTCCAGCTCACCCATGTTTCCGTAGACCGGCCACGCGGTGGCAACGCCTTTGCCGCTCGCCGTCCGGTTATCGCAAATCCAAAATATGTATCCCTTCTGAGCCAGCATTTGATTCCACATATTGCCGGCCCCGCCCCAGGCATTTCTCACGCTGGGAGCCTGCGGTCCACCGTACGTGAACGACATGACCGGGTATTTCCTCTTCGGATCGAAGTCAGGAGGCTTGATCATCATCGCCTCCATGTCGAATCCATCGCGTGTTTTTACCTGCATGAACTCAACGGTTCCCAGCTTGTACTTGCCCAACGCTTCAATCTTGTTGTCTTCGATAACCCTAATAAGTTTCCCTTCCGCATCGTGGAGACGAGTTTGTGTCGGTGTGTTTATATCGCTCCAACGGTCGACGAAGGCGGTGAAGGTAGGATTGAAATCCACTGAATGACTACCGGCCGTGTTCGTCAGCCGAGTAAAACCGGTTCCATCCAACTTCACGCGGTAACCGTGTGGAGCGATGGGGCTATGTTCGGTTGCCGAGAAATAAACTAACCCTCTGTCTTCATCGAGTCCTTCAAATCCACGTAAATCCCATTTGCCGTCGGTGATTTGTCGCACCAGTTTGCCGTCGGCGCTATAAAGATATAGATGCTCATAGCCGCTGCGTTCGCTTTGCCAGACAAACGATCCATCCTTCAACCAATGCGGATTCCCTAATACCTGGACCCACGCTTTGGTGGTTTCGCGAAAAGCGGTAGTTGACTTGCCATCCTTCGCATCGGCGAAGTTCAGATCCAGATATGTCTGTTCGCGGTTCTGCGCCTGGTAAACAACTTTCTTGCTGTCCGGAGTCCATGACACGCGAACGATTAGAAAATCGCTAGGGTGATATTTGAAGGTATCGACCCAGCGCGTTGCTCCACCGGCCGCGTTGATAACACCAAGCTGCACGGTAGGATTCGGATCGCCGGCCTTGGGGTAAGGGGTGACCTCGACCGTCTGCCGGTAGGGAATGTGATCCACGACAGTAAATTCGTGGACGGGGTTCTCGTCGAGTCGAAGGTAAGCAAGCATGGTGGAATCAGGGCTCCACCAGTACGCTTCGAAGTTGCCGCGGCCGTAGAGTTCTTCCTGGTAAACCCAATCGAGTCGCCCGTTGAGAATCTTGGGGCCGCCGTCGGTCGTGAGCTGACGTTCGCGTTGTGTGCCGAGGTCGAAAACATACATGTTGCCGTTGCGCACGAAACCGATCATGCGGCCGTCAGGGCTGAACGTTTCGCCCACCTCTTCTTCGGCGCTGTTGGTTACGCGCACAGCTTTATCGCTGCCGAGCTGGTAATAGAAGAGATCGTTCGCGAAGTTGATCAGCACTCCAGTCTCACTTGCGTTGAAGTCATAAGAGCCGCGACTTGCCAGCTGCTTCGCGTCCTGCGCGGTAATGCCGCCGAGCGCGGTGAAAGCTGCTGCCATTTTCGCGGTATCGAGGAATGGCGTGGTCTGACCAGTTTTGGCGTTAACCTTCTGAAGACGGGGCACCGTCTTCTTACTGGGATCATTCGCTAGCAGATAATGAGTCCCGTCCTTCAGCCAGCGAATGCTGGGCACGGAGCCGGTGAAATTAACTTTCTTGACCGGATCGTAGAGATCGTCGATGGTGAGCTGCTTCTGTTGTGCAGTGGCGACCGAGGAGAATTCAACAAGCAGAAAAATGAGAACGAAGACGGGTTGACGTAGTTTCACTTTGATTGCTCCAAAAATGTCTATTTTGATAGCTTGAAAACCTTCGTGAAGTGTCGGTTTTTGAACTTTGTACTTAGCTCTTTGTACTTTGCTCGCAAACTCTACCTTGAATTGTTCAGGAAAATTCAGGCCTAAGTATCTTGCTCAAGCTGCGGAGGCGAACAAAGATCAAAGGCCAAAGCTCAAAGTACAGTTTGATTGGCGCAGGCGCCAATCAGACTCCCGGCATCGCTTTCTTTAAAGGTCGCAGAAGTATGAGGAGCACGAAGCACATGATGAGAGCCATCGCACCCAGGATTATGAAGAAGCTTGACTGCAGCCAACGCTCCCAGAAAACGCCAATCATGGTCAGCTTATTGCCGATAGCTGTCGCGACGAACCAGCCTCCCATCATCATCCCTCGCATCCTGATTGGAGCAACCTTGGACACTAATGAAAGACCCATTGGCGAGAGCATGAGCTCTCCCAACGAGATGACCATGTAGGCAATGATTAGCCAGAACGGAGAAACCTTGAAGATGTAAGCGCGTCGCAAAATAGCCTCGCGATGCTGCGTCCCCTGAGGCCCTAATGCCGTACCAAGCGCCGCGTCAAACTGAGCCTCACCGGATCCTTTATCGTCTGGAGCAAACTTCTTGCTCTTGATATCGGCATGCTCGAGCTTCGCGATGGCATCCTCCGGTACGCCATCCGCGCGGAGACTTCCAATTGTGCGATCGGTAATCCTGAACGCGGCGGTGGAGTAGGAAGCAGGATCCGGTACCTGCGACTCACCTGTTTTCGCCGCAGTATAAAGAATGAAGAACGACAGCGCGGTCAGGAACATGCCAATCGCCATTTTTGTAGGCGTCGAAGGCTCTTTGCCACGCTGATCCATCCATTTCCAAAACCAGACCAGGGGAAATGTCAGGAAAATGATCCAGAAGGGGTTGATCGCATTTGAGATCGTTCCCGACACATTCCAGTCCGTATTGTCGTCCGCCCAGTAAGTCAAAGTGGAACCGTTCTGGTGGAAGACCATCCAGAACACAATCACAATCAGGAAGATCACAATCAACGCAAAGATGCGTTTCCACTCGGGCACTGCATCCATCGCCTTCTGACGGCTGACACTATGGGGTGGAGCGTCAACGGTCAAGGCAGCAACGTCGGCGGCCTCGTTCGGGGTCATGTCGGCTACGCTCTTACCCTTCTCCTCGACATGCTGTTTGAATTTCCAGAGGATCCCCACCGAAACCAACATGCCGAAGGCGGCTACTGCAAACGCAGGGTGATAACCAAAGTTCTGCTTGACGATCTCCATCACAATCGGCGCCGCAAACGCGCCGACGTTGATACCCATGTAAAAAATGTTGTAGGCGCGATCCTTGAGGTGACTGCCTTCAGGATAAAGGTTACCTACCATCGTCGAAACGTTAGGCTTGAAAAAGCCATTGCCGATGACCAGGCAGGTCAGCGCCGCGTAAACAGCCGTCATCGAGCGGATCGAAAGTAAGGCGTGCCCCGCCATAAAGAAGAAACCACCGAGCATCACCGCTCTGCGATAGCCCAGCTTCCAGTCGGCGATGATGCCCCCCACGAGCGGGCTGGCATACACGAACATCAGGTACCAGGCATAAAGATTCGTGGCCTCTGCGGCGGTCCACCCAAAGCCCTCGTCGGGATTCCGCAGATAAAGAGTGAAGAGCGCCAGCATCGAGTAGAAGCTGAAGCGTTCCCACATCTCTGTGCCAAAGAGGACGTAAAGCCCCTTGGGATGTTTTCCAGAAACCTCAGCGGCGTTCATGGTGGTCGTGGCCATAGTTCCAACTCTCCTGGCAGTCAGACTCGACAACAATTACGGGGAGGAGCAAGGGGATTATGCATGCATTCAGCCAAAATGTTGCTGGAGTGTCAAGAGCGTCCTGGGCTGGGTACCGATGCAGTTTTGAAATCAAGTCAGTACGACCATGCGGTAGTGGGTGGGTTTCAGGATTGCCGATTGCCGATTGGCAATTGCCGATTAGTTGAAGTCAGTACCATCCGGCGGTAGCCGGTGGGCCGATATGCAGGCACTCAATCCTTGCGGCATCGCGCGCAACATCCGGAGTTTCGAGTAATTAATTATTACCACGCGGGGCCTGAGTGTTAGCGCGCCGGCCCACCCGCTATCCCGACATGTCGGGATACTCTTCCAACACCACTTGGATCGCATGACGTCACGGAAGAGACCAGAGCGGTCCACGAAACCACGCTAATCAACACGAAGAAACCCTTAGTGAGCTGTTCCGCCGGCTTCAGAAGTTCCCCCCCTGTTGCGCTCTGTTCGGCGACTGCTGTTGGCGACTGCTGTTGGCTTGACAGTCTTATTCACAGCGGCGTATAAGCAAAATTGTAAATGTGGTGAGTTAAGGCGACTTGCGGCCACGTAAAACAACCCGCTAAACAGCACGGCCGGTCCCAAAGGACTTCCGAAAAACTTCAGCAATCATGAAGTCCCGCGTTGTTTGGCGCGGGACATTTTTATTGCCAATTGCCAATTTGCGATTGCCGATTGGTCCGCTGGCGGGAACTGAACACCGATAGAACCTGAACGTTAGCGAATCAAGTAATTGGCAATTGGCAATCGCCAATCGGCAATCAAAGGTGTCAATCAACATATGCAGAGTTTTCGTGAACTCCTAGACTCGGACACCATTCACGTCTTTGACGGCGCGATGGGGACGATGCTGTATGCCAAGGGCGTCTATATCAATCGCTGCTACGACGAATTGAATTTGAGTAATCCGGATTTGGTGGGCGAGATTCACACCGAGTACCTGAGGGCCGGCGCGGACATCATCGAAACTAACACCTTCGGGGCCACCGCCTACAAGCTTAACCAATACGGCCTCGAAGCCAATCTTGCCGAGATCAATGAGGTCGCCGCACGACTCGCACGGGAAGCTGCCGGAGATCGTGCTCACGTAGCCGGCGCCATTGGACCGCTTGGTTTGCGCATCGAGCCTTATGGTCCTACCTCCTTCGACGAAGCAAAGGAAATGTTCAAGGTCCAGGCGGAAGCTCTGCTCGAGGGGGGAGTTGACCTTTTCTTGCTCGAAACCTTTTCGGACATCTCGGAGATTCAACAGGCGATCCGCGCGGTTCGTGAGCTCAGCGATCTACCAATCGTTGCACAGATGACCATCATGACAGATGGCAACACAACTTACGGCACTACTCCGGAAACTTTCACCGCGCGTCTGGACGAATGGGGCGCCGATGTTATCGGGCTTAACTGCGGTGTCGGTCCCGCAATCATTCTCAGCGCGCTGGAGAAGATGCGACCGATCACCACGAAGAAACTGGCGGCGCAACCCAACGCCGGTTTGCCACGCGACGTACAGGGTCGACAGTTCTACATGTGTTCGCCGGAATACATGTCGAAGTTTGCGAAGCGCTTAATTCAGTCGGGCGCGAAATTTATTGGCGGTTGCTGCGGAACCACGCCGGCGCATATTAAGTTGATCTCGGACGCTGTGCGCGCCGCCTCGCCGCGCGCGCAGAAGGTTGTGCTCGGTTCCGGAGCGTTAGCTCATATTCAGGAAAACATTCCTCCCGACATCAAGGTTGTTCCAGCGGAGGAACGTTCGCGTTGGGGCCATAAGATTGCGAATGGCGAATTTGTTACTTCTGTTGAAGTGTTGCCGCCAAAAGGTGTCGACGCTCAAAAGACCCTCGATTCGATCCGCTTACTGAAAGACGCCGGTGTTGATGGCGTGAACATCCCTGACGGCGCGCGCGCTCAATCACGTATGAGCGCCCTGGCGACTGCGGTCTTAGTTGAACAACAGATCGGAATTGAGTCGGTGCTTCATTACTGTTGCCGCGACCGCAATCTCCTGGGAATGATGTCAGACTTGTTGGGAGCCTCAGCGTTGGGTCTACGGAATTTATTGTTGATCACCGGCGACCCGCCGAAGATGGGACCTTATCCTGATGCCACTGCGGTTTTCGACATCGATGCGATTGGCCTCACGAACATGGTGAACAAACTGAACCATGGTCTCGATATCGGCAACAACCCGATTGGTCAGCCTACCGCGTTTTGTATCGGCGTCGGCGTTAATCCCGGGGCGATCAATCCTGAGGAGGAGTTGCGGCGCTTTGAGTACAAGGTTGAGGCGGGCGCGCAGTATGCGATCACGCAGCCTGTCTTTGATACCGATCAGCTGCGCGACTTCATCAAGAGCGTTGAGCACGTGCGCATTCCCATCATCGCCGGTATCTGGCCGCTCGTCTCGTATCGCAACGCGGAGTTTCTGCATAACGAAGTGCCGGGTGTGCGTGTGACGCCGGAGATCATGGAACGCATGCGCGAGGCGTCAGCCATTAGCAAAGAAGCGGGACGTGATGAAGGTTTGAAGATTGCGCGCGAGTCTTTACTGGATGTGCGCGACTTGATTCAGGGCGTGCAGGTCTCAGCGCCGTTTGGAAACGTGAAATATGCGTTGGAAGTTTTTGGCGCGCTGGAAGAGTTTGGGGCGAAGCAAGGTGCGGCGGTCGTCGATGGCGGAACAGCCGTTTCTTGACGCTTGGGTCGCCGGACGCTTCCTCTCAACTGGTTTCGCGTTGGGTTAGTGTAATTTCGTGGATCGATTTTTCTATTAGATACATCGACAACGATCCACGAACTAACACGAAATGACACAAACGGGCTGAAGGTACATTAAGAACAGCCTCTGAAGGTTAACCGCTTGCGCGTCCACTCGGATCTAACTACGCAAGCGCGTGTCGCAACGCTCCCGCCAGGTCTGCATGTTCAAAGTGATATCCGTGAGTCTGCAAAGCTTGTGGTTGCACCCGCTGACTCGATAACAAGAGGGCGTCTGCCATCTCGCCAAATGCCAGTCGCACCCCGAAAGCAGGAATTGGAAAGATGGTTGGCCGCGAGAGAACGCGACCGAGTGTTTTGGTGAACTCTGCGTTTGTCACCGGATTAGGCGCGACAAAATTTACCGGACCCCTTAACGTGTCGTCGTTAAGTGCGAGCCGCAAGGCGCCCACAACATCAGCGAGCAAAATCCAACTCATCCATTGTTTCCCATCGCCGATGCGGCCTCCAATGCCCATGCGAAACGGGGGCAACATCTTGGCGAGAGCGCCGCCATCCTTGTCCAGGATGATTCCGAAACGCGTATTGGCGACGCGAACTCCTTTCTCAATCGCGTGCTCAGTTGCCTTCTCCCATTCCACACATACGCCGGCGAGGAAGTCGTCACCTGGCGGACTGGTTTCGGTTAAGACTTCATCGCCGCGACTGCCGTAATAACCGATTGCTGAAGCGCTGATGAGAGTTTTTGGCGGCCGGGAAAGATTGGCAAGGGCGTCGGCGAGGAGCTTCGTGCCTTTGCTGCGACTCTCGCGGATCTTTCGTTTTTTCTCTTCGTTCCAACGACCTGAGGCGATGCTCTCTCCAGCTAAATGATAGACGGCGTCGAAACCCTCAATCCGCGAAATCGCGATGCTGTAACGATCCGGGCTCCATTCGATTTCTTTCTCAGAGCCCGGCGCATGGCGGACCAGTTGATAGATCTCGTGGCCGTCAGCCACGAGTGCTTTGATTAATGCTTTGCCTACAAGTCCGTGCGACCCGCTGATCAGAATTCTCAACGTCGGATTCTCCTATGAGTGTTGCAAATGCAGAATTTGAAATGATCAGACCTACAATAGCGCTGCGCGTTTATTTTATCAAAGCGGCGACAAGCAGCACCGTGCCCCCTAAACGGTGCTATTAGATACGATCAACGAATGCATGATTTGGTGGGCGTACTATTGTGATTCTTGAAAGTGCCGCGCCCCCCAGATCATGCGGAACGATCCACGAAGTCACACGAACTAGCAGGACTCCACGAAACTTTTTTGGCGTCATTTGGTGAGAATTAGTGGATCGTATTTTAGATCTGCCCAAGTGGAATACTGTTCATGAAAAAAGTTTGTTATGAGGCCACGCGTTTCGTGATCGTCTTAAGTTTTCCACGACCGTCCCGCTGGGTATAAAATACGCGCGCCCAGTCGTTCAGTTCCGAGAATGGCTTTCAGAACCAGGCGCCTCGGAACTCGGAACGCCGAACTCGAAACTTCGCAAGGAGCAACCTCACCATGCTTCGCAAAAACCTCATCGGCTTCGCCTTCAGTCTCGTTGTCCTAACATTCGTTATTTCACTCTCCAATAATGCTGCGAGTACGCCGGCAATACGTCGCCTCACCGTAACCAGCGAAACAACCCTCAGTCTCAATCCTGCCTTAAGTGGTGACGGTCGGTTTGTTGCCTTCGAGTCGACTGCAGATCTCTCAGATTCTGGAGAGCAAGGATTCCATGCCTTGCGCGCCGACCTTGCAGCGGAGCCTCTCGCATTTGCGCCGCTCGGACTTACGCGAGCCGTCGCCCCGGCAATTTCCCAGGATGGATCGCAGATCGCATTCGCCTCAAAGGACGACCCGCTCGGCACCAATAGCGATGGCAACTCTGAGATTTTTCTCTTCAACAACGCACGCCTTACTCAAATCACAAACACCACCTCTGACAACCCGGCAAATCGAATCTCCAACGGAAGCTTTCAACCCTCAATCTCCGATGACGGACGCTACATCGCGTTTTCCTCCAACCGCGACCTCAGCGGCCAGAATGTTGATAGCAACTTCGAAGTATTCGTCTACGACTCGATCGGGATGACGGTGACTCAGCTTACGAACACTTTTGGTGGCATTGGAGCGAGCGACGGAAAAATTAGTGGCAATGGAAACACTGTGGCATATGTCCGAACCCTCGGCTCCCCTAATCACAATCTGGTTGTGCAGGACCGCATTGGAGTCTTACCGGCCCGCCTGATCGCTGAAAACGTGACCGCTCTGACTTTGGCCTACGGCCGAACGATTAGCGACGACGGTTTACGCGTGGTCTACGCGGCGGAGACCGCGACAAATTCCAGCCAGGTGTTTTTGTGGGATGGAAGAAACGGGCTCACCCGGCAGATCACTCAGCTCGGATCTCTTGAGGAGGACGTTCCGCTGCAAGCCACTATCAGTGGCGACGGCTCGCGGGTGGCGTTTGCAACGAGGCGCGTTGTAGTTGGCAGCAATGCTGACCGCAGCGTAGAGCTTTATGCGTTCGATGTTCCTTCTGCTCAATTTGAACGTGTGACTAGTGCATCTGCACGTGCCACTGCTGAAGTCGTCTCGTCTTTGAACGACGACGGCTCGCTGGTCGTGTTTAGTTTTCCTCGTATGCTTTCCGATCCGGCGGTTGCGAGTGACTTCGCCGATAATCCTGAGATTTATTTGGCGACTCTTACGGCGCGGCCTCAGTTTGGACCGCTCTCAGTTCTTAATGGAGCCTCATTTGGCAACGAACGTGCGCCGACTGAAGCGATCGCGCCCGCGAGCATAGCGGTTGCGCGAGGCAACGCGCTGGCACTTTTGAGTCAACAGTCGCGCCGCCAACCTGACGGCAGCTTTCCCGCCGCCGTCGCCGGGACCACAGTTTTGGTGGCAGGACAGAACGCGCAGATCCTGTATGTGTCGCCCACACAAGTGAACTTTGTGGTGCCGCCAGATACGAACGTCGGCTCGGCCGAAGTAGTCGTAACCAATTCTGATGGCTTTTCGAGTCGCAGCAATCTTTCCATCCTGCGTGCAGCCCCGGGTCTGTTCACCGATAACGCTGAAGGGCGCGAGGGAATAATGCTTAACGCCGACACTCTGCAAAGAGGCCCGTTTGATCCGAGCAGCGGCAGTCTGCGGTTGAGTGTGTTTGCGACCGGGGTACGAGGCGCAATTGAAGTTTCCGTCAGTGCTCATGGTCACGCGCTAATGCTCGAATCGGTCAATGCTTCTCCTGATTTGCCTGGACTTGATGAGATCCATGTTCTGGTACCCGCAGATCTTCGCGGCGCCGGGGAAATGGATCTGACTGTTCGCGCGGACGGCCGGGAAAGCAATGCGGCGACTGTTATGTTCTCCGGAGATGTAACTCGCGAAATTGTGATCAACGAGGTCCTCGCCGATCCGCCAGACGGTTTGGCCGGCGATGCCAACCATGATGGCGTGCGCAGCTCGAGTGAGGATGAGTTTATTGAGTTGGTTAACAATGGCAGCGCTACGAACATTTCGGGCTGGACTATTCGCACCCGCAGCCCCGCCGGCACAAACGAGATTGTCCGGCATGCCTTCGCTTCGGGCAGTTTTCTTTTTACGGGTGAACCTATTGTTGTGTTTGGAGGGGGCGGCTTCGATCCGACTGATCCTGCATTTGGCTGCGCCCGGGCGGTAAAGGCTTCTTCAGGTG
The DNA here is from genome assembly GCA_051000815.1 of Pyrinomonadaceae bacterium. GTDB lineage: Bacteria > Acidobacteriota > Blastocatellia > Pyrinomonadales > Pyrinomonadaceae > PSRF01. The sequence continues at coordinate 11,626 of JBPCNX010000096.1, forward strand.
GACTCTCATTAGTTAATGGCGGACTGACGCTTGTGTTTCGCGACTCGTCGAGCAATCTCGTCGCCGAGTTTACTTACGGCGGCACAACCGATCTTGAAGGCGATGACAATCAGTCCCTGACACGTTCTCCCGACATCTTTGGAAGTTTTATGCCCCACGGGGAAGCGCTCGGTGCGAACGGACGCAAGTTTTCGCCGGATCTGAAGCTTGAGGGAACTCCTTTCATCAACTGTCCAGGCTCACTAGCCAGAATCGCCATCGTTCCGCTTACCGCCGGCGTAGAAATCAATGAGTCTGTTCAAATTACTGCCCAGCCTCTCGACACCTATGGAAGACCGCTTATTGGTCTCAATCTTGTGTTCATTTCAGATAATCCGAACGTTGCCACGATTGAGAGTGTCACTACAGACGAAATGAATGGCACTGTCACCGCGAGGGTCAGAGGACACAGCGCAGGAGTCGCGCACGTCACAGCTCGAGTGACTGAAGGCGTCACAATGCTGGTCAGCGACGCAGTTGTGGTGAACGTCTTACCACCAGCAACACCGTCGGCTCTAGTCATCAGTCAAATCTACGGGGGTGGCAACAATTCAGGCGCTGCCTTTCAGAATGATTTCGTTGAACTCTTCAATCGCGGAACTACGTGGGTTGATTTCAGGGTGACACCCTACTCGGTGCAGTACGCATCAGCGGCGGGAAACTTTGCGAACACCAACAAGTTGAACTTGAGCAGCGGCAGTTTGGCTCCGGGCCAATACTTTCTGATCAAGCTCGCTGGCGGCACCACAAACGGCGCTGCACTTCCACCGGCAGACGCCGCGAGTGCCGCGATTAATCTTTCAGCGGGCGATGGCAAGGTGGCCCTCGTGATGGGTACTTCGTCCCTAAGTGGCAACGGCTGCCCGTTCAGCCCTACGGTTGCTGATTTCGTTGGTTATGGCGCGGCGACTTGCGCGGAAGGAAATGCGACCGGCGACCTCAATGCGTCCAGGTCAGCTCGCAGGATTAGTAGCTGTACTGACACAGACTCTAATTTGTCAGACTTCAACGTTGTCACTAATCCTGCGCCGCCGCGAAATTCAGCGACGGCACCAGTGCCGTGTCCGTAGGCTCGGGCAGGAAGCATTAGGTAGTGGCCTAATTTGAATCTCTCCGTGTCTCCGTGGTGATGTTTTTGCTAAGTATACTCACCACTGTTGACAGAGAGGACACAGCGATCTCATAACACCTCAGGCAACTACAAAGGATTAAAACAACTTGCTAGCTCGGATTCGAACCGCTTAGACTCGCGTGCATGCATTCAATTGCCCATGCCCTCACATCTTTGCGCGAACACTTCGGATTCGCTGACTTTCGTGAAGGTCAGCGTGAAGTAATCGCAGCGATTCTTGAAGGCAAGGACGCGGTTGTTGTCATGCCCACGGGCAGCGGCAAGTCTCTCTGTTATCAATTGCCGGCTATGATGCTCGGAGGCGCCACCGTTGTCGTCTCTCCTCTCATCGCCCTCATGAAAGACCAGGTAGATGCGCTTCGCTCTCGTGGTCTGCCCGCTACGTTCATCAACAGCTCGATAGGCGGCTCGGAACAGGGAGCCCGCATTAATGCTCTGCGCCGCGGCGATTTCAAACTGGTCTATGTTGCGCCCGAACGCTTTCGCAGCAGCCGGTTTCTCGAAGCGCTTCAGTCTTTACGCATTTCGCTTTTTGCAGTTGATGAAGCGCATTGCATTTCAACCTGGGGCCACGACTTTCGTCCTGACTACCTGCGGTTGAAGAGCGTGATCCGGTTGCTCAGCTCCGGACAAACTCCCACCCAAACTCTCGCACTCACTGCCACGGCCACTCCTTATGTTCGTTCGGACATCATCGAACAACTGGGCCTCGTGAGACCGCGGACCTTCGTGAGCGGATTCGACCGCCCGAATCTCACGATTGATGTGGTGCACACGGAAAAGGAGCGAGAGAAAGTCGCGAGGATCAAACGTCTTGCAGGGATGGGGGAAGGAAGGGATGGCGGGTCGGGGATCATCTACGCCTCTACTCGCAAAGCCGTCGAACAGGTTGCCCTGGAGTTGCGAGAACAAGGGCTGCGCGTGGCGGCCTACCATGCCGGCATGGGCGATGCCGCGCGGGTGAAAGCTCAGGATGATTTCATGTCAGGACGGGCGCAAATGATCGTCGCGACGAACGCCTTTGGCATGGGCATCGATAAGCCGGACATCAGATTCGTCGCCCACTATCAGATGCCGGGTTCGATTGAAGCCTATTATCAGGAGATAGGACGCGCGGGTCGCGATGGCCTGCCTTCTTCCTGCGTCCTCCTATTTAACTATGCTGACAAGAACACGCACGAGTTTTTCATCGAGGGTTCCTATCCTGGCCCGGAGCTTATTAAGGACGTTTACGACGCCCTGGTGTCGACGGGCTTGAAGCGCATAGAACTTTCCTCGTCTGAGCTTGCGAAGCGTGCCGACGCCCGCAACGAGATGGCTATCCAATCTTCTCTGTACCTCCTCGAACGCGCAGGACACATCGCGCGGAGTGCGGCATCTGACAGTCGCGCCTACGTGCACGAGCCTCCTCCGTGGGAAGACAAAGGTGACCCGAATACTCCGATCGCGGGTGTCTCGCCCGCATCTTCTCAACCGGCGCGAGCGATCGCCATGGGCCACCCGCGCCGTGCTCGCAGCATCGTGATGCTCGACAGCGCACCAGTAACGAAACTTCGCGTCAACTCAAACGATGTCAGCCGTCGCGCCTCTCTCGAGCGGCGCAAACTGCGCGAGATGATTGAATTTTGTTACACGGAATACTGCTACCGCGCCCACATACTTGATTACTTCGGCGACCCCCATCACCCGCCGAAGTGCGGCACCTGCGGCAACTGCACACCAAACACCGCGGCGCGAACGCCACCTACTCACCACGAAGTATTGGACGAAGATCGCCTCTCTCCCCGCGCGCTTACCTCTGAAGAGAGTTTGCGCGTGCGAAAGATTCTGGCGTGCGCCACACGGATGAAAGGCCGCTTCGGGAAAACCGTTCTGGCGGGCACGTTGCGCGGCTCAGCAGCGAAAAATGTCATGCAGGCGCACCTGAATGAGTTATCGACCTACGGATTATTGCAAGACTTGCGCCAGGAAGACATCCTGGCTCTTATTGACGCTCTTGTCGGCGCCCGTTGCTTACGCCTCAGCGCGGGAGCGTACCCGACCGTTTTTATTACTGAGTTAGGTGAGCGCGTGATGCGGGAACAAGAGCGAATCCAACTAGCGCTCAGTGAAGAACCGGAGAAAGATGAAGAGGAACTAGTACTGCCGAATACGGCCCTCCAGACTTGCACGCTTTTTCGCAACGGCTGCTCAGTGGCAGAAATTGCCAAACAGCGTAACCTCCTGGCGAACACCATTGAGGGTCACCTAATCGAGTGTATCGCCGCGGGAATGATAGTCGATGTATCCAAACTGGTTTCGGATTCTGATCGGACTCAGATTGAAAAGGCTGTCGCCGAGCTTGGAACAGAGAAACTCAAACCTATTCGCGAGTCACTACCTGAAAGCATCACCTACAACATGATTCGTTTCGTAATCGCGGAAAAGCTGCGGCTGACTGCTCGCAAGTAATCTGGCTTCGACGTATCGGGCTTGCTTTATGAATGCTGACAGCTGCGTCGCCTGATGTGCGGTGGTCGCTGGGCTAGCGTATGCCGCCGGTGATGGGGCTCGAAGCGCTGGCGTAGAGACGTTTGCTCATGCGACCGGCAAGATAGGCAAGGCGACCAGCTTCGATCGCGAGTTTCATTGCCTCGGCCATCTTCGCGGAATGCTGGGCTTCGGCGATAGCTGTATTCATCAGCACCGCGTCCGCCCCGAGCTCCATCGCGATCGCAGCGTCGCTGGCAGTGCCCACACCCGCGTCAACGATGATTGTCGCGTCAGGAAGTTGTTCGCGCATGATGCGCAGGTTCGCAGGGTTCTGTACGCCGAGACCCGAGCCGATCGGTGCGGCGAGCGGCATCACTGCCGGACAACCGGCGTCCAACAGCTTCTTCGCCATGATCAAATCGTCGGTGAAGTAGGGCAAAACAACAAAGCCTTCTTTGACGAGTATGCGGGCGGCTTCGAGGGTTTGTTCATTGTCAGGGAAAAGTGTTGTCTGATCGCCAATCACTTCGAGTTTAATCAAATCAGTCTGCAGCGCTTCGCGAGCGAGACGCGCCGTGCGAATTGCTTCTTCAGCCGTATAACAGCCGGCGGTGTTGGGAAGGAGTTGCAGCGCGGGATCAAGATGATCAAGAAACGACTCCGCACTTCGATCCAGTGGCACGCGTCGCACGGCAACAGTGACCATCTCCGCGCCCGAGGCCCGATGCGCCGCTTTCATCTCGTTATAGCTGCGATATTTTCCCGTGCCGATGATCAATCGCGAGGTAAACGCACGCCCGGCAATCTCGAAACGATCTGACTGAGCCTGGACAACTGTTGACATGATTTAACAACTTCCGCGTTCTAAATTGGATGTTTTGACTTTACACCCGAATCCAGCTTAAGTGGAAACCGGCGCAGACAAGATATTAGCCGCGGATTTCCGCGGATAAATACGATCAGAATTGCCTGTACGACTTGGCGCGTTGATTTCTGTACTACTTGGCCCGCTACTGTCAGTCCTTTGGTCGCGTTATTGTTTGTAGTTCTGATCCGCGCTTTCCGCGTAAATCCGCAGCTAGTTTGTTTTGGTCCCGCTCCTGCCCTTTTACACCTCCGCCCACGAAGTGCACGATCTCTATTCGATCATCGGGCTCAAGCCTGGTCGCAGGCCAATCCAGGCGCCTCACTACACTCTGATTCAACTCGACAGCAATTCGTTCTGGAGCAAGCTTCAGCGCGGCGATCAGGTCCGTTAGCGACAGCCCTTCCGCCACTTCCCTTACTTCACCGTTGACCTGAAGTCGCAAGTATTGTTTCTCGGCCTCACTACCCGGGCAGGATTACACGTCGCAATTCAGTTTCCATATCCGCAGCAACCGCCTTAATGAGGATGGCAGCTCGCCCCGAAGTGAACTTAGGAATTTGCGCCGTGACCACGGCGACGCCATCGTTCCGAGTCTTCGCTACATAAATCTGCGGCCTGAACGCAGTTCCCAAAACCTTAACCGAAACTGACGCCTTTGGCACCGGTTGTTCCTGGCTGCCGCTGCGAAAACCTACCATCACCTTTATCGTTGGCGTTTCACCGGACCGAAACTCCTGGCGCCCAAGGATCGTGATGCGCAGGCCAAAGTCGCCTGTCGCGACTTCACCCATCACGGTCTGCCGCCGCGGATCATGCACTGTGTAAACTGATTCAGGAGGGATATTCAGAATCGGAGCGGCGGGCTGAAAGTCAGCCGGCGCCGGCACAAGAGTATCGTCCTCATCGGCGACTACCTCCGGCTCAGGCGTCTCCCGCGCTTCACTCTCTTGCTCGGCTTCACGAGCAAGGCGCTCCTGCTCAGCTTGCAACACGCGCTCAGCTTCCAAAGCCTCGCGTTCTTTGTCTCCACGTAGTATTTCCAGTTGGGGGTCTAGTTGCGGCTCTAGTTGCGGGTCAGGCGCTTTCTTGCGGGCCTTTGGCGGCTGCTTGCCTTCCGGGACCGACGCTGCCGCCATTCGCTTCAGGTCTTCGATACGGCCGGCGTGAATCGCGGCACAGATGAGCCTATGCTGGCGCGTCAGCCGTTCGCTCAATGCTTCATCGCTATAGCCCGAAGCAATTAGATCTTCGTAGCGGGATCGCTTGCTTGCGAGGATTGCGCCCCCGGAATAGACAAGGGAAAGAATCAGTGGCGTTTCGATTCCCTTGTCTTCCGTTTGCACATGATAGACAACTCCATCATGTTCAATGTCCGTATTGAATCCTGTGATCACGATGGCAACTTGCTAATCAAAGTGGAAACCCGGCGCGGCAGCAGATGGTGTAGCTCGAGCGACGCTGCAGCGACGTTAACATATGCTTTTTTGCAGGGTCAATTATCATTTCGGCGCGACATTTTTCGCGAGATCATGTTGCTTGACACTCTCGATCTCTTTCGACTACGATTCGGCTTGTACAATGATTCTCAATCTGGAATCTAGCATGTCTGCCGCCGGGTAGCAGGCTTCGGACATGGAGTGGTCTGGCTGGGCCAGACTCAAGGCCGCGATCTAATGCCTTTTCGTTATTACGACTACCTGCCAATTCTTCTGATCTTCGTTGTCGCGGGTGGCTTTGCCATCGGCAACATCTTCATCTCTCAATTCATCGGGCAGCGCAAACGTACTCGTACGAAGATGATGCCCTATGAGTGTGGGAAAGACCCAGTCGGCACCGCACGCCAGCGCTTCTCCGTGAAGTTTTATCTGATCGCGATGCTCTTTATCCTGTTTGATATTGAAGTCATCTTTCTGGTGCCCTGGGCGGTGGTCTTCAAGACGCTGTCCAGCCCCGCCAACGGACTGGCAAATCTGATTTACTTCGAGATGATCATTTTTATCGCATTGCTGCTGGCCGGTTATATCTATGTGATTAAGAAAGGCGCCTTTGATTGGAACGATCGAGCGCGTCAAGAGGCAGAAGCCGAGGCGAGATTGCTTGCTGACGTTGAAAAGCGACATCTCCCCCAGAAGCGCACGGCGGCTTGAGCAAGGAGTTTCATGGGTCTTGAAAACATAATTTCCGCTGCACTCCCTGAAGTTTTGACCACGCGGCTGGATTCTCTAATCAACTGGGCGCGGAAGTCATCGCTTTGGCCTGCGACGTTTGGTTTGGCTTGCTGCGCCATCGAGATGATGAACGCCACTTCTTCGCGCAACGATTTGGCTCGCTTCGGCTCGGAAGTTTTTCGCGCCAGCCCGCGGCAGGCTGATGTGATGATCGTGTCCGGTCGGGTGTCGCGCAAGATGGCCCCTGTGCTGCGACGAATCTACGATCAAATGCCTGAGCCGAAGTGGGTGATTTCGATGGGCGCTTGCGCCACGTCCGGAGGTGTCTTCGACAATTACGCGATCGTTCAGGGAGTGGACAAGATAGTTCCCGTGGACGTTTACATTCCCGGATGCCCGCCCCGACCCGAAATGCTGATCCATGCCGTGATGATGCTGCAAGAGAAAGTAATGAAGGAGTCGTCACGGAATCGTCGCGACGTGAGAGACGAAGACGCGCGCCAGGCGGTAGTTCCGGGCACGCTTCCCGTGACCGACGGATCGACGGCCCGGCAGAATGTGCTCCCGGAATCGCGCCCCTACACCATAGCCTCCAAACACGAGCGCCGTCGCTCTTCTTAATTTCTGGTTGGATGACACAGCTTGATGCCGACCGATTCAAACACTGAACAACCTCTGGCAGGGGAAGCCCCCACAAGTTCGATCGAGAAAGCGACGCCGTCCCAATTAGTGGCGGCGTTACAGCATGAGCATCCTGAGTGGATCCTTGAAGTCATTGAAGCTCGGGGCGAAGTCACCGCCGTCGTGCCACGCGAGCATCTTGTGGCGGCGTGTTCTTTCTTAAAGACTGCGCCTGGGGCGCAGTTTGATTTTCTGGCGGACCTTTGCGGAGTGGATCGCGGGGTTGAGGAAGAGCCGCGTTTCGAAGTTAACTATCACCTTTTCTCGACGACCATATATCACCGACTCCGCTTGAAGGTATTAGTGAACGAGGATGATGCGCGCGTGCCGACCGTGACTGGAGTCTGGCGCACGGCAAACTGGCACGAACGCGAAACCTTCGATCTGATGGGAGTTGTCTTCGAGGGGCATCCTGACTTACGCCGGATTCTTTTGCCTGATGATTGGCAAGGCCACGCACTGCGAAAAGATTTTCCCCTGCGCGGCTATGAACCGTACTCACTAAAGTGATTGCCAATTGGCGATTGCCAATTGCCGATTGGTGTTGGCGAAGCACTTCATAAAATCGGCAATCGATCAGCCAGTACGATTACGATGAGCACTTCCCTTAACATTCCGCCGCAGTTCGATATTGTCGATCGTCCGCTCGATTCGCAGATGACGATCTCGATGGGTCCGCAGCACCCATCCACTCATGGAGTGTTGCGGCTCGAACTGGTACTCGATGGCGAAATGGTTGTTAAGGCGACGCCCGATATCGGCTATCTCCACACCGGTATGGAGAAGCTTTTTGAATACAAGAAGTATCAACAGGGAATCGTGATTACCGATCGCATGGATTATTTGAATCCGCTCGGGAACAATCTCGCTTATGTTATGGCAGTCGAGAAACTGCTGGAGATTGAAATTCCCAAACGCGCTCAAACCATCCGCGTTCTCACATGCGAGTTGCAGCGAATTGCTTCACACCTTGTCTGGCTGGGCACTCACGCCCTCGACATCGGTGCCATGACCGTCTTCTTCTACTGTTTCCGCGAGCGCGAAAAAATTCTGAATCTCATCGAAGCGGCGTCCGGCGGACGATTAACGCCTTCTTACTTTCGCATAGGCGGATTGATGATGGACATTCCCGCCGGCTTCGAACGCCGCGTGCAGCAGTTTCAGGATGGTTTTCTGCACTCCGTCGAGGAGTTCCACACACTACTGACGGGAAATAGAATCTTCCAAAAACGGACACAGGGAGTCGGTGTGATCTCGGCGGCGGACGCAATCGACTGGGGACTGTCTGGCCCGTGTCTGCGCGGCAGCGGCGTAGCTCTGGATATTCGCCGCGCCAATCCTTATACGGGTTATGAGAACTACGATTTTGAAATTCCGACTGAGTCAGACGGAGATGTTTGGGCGCGTTACCTTGTACGAATGCGCGAGATGAAGGAGTCGCACAAGATTGTCGCTCAGGCGCTGGCAAGATTGAAGCCGGGCCCGGTAAAAGCCGACGCGCCGAAGGTCGTGTTGCCGGATCGCGAGGCGATGAAACGTCACATGGACGCGTTGATTCATCACTTTCTGATCGTGGCCGAGGGATTCGATGTGCCTGCGGGCGAGGTTTACTTTCCGATCGAAGCTTCGAAAGGCGAGCTCGGTGTGTACGTGAAATCGGACGGGGGGCCGAAGCCGTCGCGCGTTCATTTCCGCGGACCAAGCTTTGTTAACTTGTCCGCCCTGCCGCAGATGTCGGAGGGCGCAATGATCGCCGATATTGTGGCGATTATCGGATCCCTGGATATTGTTCTGGGAGAAATAGATCGATAGTAGAACTTTGAGCTTGGTTCTTTGTACTTAGTTCTTTGTTTGCTCTCGATGAATTCAGACGCCGAGGCAGTTTTCAAGAGACTTAGCAAAGCAAAGTACAAACCACTAAGAACAAAGTTCGGTTCGGTTCTAGAGATGCCACAAACGCTTGTCACTATTCAGCCGCTTTCGCAGCCGGTCGAGATTTCGGAAAGCGTTGCGAGTTTCTCCCCTGAGGTTGAAGCGGAGATCGACTGGCACCTCGCAAAGTACCCGGTGATGCGTTCAGCGATCCTGCCCTTGATGTTCATCGTCCAGCGTGAGCGCGGTTATCTCGATCCTGGCGGCGTGGCCTATCTCGCAAAGCGGCTGGCTTTGCGGATTACCGACATCTGGGAAGTGGCTACCTTTTACTCGATGATCCATACCGAGCCGGTTGGCCGGTATCACATTCAAATTTGCAAGACGCTCTCCTGCAAGATTATGGGCGAGCCGAGGATTACCGAGCATGTGTGCCGGAAGCTGGGGATTAAGCCGGGCGAGACAACTGCGGATGGACGGTTTACTGTCTCTCTCGTCGAGTGTTTGGGCTCATGCGGCACGGCACCGATGTTTCAACTCGGCTTTGAATACCACGAAAATCTAACTACAGAGAGAGTCGATCAGATTTTGGATTCGTTGCCATAGTCGAGAGCCGGCAACGTCTTGGTGCCCGCAGGCCAATGTTTATAGCTTTATGTTAATAGCAGCCATCGGATGTGAGCCTCTGCAGCTGGCGCGAGTGCACCTGCAGAATTCGGCGTCGCTCGACGTCTATCGCCAGCACGGCGGCTACGAAGCATTGCGCAAAGTTCTAACTTCGATGTCACCCGATGACGTCCTCAACGAAGTAAAGAAGTCAGCTTTGCGTGGGCGTGGCGGCGCGGGTTTTCCCACGGGATTGAAATGGAGCTTCGTTCCCAAGGATTCCCCGAAGCCAAAATACGTCGTCTGCAATGCCGATGAATCCGAGCCGGGCACGTTTAAGGACCGTTACCTGATGGAACGCGATCCGCACATGCTTATTGAAGGCATGTTGATCGCCGCTTACGCACTCGGAGCAAAGACGAATTACATTTACACGCGAGGCGAGTACAAATACCTGATTGACATCATGGATCGCGCGCTGACGGAAGCGCGCACTGCAGGCCTGCTGGGCGAGAACATCCTTAATTCAAAGTTTTCCAGTGAGATTTACACGCATACCGGCGCGGGCGCTTCCATCTGCGGCGAAGAGACGGCACTGCTTAGTTCGCTTGAAGGAATGCGTGGCCATCCGCGCATGAAGCCGCCCTTCCCTGCTGTGTCAGGTCTCTACGCTTGTCCGACTGTCGTTAACAATGTTGAGACGCTAACTGCCGTGCCCGACATCATCAAGATGGGGGGCGAGGCCTATCAGAAGTTGGGAACTGAAAAGAGCGGTGGTACCAAGCTCTGGTCCGTTTCCGGTCACGTTAATCGCCCCGGGGTTTATGAACTGCCGATGGGCTACGACGACATGGAAAAGTTCATCATGGAAGACTGCGGCGGGATCATCAGAGGCAAGCAATTGAAGGCGGTCATACCCGGCGGGTCGTCGGTTTACATCATGCGGGCTGACCAAATTATCGGCAAAGACGTGCGCATGGACTATGAAGGACTGGTTGCGGGTGGCTCCTCGGTGGGTTCAGGCGGTTTCATCGTGATGGATGAGACAGTCGACGTCTTTGAATCAACCAAAAACCTGACGGAATTTTACAAGCATGAGTCATGCGGCTGGTGCACACCTTGTCGCGAAGGGACTGACTGGCTGGTCAAGGTCTTCAAGCGTATCGCGAGTGGCAACGGTCGCCCGGAAGATGCGAAGTTGATGTTGGATCTCTGTGACAATATTGAAGGCAAGTCCTTTTGTCCTTTGGGCGACGCAGCCGCGTGGCCGATCCAGTCAGCGATTAAAAGATTTCCGGAAGATTTCAAACGGCACTTGCAGGGAAACTAGCCGCCGGGCGACAAGGTGCGCACAGGAATAATCAATGTCGGCTGAGTTAATCAAAGTCACAATCAATTCCCAGGACTTCCAGGTGCCGAAGGGTGCGCGTCTGATCGACGTCTGTCGTGAAAAGGGTTTTGATATTCCTTCATTCTGTTACTACGCAGATCTGGCGCTGCAGGCTTCGTGCCGGATGTGTTTAGTCCGAATCGAAAAGATGCCCAAGCTGCAGACGTCGTGCACAATCATCTGCACCGATGGCATGGTTGTGACTACACAAAGCGAAGAAGTAGAGAAGGCGCAACGCGGGATGATGGAGTTTCTCCTCGCTAACCATCCTCTCGATTGCCCCGTCTGCGATCGCGGCGGCGAGTGTGAACTCCAGGAGATGGCTTACAGCTGGGGCAACCTCGAAGAGCGGTTCACTGAGCAGAAGAACTACTATCCGGAGAAGTATCTTTCGCCGATGGTCGCCAACGACCCGCAGCGTTGCATTCTTTGCAAACGTTGCACCCGCGTCTGCGATGAATGGATGGGTGAAGATGCAATCGAGGCAGGGGGACGCGGTGCTCACACAGTGATCGGCACCTACGGCGGGTGGCTTGACTGTTCGCAGTGTGGCAACTGTATTGAAGTTTGTCCCACGGGTACGCTGCTGGACGCCACTTATCGCCATCAAGCGCGGCCATGGGAGCTGGCACAGACGATTTCAACGTGCACCTTTTGCTCCGATGGCTGTCAGATGTCACTTGGTGCCCGCGGCGGTGATCTGGCGCGTATAGTCGCCCGTGATCGTTACGTCAATGGTCTGAACGGCGAGTTTCTCTGCATCAAAGGTCGGTTTGGTCATCCCTTCGTTAACCACGAAGAACGCATCCGCACGCCATTAATTCGCTACAAGAAGGGCGGGAAGTTAATTCCGGCAACATGGGACGAGGCGATTCAGCATGTCGCGAAGAATCTCGACGCCGTGGTTGACGCCAACGGACCAAATACGCTGGCTGTGGTCGGTAGTCCGCGTCTGACTAATGAAGCCCTTTACACGCTTTACAAATTTGCGACAGAGCTGGTGGGAACCGAGAACCACACAGCCACCGACGCTTTTAGTCTCAGGGCCTTTTTTGAAAACCTTGGCGGACCGCTGGCTACACATAACGACATTAGACACGCGGCTACGATTTTGTTGATCGGTGGTGAGCCTGAGGAGTTGCAACCTCTAACCGGCAAGCAGATTCGACAGGCCGTGCGCAATGGTGGCGCGAAGTTAATTGTGATCAACTCGGTGCCGATTCGACTGGTGGAGCAGTCTTCCCAGTTTATTCATGTAAACCAGGGCAGTCTTGATGCTGCGGTCTTCGCGCTGCATGGAACAAGGAATGAAGCGGCGGCCATGAGCAGGATGGGCGTTGAGCAGAATGAGTTTACGACCTTGCGCCAGACTTTTGCGGATACCAAAGGTGATCTCGTCGTCATGTTTGGCGGCGAGCTGAGCCCGGCCGCGCAGGCGATTGTCGCGCAGCTTCCCTATTTATTAGGCGGCGAAGGTCGCCGGGTCTTATTGCATCCTTTGCCGCTCTTCAATAACAGCATCGGCGCTCATGACATGGGACTGATGCAGGGCGCGATGAGTGCGACTCAAATGCTGAAGGCGACTGGTCAGGATATCCGCGCGATGTATGTTGCGGGTAGCTTTCTGCAGGGACAACTTGATGAGAACCCCGACGCATTGGGAAAACTCGATTTTCTGGTCGTGCAGGAATTGTTTGAGACGGCCACTACTGCTTTTGCTGATGTGGTTTTTCCGGCCGCATCCTTTGCTGAGGTGGACGGGACTTATACGAATAACGATGGGTTCGTGCAACGCGTCAGACAGTCGATTGCTCCAGTGCACAGCGCTAAATCCGATTGGATGATCACGGCAGAGCTCGCAAACGAACTCGGGGTTGATTTTGGCTTTCAGATGTCTTCGAGTTCCGTGTTTCGGGAGATCGCCGCACGAATCACGGCGTACTCCGAACTTCGCTATCCGCTGTTGAAGGACGAGTCGCAGCCGGTTCAGGTCAAGCATGCGATCACTGGAGAACGCGATCTCTCAGCAGCGTTGGTACAACTCGAGCAAATCGTTAACGACTTACCAGAGGCACCCGGAAAGCAGACGTTGACGCCCAGGGTCGGCCACGAATTGTTCAAGATCGGAACGCTGACTGGGAGAGTGCCCCAGTTTCATCTGCTCGCCGAAGGCAATCCGCGGCCGGAGACCCTGAGAATTTCTCCTCTTTATCAGATCACGATCGATAACCAATTGCGCGCAGGCACCGGCGTGTCAGGAGACTGAGGGGCAGCATTCGATTGGCGATTGCCGATTGGCGATTGCAGGTTAGACGCAGCGCGACTGGACAAGCGACTTGGAGCCAAGCGAGGAACTTCGTTACCTCTTAATTCAGCACGGGTCAGTTTTGCCAGCTGAATCGGCAATTGGCAATTGGCAATCGGAAATTAACGACGTGGACTGGAACAACCCGCTAATTTTTTCTGTCGCCAAGATTGTGGCCATTAGTGTCGCTTTCCTGGCAATCATGCTGCTCGTGGCAGTGACAGTGTTGGCCGAGCGGCGCGTGCTGGCCTTCATTCAGGGACGGGTCGGCCCGAATCGTGTTGGTTATTTCGGGATCCTCCAACCGTTTGCCGATTTCATCAAAACAATGGTCAAGGAAGATCTTGTTCCCGACCAGTCAACCCGATTTGTATTTCTCCTCGCGCCGATGATCGCAGTCGTTACTGCCATCATGGCCATTGCGGTCTATCCTTTCGGTCCCACAATCACGCTACCCTTTATCGGTCCTGTCCAACTAGTGATCGCGCGCTTCGATGTAGCGCTGCTTTACGTGCTGGGGGTCACTTCAGTCGGCGTTTACGGCATCGCCCTCGCTGGTTGGTCCTCAAATAACAAATACAGTCTGATGGGCGGGCTGCGTTCGTCGGCGCAGATGATCTCATACGAACTTTCGCTCGGCCTTTCGCTCATAGGCGTGGTGCTGATGTCCGGCACCCTCGATATCTACAATATTGTCGAACAGCAGTCTGGTTGGTACGGAATGAAATGGAACATACTTTACCAACCGATCGGATTTTTGATTTACCTCATTTCAGCAATCGCCGAAACGAATCGCGTGCCCTTTGATCTGCCGGAAGCGGAGACAGAACTTGTGGCGGGTTTTCACACGGAGTACAGCTCGATCAAGTTTCTCCTGTTCTTCAACGCTGAATACATAAACATGATCACGGTGTCGATGCTGGCTACTACGCTCTTCCTCGGTGGCTGGAACGGGCCTTTCGTCGAACAAGTCCCGCCCCTCGGTGTTTTCTATTTCGCCGCTAAGATTCTGTTCTTTTTGTTCCTCTACATTTGGCTTCGCGGCACTCTGCCGCGTTTTCGTTTCGATCAGTTGATGGATTTTGGCTGGAAGTTTTTGATTCCGGTCGCGATCCTGAACATCCTGGTGACTGCAACCGTGATGTATTTCGTGAGTAGTTAATCGTGAATCGTGAAATCGTAAATTGTAAATTGGAAACAGATGAACGGCTTTTGAGTTAGTGAACATTCACGATTAACAATTAACGATTCACGATCCACGTTCATTCAAGATGATAGCCACTCTTCTCTTCATATTGTTCGCCGGGATGGCGATTGGTTGCGCCATTGCGATGATCGCGCAGCGCAATCCGCTCTATAGCGCCATTTCACTGATTGGCGTGCTGATTTCCCTCGCCTGCCTCTACGTGATGCTGGCGGCCCCTTTCATCGCCGCAGTGCAGGTGATCGTTTATGCCGGCGCAATCATGGTGCTGGTCGTGTTTGTAATCATGCTGCTAAACGTCGAGGATGAAGAGCCGAGACGGAACCGCCTCGGGTTTCTCGTACCCACGGCAATCGGACTCGCTGCCATTTTGATCGCCGAAACGGCTTTCATCCTCTATTCGGTCCAGTCGTCTCCCTACACGCCGCGAGACAATGTCTCGAATGTTGGCCTGACCGCCTCCGTGGGAACCGGACTCTTCACCGAATATCTTCTTCCGTTTGAAGTCACCTCGGTGTTGTTGTTGATGGCGATTGTGGGGGCGATGTCACTGGCTCGTCGCAGCAATCTTATTTCACCAACCACCCGTGTTGTGCCGGGCTCGCAGGTCCTTTCGCCGCATGTCATTGATCCGCAATCCAGGGACGTTGAAACGGTTGTTGAGACGGAGACCACCGCGGAAGCGAGGTCGCTGATGGGCGTGGATGATCTGAGAAATCCGAACCGGCAAGGTTAGTTTATGGGACCACAACTTTCATGGTATCTGGCGCTTTCCGCGATTCTCTTCACGATTGGCGTGGCCGGCGTAATTATCAGAAGGAATGTCATTGCCATGTTCATGTGCATTGAGTTGATGCTCAACGCCGTGAACCTCACGTTTGTGGCATTCTCCAGCTTCTTTCAGGACGTGACTGGCCAGCTGTTTGTTTTCATTGTGATGACAGTCGCCGCCGCTGAAGCCGCGGTAGGGCTGGGAATTATCATTGCGATATTCCGCAATCGCGAAACGCTGGATGTGGACGAGGCGAGTATCTTAAAACTCTGAACTTTGTACTTTGTTCTTTGTTCTTTGAACTTAGTTCGTGCGATTCCACTAAGAGATGAATACGCTTGGATCGGACGCAGTGAGAACAAAGTTCAAAGCACAAAGCACCAAGTTCAAAGTTAAGCAGTTCGTTGAGAGAGTTTAGTGCACGAGAACAATTTCTTGAGTTTGATCATTTTCGCTCCGCTTGCCGGCGCGGCCCTCAACTGGTTTGTCGGCCGGAGGCTTCGGGATGAAAAACTTATTGCCGGCATTGCTTGTGCCTCGGTGGGCATCTCGACTCTGGTCGCTTTTTACCTCGCCTTCAAATCCGGCGGTGCACTCCGTTCCACTGAACCTATTCTCGATCACCTCTGGACCTGGATTCAGGTAGGCCGCTTCCGCGCAGATTTTGGTCTTGCGATGGACCGCCTCAGCGGCACCTATGCTTTGTTTGTCACCTTCGTCGGGTTCCTGATTCACATGTTTGCCGCGGGCTACATGCATAAGGATCCGGGGTTCTATCGTTTCTTCGCCTACCTGAATCTTTTCATGTTCGCGATGCTCACCCTCGTCCTGGCAGATAATTTTCTTCTGATGTTTGTCGGTTGGGAAGGTGTGGGACTTTGCTCTTACCTTCTGATTGGTTACTACACCGATCGCAAAGAAGCGGGAGATGCAGCAAAGAAAGCGTTCATTACCAATCGTGTGGGCGACTGGGGTTTTGTCCTGGGCCTGATGCTCGTCTTCTTTTTGACAGGCTCTGTCAGCTTCTTCAACAAACCCGAGCACGGCGTCACCAGCGCGCTACAAATCATCGGCGGCATGAGCGTTGACCCGTTTACCTGGCAGGCGATTTTCGCCGGCGGCCTAACATCGGCTGCAGTGCTTCTGTTCATCGGTGCTGCCGGCAAGAGCGCGCAGATTCCGCTTTATGTCTGGCTACCGGACGCCATGGCCGGTCCCACGCCAGTCTCCGCCTTGATTCATGCCGCAACAATGGTTACTGCCGGCGTCTACATGATTGTCCGTTGCTCGGCAATCTACACCCACGCCCCGACTGCAATGTTTGTCGTGGCCATCATCGGCGCTGCCACGGCAATCTTCGCCGCCACGATCGGAATTGCCCAGAACGATATTAAGAAGGTCCTCGCCTATTCGACGGTTTCACAACTCGGTTATATGTTCCTCGCTTGTGGCGTGGGCGCCTTTGGCGCGGCAATTTTCCACGTCATTACGCACGCCTGCTTCAAAGCCCTCCTCTTCCTCGGTTCCGGTTCGGTGATTCACGGCATGCATCACGAACAGGACATGCGTCGTCTGGGGGGACTGAAGAAATACATGCCGGTGACCTTTGTGACCATGCTCACCGGTTGGCTCGCCATCTCAGGGATTCCGATCTTCGCCGGCTTCTTCTCCAAGGATGAAATCTTGTGGAAGGTCTGGAGCGCCGGTTTGTTTAGTTTGCCAAACCCGTTCTGGAACAAGTTGCTCTGGTTTATCGGCGCGCTCACCGCATTACTGACCGCGATTTACATGACTCGCATGATGGTCATGACCTTCTGGGGCAGCGAACGCTTTCGCGAAGAGCCCGCCGATCACGGTCATGCCGCGGGGGCGGATGAATCGCTTCACGGCGTCCATGAACCTCGCGAGTCGCCATGGATCATGACGGTGCCGTTGATTGTGCTCGCAGTACTTTCCACTTTTGTCGGATTTATCGGCGTGCCCTATGCGCTTGGTTCACTCGTAAGCAGTCATCCGGTCAACTACATCGAGGAGACGCTCGAACCGGCCATCAGCCACGTTCCCAGCGCTGCCTCCCATGGCGCCGAAACAAGCGCGGCGGACGCAATGGAGTGGTTGTCTCCCAAGCCGCAGCCGACCGACGGTCCTCCACCGGTTCACTCGCTTGAGGGATCGGAACAATCTGCCGCTAACGCGGAGACGGATAGCCCCGGGACTGGCGTTGCCGCACATGTTCATTCTCCGGAGGAGATAAGTCAGGAGCGTTTACTCGCGGTTGTTTCTGTGTTGATCGCAGCCCTTGGCATTGGAGTAGGTTGGTGGTTATTCAAGAGACGTCCGCTCCGGCAACTGCCTAGTATTCTCGAGAACAAGTATTACGTCGATGAGATCTACGATGCAGCCGTCATCAAGCCCATTCACCTGCTCTCTCGCGAAGCACTCTGGAAGATTTTCGACCAGGGTGTGATTGATGGCTTCCTTCATTCGCTGGGCGATGTGGTGACTGAGACTGGCCGATTGCTGCGCCACCTTCAGGGAGGTTTTGTCCGCGGTTACGCCGCCATAATTCTTGTTGGGGCACTTGCAATTATCGCGTTCTTTGCCTACTACGGCTTCGGTTTACTGGCCATGGTTCGATAGTATGAAGCAATATTTGATCACAATTCTGATCCTGCTTCCCGTCCTTGGGGCGGTTGTCGCTGCCGCCTACAACCTTACGTCTCGCAGAAGCGAAGGCTCCTACAAGTGGATCGCCCTGGGCTTTACGGTCGTCACCTTTGCTCTTTCCCTTCTTCTCATCGGAGGAACCGGAACTCCTGGTTATGTTTTCGAACAAAACGTTTCCTGGATCGGGGCGATTGGCGCTCGCTACCACGTCGCTGTTGATGGCATCAGCTTGTGGCTGGTGCTGCTGACAACGCTCCTGATGCCCATCGCCGTACTGTCCAGTTGGACGGCCGTCAAGAAACGACAACTCTCTTACTACATATTCCTGTTACTGCTGGAAAGCGCGATGATCGGGGTTTTCGTTTCTCTTGATCTACTGCTCTTCTACCTCTTCTTCGAGGCCTCGCTGATACCGATGTTTCTCCTGATTGGAATCTGGGGGGGCGAGCGCCGGATCTATGCAGCAGTGAAGTTTTTTATTTATACGGCGGTAGGCAGTCTATTAATGCTTGTTGGAATCATTGCTTTGTATTTCAGCTTCGGCTCGTTTGACTATGTGTTGATCCTCGAGGCGATGAGTTCCGGAAGTTCAGTGCTCTCCTCGACAGCGGAGTTTTGGTTGTTTCTCGCTTTTGCATTCGCCTTCTGTATCAAGATTCCCCTCTTCCCTTTCCATACCTGGTTGCCGGATGCGCACACGGAAGCCCCAACAGCTGGTTCCGTCATTCTGGCGGGTGTGCTGCTGAAGATGGGGACCTATGGCCTATTGCGATTTAATCTTGGCCTCTTTCCCAACATGTCACGCCAGTTCGCCTGGCTGATGATTACGCTCGCGGTTATTGGGATCATATACGGCGCCCTTGTGGCCATGGTTCAGCCAGACGTAAAACGACTCGTTGCCTACTCGTCAGTGAGTCATATGGGATTTGTCGTGCTCGGCCTTTTCTCATTCACCGAGTTGGGAATGCAGGGAGCGCTCTATCAGATGCTAAACCACGGCGTATCGACCGGGGCTCTGTTCCTGTTCGTAGGTTTCATCTACGAACGCCGGCACACTCGAATGATTAGCGACTTTGGCGGGCTCTCCACTCCAATGCCGTGGTTTGCGACTCTGTTTGTGATTACCTCTTTGTCGTCTATCGGGTTGCCGTTCCTGAACGGATTTGTGGGCGAGTTTCTCATCCTTATTGGTAGCTGGACTTCAAACGCAATCATACATCCCTGGATTGCCACGATGTTTGCGGCGACGGGAGTTATCTGGGCGGCGGTTTATATGTTGTGGATGCTGCAGCGAGTTGTGTTCGGCAAGGTTACTAACCCGGAGAACACCACGTTGCGCGATCTAAACGCCCGGGAGGTTGGGCTGCTGATTCCGTTACTTATTCTGATGCTCTTGATGGGAATTTACCCACGCCCGTTTCTTGATCGCTCCAGAGCGAGCGTAGAAGCGGTGCGCGCCCGGGTTGCGGCGCCGCCAACAGGTGGATCCTTTGCTTTGAAGAAATGAATTCATTCTTTGCCTTACAATTCGTGCCGCCTGATATTAGCTTTGCGTTAATCGCGCCAGAGTTGATTGTCTGCATTGTGGGCGTTGTGGTGATGCTGGTTGACGCGTTCGCGCGACCGACGCAGCGCTGGATAACCGGCTCAATCTCTCTCACCGGCCTTGCCGCCGCGGCCCTCAGCGCCGTCTGGCTATCACTTTCGTGGACTGGCGATAGTCAGGCGTTCAACGGCATGATTGTGCTCGATGAACTCCGCCTTGGTTTTACTATCGTCTTCCTGGTCGTATCGGCGCTCACGATTCTGATTTCGATGGTATGGGTGGAAAGCGAGAAGCTGCCGGCGGGAGAGTTTCATTCACTGTTGATGTTCGCCACGGCGGGGATGATGTTCATGGCTTCCGCGGGCGACCTGGTGATCGTTTTCCTCGGCCTGGAGATTCTCTCCATTGCCACTTATGTCATGGCCGGCTTTCGCCGCACCGACGTTCGCTCCAACGAATCATCTTTGAAGTATTTCATCCTCGGTTCACTCGCATCCGCATTTTTGCTCTACGGAATCGCTCTCATCTACGGCGCTACCGCAACAGCGGGCGGATTACCGGGCACCACGAACATCGCGGAGATTGCCCGCAGGCTTAACGAATCACAATATCCACCGCTGCTGTTTGCCGGAGCGGCAATGATGCTTGTGGGCTTCGGCTTCAAGATAGCTACTGCGCCTTTCCATATTTGGACTCCGGACGTCTATGAAGGCGCGCCCACTCCGGTGACAGCGTTCATGGCAGCCGGGCCCAAGGCGGCCGGGTTCGCCTCTTTTCTCAGAGTCTTTGTCTTCGCGTTTCCTTTCGTAATCGCTACTGGTCCCCAGACCATCGCCGGTGAGATTCACCATGCCTGGCTCGCAGCGCTCGTGCTGTTGGCAATCCTGACGATGACCGTAGGCAACGTTGTCGCGATCGTGCAGAACAACGTCAAGCGGATGCTGGCCTATTCCTCGATTGCGCATGCCGGTTACGCACTCGTCGGTTTCGTAGCTGCGGGAGCAGCGGCGGATCTTGACCACCGCAATGCAGCAATCGCCGCGGTGATCTTCTACCTGCTGACGTACGCGCTGATGAACCTCGGAGCGTTCGCCGTGGTGCAGTTGATCGCCCGCGCCGGAGATCGACGGACGGAAGTAGATGACTACAACGGCATCGGTTTCCAATCGCCGGTGCTGGCGTTTTCTCTAACTCTATTTTTACTCAGCCTTCTGGGGATGCCGCTGACAGCCGGGTTTATGGGAAAAATAATGGTTTTCCGCGCCGCCCTCGACGAGGGTTATTACCGATTGGTCGTCATCGGCGTGCTCAACACAGCGATCTCGGCTTATTACTATCTGCGGCTGATCATCGTAATGTTCTTCCGAGAACGAACCACCGCCTGGGTCAATCCGCCGATTCCAGCAAGCATTGCTATAGCGCTCGTTATTACCCTGGCTGGTGTGCTCTATCTTGGTCTCTTCCCCGGGCGTGTCATCAACGCATTACAATCAAAACCAATCGTCACATTATCGCAGCGGTAATGTCCCGCAAGATCAAATCCCCTTCAGGTAGTCCTGTGGCCAGGAAGACTTAACGCATGACTGCCGACGAATACGCCGAACAAGTTAAGGCTGAACTACGAGACGCCTGGCTGCCGCTCGTCTATCGCAACTGCGTACTAAAAATGCGGACGCGCTCGTACCACTTTGGGGCACTGCCGCGGAAACCCGCCCTGGAGATTCAGCACACTTTGCTGGGCGTCGAGTTAAAGGTGGGCCGGCGTCGACTACTCTGCCCGGATCTGGCAACAGCGCGATACCTCTCGATTTTTGCCCGCGCCGGTTGCAAGGACGTTGCCATTCCATACGACATAACGAAAACGTCGCAACTAGCCGACGAATTGGAATCTTCGTGGCACCGCATGCTGCTGATCGCGGATCAGAATGCGGCAAGAGAGAGCAGTCGCTTCAAGACGCGTCTCCATGGCCTCTTGATTGCTAAGGTCAGACGCGAAGTCGACGCTGCAGCCCCGGGATCTGCCACACCGGAGTTCAAACAAAACACGAAGCAGCGGGCGTAATTGATGTTATAGTTACGAGTTTGAATTTGGCCCCGATTGGACGTTTAGTTAGGTAGATGACACAAGAGATCAGCGAGATTTCCATCGAAGAGCAGCCGCCCCCCGACACCGTGGAGGCTTTGCCTTTCCCGTTCAACCAACACACATTCTGTCGCTACGAACCGATCGAGAAGCGAATCGAGACAGCGCGGGTGCTCGTCGTTGACAACCTGCTGCGTGACGAGAGCGATCTCTCAGATGTGGGTCGAATCGAGTGGGGAGATGCAACCGCCGCGCAACTTAAGCGCGAACGCCTCATCGCCAAAATGGCGATGGAAAACATTCTCAATAATATTAGCCGCCTCGTGAAGCATCCCACCACCGAGGTCGCCCATTTAGCTGACCTCGCCCAAGCTGCAAAAGTCTTTCGGCCTGATGCGATCGTGTTGAGCGGAACGTTGCGCGATTTTGACTTTTATAACCCTGAGATTATCGAAGGCTTTGGTCGTTTCATCCGCACCACGAAGATACCCGTCCTGGCAATTTGCGGTGGTCATCAAATCGTTGGAATGAGCTTTGGCGCTCATGTGATGACGCTCGACAAGCTCGAACAACACGAACAGCGCGAGAACCGGCCTCTGGAGTATCAGTATCGCTTCGTGCGCATCACTGATCCGCAGGATCCCATTTTCACAGGAGTGAATAATCCTGATTCGATTGTTTGGCAAGACTACACCAGGCAGGCTCGCATCCTGCGTGTTTGGCAAAACCACGGCCTACAGCTCGATCGCGTTCCGGAGGGCTTTAAACTTCTCGCCACATCGTATCTCTGCCGCAATCAAATGATGGTAAAAAATAGTGGCGGCCAACTCATCTACACCGTCCAGTTTCATCTCGAGAAATCATTTGAAGACTGGAACAAGTCGCGCACACGCTGGGAGCATCAGAACGAATCGCGCGACGGACGCATTCTGTTCGAACACTTTCTCGAGCTCGCGCTCGCTCATTCGCAACCAAACTAAAGACTCTGGAGTGTTGACAGGACAGCTCGACGGGCAGGGACATTCCCTGCCCGTATTCATTTGTCGCCATGAAACCCGCCCAACTTACCAAACGAAGCCTGGCCGAAGCTGCTGCTTACCTGGCTACCAAAGATTCTGACCTCGCGTGCATTCTCGAAACATACGGCCCGCCGCCGATGTGGTCGCGGAAGCCGGGTTTCGCAACGCTGATTCATATCATCCTCGAACAACAAGTGTCGTTGGCGTCGGCGGCGTCGATGTTTGAGCGTTTGAAGCAGCACGTCGTGCCGCTGGACGCGAACCGAATCATTCAACTCGGTGAACCACACCTGCGGCAGTTGGGTCTAACCCGGCAGAAGACGGCATATTGCCTGCACCTGTCGCAGTGCATTCTCAATACGCAGCTCAAGCTGACAACATTGGCCAGGTTGGATGATGAAGCCGTGAAGACTGCGCTGATGCAGGTAAAAGGAATCGGAGCGTGGAGTGCGGAGGTTTATCTATTGATGGTTTTGCGGAGACCGGATATTTGGCCGGCAAGTGACCTGGCGCTGGCTACTGCCGCTTTCAAGGTTAAGCGACTGAAGCAACGGCCGACTCCGGAGCGGTTAACGAGGCTTGCCGAAGCGTGGCGTCCTTTCCGATCGGTTGCGGCGAGAATGTTATGGCAGTACTACCTGGCGCGCCGGACAGAAGTGCGTTGACGGGCCCTGCACGGAGAGTGCTAAGAGAATCTTCGTGCGTGTCGGAGAAAGGTTGTCCCGGTGGGATCAGGCACGATTCGCAGAGGGTACAGAACCCGGAGCGGCAGCGACGGGATGCTGAAGGAAGAGATACTTAACTTGATCTTAGATCGGCTACGTCTGGATGGCTTTGCACAAAAAGTCGGATTTTAAAGATCATGGCAACGCTTTGCTTCATTAGTGTTGATTCGTGGATCGCGTTCACCCCACAAAATAGCTCACGATCCACGAAAACGCACCAAGCATCACGAACTATAAAAAGCCAACGGCGCCGCCACCGATCGGTTTCTGTGACTACCCTAGTCGTTCTATTTAGATATCGTCGATGCGGTCTTGATTGGAGCCGGCACAGTAAAGTCAGTAGTCACGGGCACATGTTCCATCGTCAGCTCGATCAGTCGATCGACGACTGCATTCAGATCCTTAGTCTCTGCAAACACCCGGAGCTGCTCCTCAGCTGATGTACGCCGTTCAAGAATCGTGTGGATATGTTCAATCTCTTTTCGGGAGTCAAGTTCGTCCACCACGTCGTCGACAAAGTCCAATAACTCGAGAATGAGATCTCGCGTGGGGACTTCCTTCTGCTTCCCAAAGTCGATCATCTTGCCGTCGATGCCCCAACGAACTGCGCGCCACTTGTTTTCCTGGATCAGCATTCGCCGGTAAAGGCGAAAACCAAGATTCTTCTCGATCAACTTCGTAAGCTTAGCGACGATAGCCTGGAAAAGGGCCGCAATGGCAACGGTATCGTCAACGCGGGTCGGGATGTCACAGATACGAAATTCCAGTGTCGGGAAAATCGGATGAGGGCGCAGATCCCACCAAATCTTTTTGCCATCGTTTACGCAGCCTGTCTTCACCAGCAAGTCGACATAACGCTGAAAACTGCTGTAGGAGTCGAAGTGATCCGGAATGTCTGTGCGGGGAAACTGTTTGAAGACCTCTGAGCGATACGACTTGAGTCCCGTGCTGTGACCCATCCAAAAAGGCGACGACGTTGTCAGCGCCAGCACGTGCGGCAGGAAGTAACGGGCGGCATTCATGATGTGAATGCGACGATCGAGGTCTGCAACGCCGACATGAACGTGCAAGCCAAAAATCAAGAGCGACCGCGCCACGGTTTGAAGTTCCTGGACCAACAGCGCGTACCTTTCGTCGTCGTAGATCTTCTGATCCTGCCAGTGGGAGAAGGGATGGGTGGAGGCGGCGACTATTGCCAGTCCGGTTTTTCCTGCGAGACCGGAAATGATGCTGCGCAAGCGGGTGATATCGGCGCGTGCCTCATGGATGTTTTTGCAGACGCCGGTGCCAACTTCAATCATCGACTGAATCATCTCGGGCTTAATCTGCTCGCCGAGAATCATCTTGCCTTCCTCCAGGAACTCAGAAACGTGGGAACGCAACTCGCGCGTCTTCGGATCAACAATCTGAAATTCTTCTTCGATACCCAGCGTGAATTGATCGAACATAAAACTGCTCCTTATAAAACGCCGACCCCGGAACACGGCCCAGTTCAGAAGCGATTAATCTTATCCTTCATCTCAAACATACTGCTCAATTGTTTTCCAATCCGGCCTGAATTTTCTCCAGACTTCATGTCTCAGATGGTTCACCGCGCTGCGAGGCGAGTAAACGCTACTAAAGAGATCGAAGTGCACATACCACTTCCGTGGATCGCCATCCTGGTAAAGAAAATGAAGTACCGCCCTCGGCCGTCCTTTTTCATAAAAGCCGCCGCTGCAATCCTTGTGATTCGCAAACCGCCTGGTGAAATCCCTGCGGGAGGAAAGCGTTGATTCGATCATCGGCCAAGCACTAAAAGAAAGACCAACACCATGCAGCCCATAAACATTTTGAATGCGGCGCGTCAGGTGCCAGAGTTGTTTCGCTCGCATTCGACGCAGAACCAGCAGCAAACCCTGTTGCTTGTCTTCAGACAAGGCGTCGAAAGCAGTCTCATCGCTCGGCGCTCCGTAGAGTCCTGCCAGTTTACCAGTTAGAGCTTCGCGGATCTCGAAAGGAAGATCTCGCCAGGTAATCTGAGGACCCTGCGGCGCAGACATCACCGGCGTCCAAGTTCACTTTCCAGGAGGGCTCGATCGTCGGCCGAAAGCCCTTGAAAACTGACGCCAACTCCGCTGCCGGGATTACTGTAGACGACTTCCCCGTTGACGACCACTTGCTTCCCATCAGCAAGAGGGATGCGCAGCAGCAAAGCCGAGCCCTCCGGTAGGTCTGCCTGAGTATTCATGTAGAGCCCGCCAACGCTGATATCCTGGGTACTGGCGACACCAGTCGCGTCCTGACCATCGTAAAAGACATCGACAATCAGGCGGGCACGATCGTGTTTCCGGCGGTTATCCGGCGACGGTGCGGATTCGTCAAGCTCATCAACCACGTGAGGTTCTCCTCGGTTCAGCTCGGACGGCGGTATTGTACACGCTTTGACTACGTCTTCTGGCTGATTATGTAAGTGGGGACCATCCCCCCGCCGGAAGAAACGTTGGCAAGCTCTGTAAAGGACAAGCGGGTGAAAGTCGAACGCACTTTTCCGTTGAAGAGCAGCGGATCTAGGTCTACCAACTGCTCGGCAAACTCGATCGTGCCGTCGTCTTTCAGCGCAGGGAATGTCTCACGCGCCGTGGGCACACGCTCCTGAACCACGTAGTCGCCGTTTTCTACCGCTTGCTGCAATGCCTCATTCCATCCAGGCTCGTCAATGTTCCATCCGATTGTGATGCCGTGCCCGCCGTAGTCGTCGTTTGGCTTGAGCACCATGCGATTGCGATTTGTCCTCACAAACTCCAACAGATCAATTTCGGCTCCCAGGTAGTCGGTCTTCTCGGCGCGAACCAGCCGCGTCCAGGGAACGTGCCGGCTGATGGCCGCCTGCTCTTCGCTGCTGAAGAGTCCGGCACGGCGACGACTGGTGAGCACCGCAAACAGCGCCTTCTTGTGGATAATTTTCGAACGGAAACTATTGACCATGCAGATTGCGCCGGCCCGATAGGCATCCAGCAAGGCCGGCTGCTCCGCCATGATTGGAAGATATTCGTTGACTAGCAGCCGTTTGTAAACGATGTCGATCTCAAAATCCCCGGCGCGCAAGCGATTCCTGCTGAACTCCAACTCGTCCGGCGAACAAATGATGGAACGGTAGCCTTCACGTTCGAAAAACTCTTTGAATAACTCAAACTCTTTCAGAGTCGGCATTCCTTTTAGATCGATGATCGCGATTTGGGGCTTGCGATCAATCTTGCCCCCTCGATATTCCTCGTAGGATTCCAGCAGAACGTCCAACATGTATCGACGACCGTAGAGCGGACGCAGATTGAATGTCTCTGCGAAGCGTTGCATCACGGGGAGCGCTGAAAAAATATCGTATGCGGCATCGGCGTAGGCGATCCCGGCCGGACTTTCGCCGTTAAGTTCGA
Organism: Pyrinomonadaceae bacterium; assembly: GCA_051000815.1. Taxonomy (GTDB): domain Bacteria; phylum Acidobacteriota; class Blastocatellia; order Pyrinomonadales; family Pyrinomonadaceae; genus PSRF01. Next base: position 38,588 of record JBPCNX010000096.1, read on the forward strand.
CAAAACTGTATGCTGCGTCTGTGAGAAAGGAATCCAATCTCGAGGTAGGCGAGACAGCGCGGTAGCCAGGATCGATGGCGATTAGTTCTCGCTCGATGTCTGTGATACCAAGATCGTCAAGAATGGAAACATCCTCAATCGCGGCGTCTTTCACCTTCTGAATCGCTGACCACACGGTCTCGCACACATTGCAGATGCGTGCGAAGTCTTCCTCGGTTACGAAGTGGGGCCGGAGATATGGCGAGAGTCGACGACCGCCAAAGATCAGTTTTGCCCGCTCCAGTCCCTCGTCGAGCATTGCGCGAGACGCTTCCGCGAGATCTTCGTCCTTGAGAAGATTGTGATAATGCGAAACAGCCTGTTTCAACATACGTTGACCGGAGATTCTGGCGGCGGAATTTAAGACGAGCTAAGAGCCGGTAGAGTAGCACAGTCTGGAAAAGACATGGCAGGCGGCGCGTAGGTACCACCACGCGGTAGAAAATGGGTCGCCTCATTGCCGATTGCCAATTGCCAATTGCCGATTAGCAATGCAAGACCCCACCCCGCCACTTCACCAGGACCCGGTACGCCCTGAGGTCCTCTTGGTTGAAAGTTGCGGCGCAATCTGCGAGGCTTTGCAAAAATCAATAAGCAGGTCATCAATGAAAGCAAAACTTCTGGGATCGGTCTTAACAAGCTTAGCTCTCATTCCTGGACTATTCGTCTTTGGGCCTCACCAGATTGCCGGGCAAAAGAATACAGCCAGGCCTGGATCCACAAGTCGCGGCGCCTCGCGTACGCCAGGTATCACAGTGAGGAAGGGCATCGCATCGGAGTTGGCCCGGACGGTTACGATCTATCGCGACACCTACGGAGTTCCTCACGTCTTCGGTCGCACCGACGCCGCCACTGCATTTGGCTTTGCTTACGCCCAGGCCGAGGATAATTTCTGGCGCGTTGAAGAGAACTTTATTTCCGCCCTGGGGCGAGCGGCAGAAATCTATGGCGAGGAGGCGCTTAACGAGGACCGCCGGAACCACGCCCTGGAAATTCCCCGACTCGCACAAGCGGAGTATCGCCGCCTCGATCCGCACATGCGCGCGATCTGCGACGGCTTTGCCGCGGGTTTTAATTACTATCTTGCCGTTCATCCGGAAGTGCACCCCAGGTTACTTACCCGGATCGAACCGTGGTACACACTCGCCTTTATTCGCTACAACTACTATCAAAACGGCTTCGCGCGAGATAACAATATTTGGTCTACCGAATTTCGCACGGCAGAAGTTCCAAGCGAGCTGCAGCAGAATGTTGGATCCAATGGCTGGGTTATCGGCCCGAGCAGGAGTGCGAGCGGGCACGCAATGCTCTTTATCAACCCACATCTCCCGTTCTTCGGTTCCGGCCAGGTCTATGAAGGTCATGTCCACAGCGAGGAGGGTTGGAATTTCACCGGCTACACACGGTTTGGTTTTCCCTTTCCTTACGTTGGCCACAATGAGAATGGGGGTTGGGTCAGTACAGACAATGCAGCCGATCTGGAAGATGTGTATTTGGAAACCTTCGATGATCCCGAGCGTCCCCTGGCTTATAAGTACGGTACAGGCCATCGACTGGCGACTGAACGCGTTGAGGAAATTCTCGTTAAGACGCCGGGGGGAATGGAAACTCGCCGGTTCAATATGCGGAAGACGCATCACGGCCCAGTGGTAGCCGCAAAGGACGGCAAACTCATTACTCTGCGCATGGCAAAGTTCGAATCAGACGGGTGGCTGCGACAGTGGTACGACATGACCAGAGCCACATCACTAGAGGCGCTGAAGCGAGCGATTGCCCCGCTCAATATGCTCTTTGGTAACGTGATGTACGCTGATCGGCAGGGCAACATTTTTTATATTTACAACGGGGCCGTGCCGCGACGGGATCCGCGCTTTGATTGGACAAAACCGGTGGATGGCAGTGATCCGGCCACCGAATGGAGTGGCTATCACTCCATGGACGAATTGCCTCAGCTGACAAATCCCAGGACCGGCTGGATGCAAAACTGCAATACCACACCGTTTCTTCTGACCAGCGAAGGCAACCCGGATCCAAAACGTTTTCCCAAGTATATGGTCCAGGAAGGCGACAATCTCCGCGGGGCGATTTCGCGAGAGATCCTCGCGGCCACGCCAAAGTTTACGTTTGATGACTTGCGGCGCGCCGCCGCGGACACTCGTGTAATGGCGGCCACCACTCGCTTGCCTGAATTACTTACAGCACTTAAAGAACGTCGAGCTTCACTAGGAGGCGACAAAGAAACGAAAGCCGATGCGCGACATCGTGAAACAGTCGAAGTGCTTGAGCGCTGGGATCGACGCAGTGGCGTCGATTCAGTTGCAATGACGCTGTTCAGCCTGTGGCATAACCGTGTTGCCCGAGATCGCACACAAAATCAACCGGCCGCTCAAAAACATCTCAAGCTGTTCGAGGAAGTGCTGGACACAGTGGAACGCGACTTCGGCACCTGGCGGGTGTCCTGGGGTGAGATCAATAGGCTGCAGCGTTTGGATGAAAGTAAACGCGAAACGTTTCGCGATGATAGGCCAAGCCTGGCAGTTCCCGGGATCAGTGGTAACGACGGCGGAGTATTCACGTTCTACGCAGCGCCCGAAAAAGGACAAAAGCGCCGTTATGGAGTAGCAGGCGGCAGCTACATCAGCATCGTCGAATTTGGGCCTCGAGTCCGGGCGTTGTCAGTCCATACGTTTGGTGCGAGCGGCAATCCAAAGAGCAAACACTACACCGATCAGGCTGCTCTTTACGCGCGCGGGGAATTCAAACCTGCATGGCTGACTCTGGGCGACATCCGCGCCAATCTCGAAGCCGCTTACCATCCCGGCGAGGAGGTCCGCTAACAGAGTTGTACTCAATGTCAGTACCACCAGGCGGTAGAGGCTGTGTGAAAACTCGACCGGGTTAGCAAAGATAAACTGTAGCGCAAAAGTGAGTGGGTGAGAAAAAAAGATTGAGCCGGGATCATGAATCGGTAGAATGAG
>JBPCNX010000097.1:0-14182 GCA_051000815.1 Pyrinomonadaceae bacterium
AGCCGCAAAGGCTTCGTGCATCGCCTCCTCGGCAAGATCAAAATCACCGAGCAAGCGGATCAGAGTTGCCAGGATTCGTCCCGAATCCACGCGATAAAGGGAGTCGAGCAATTCGCGTATCTGCTCGGTGGAACGCTCGGACATGACGACGACCTTAGCAATCCAGCTACCCCGAATCAATTTGGCAAACGGCGGATCGATGCAAAGTGCCCAGGTCGTGACTCTGAAATCTGGACAACAGAACGCTTCGTCGGTTGACTCAAAATCGCCAATGTAGTGCTACTGTCTTGCTTCAAAAGTTACAGGCAACTGGCAAGACGGCTTTGCCGCCTGATGTGAGGCGGTGGCTCTGCCCCGCCGTCAGAGTCGCAACTTAGATTCTGGGGCTGTGCCCCTCTGGTGCGCCACTGACAAACTGCGGGACAAATTCGAAAAAGGGCGGAGCCCAAAACCAAAATAGAGCGCCCCACGGCGGGGCAAAGCCGCCGCCTCACATCAGACGGCAAGCCGTATCGCAAACCCTGATGACTTTTGCGGTAAAGCTCAACCACCAGGCGGTAGCCGGTGGGCCGATAGGAGGCACTCAGGCGTTCAATGCAACTTGGGAGGTTGTGACGGAGTGATTAGTCATCCAGAGAAAGTCCTCTTTCCCGACGACGGCATAACGAAGGGAGAGCTCGCGTCGTACTACGAAGCGATTGCGCCTGTGATGCTGCCTCACATTCGGCGTCGACCCGTGACGATGGAGCGGTATCACCGCGGCATCGGCGCGCCCGGGTTCTTCCAGAAGGACCTCTCGAAAGGTTTTCCTGAGTGGCTGAAACGCGTCGAGGTTCCTAAGAACGAGGGCACTGTCAATCATCCGATTGTGACCGACACGCGATCGTTGTTGTGGCTCGCGAACCAGAACAGCATCACGATTCACGTGTGGCCTTCGCGGGCGCCGAATTTCTACAAGCCCGACATCTGCGTCTTTGATCTCGATCCGTCTCGCAACTCTGCTGACAAACGTCAATTGGACGTGTTGTGCCGCGCAGCGCTCAACCTGCGTGCGCTGCTGCAGGAATTGGGCCTTCCGAGTTGGATCAAAACTACGGGGTCGAAGGGATTTCACATAGCAGTGCCGTTGGACGCGAAGGCAGATTTCGCCACAGTCGCACGCTTCGCTCATCGCGTTGGTAAGTTACTGGTAGCGCGTGATCCGGATAATCTCACGCGCGAGTTTCACAAGGTGGATCGGGGAGGTCGCATTCTCGTCGACACCGGTCGCAACGATTACAGCGCCACGTTCGCCGCTGCTTACACTGTTCGTGCAAGACGAGGCGCACCTGTTTCAGCGCCATGCACTTGGGAGGAAGTAGAGCGTGGTGAGGTATCGCCAGGAAGTTTCACGATTCGCAACATGGCCCAACGCATAGAAAACGTCGGCGATCTCTGGTCCGACCTGCTGAAGACCACGCGGTCACTGTGGTTACCGATCGAGCGGTTGAGTAAGATGTTGTGAGGGGTAATCCGCAACGAAGAACGCTGAAAGCGTTGGCCAATTTCAGCCCAGGACCAGGTTCCCGCCATTCGGGACATTTCACTTCTTAAATAGTTTTGCGAACGCGTCACGAGCATCCGTCGGAGGGCCTGAGGAAGTTTCGCGCTCGACTACAATTCGAGCTGCGAACAGTTCGCAGTCGTTGCGCGCGTGTTTGTTCACTATCCGTGCGGGGATCGATTTATTACATTCGAGGCGCGCCCCCGGATCGAAATGTGTGCACTGACGGCAGCTGTGGAGGTGAGCGTTGCACTTTGGGCAAGAGCTGTCGACGTTGATGTTCGGCGGAGCCTTTGCTCCGCACGCGGTGCACTTCGACGCCTCGCCAAATGCCATCATTCTTGGTGAGCGCGGTCCCTCGCGATCCGGAGGCTTTGATTGCGGCTTTGGTCGCTGCGATTCGCGATCGCTGTCCATATAGCCGCGCTGACGGTATTTGCTCATCTTATTAGCGCTCCGTGATTCAACGAACGCGGCGAATCATAGTGCCCGAAAACTCTTGAATCCGACTTGCGACCGCTGGTGGGTGGGATTTGAGCAAAGCTTATTTGAATCTGCGTATCGGCGTAATCTGTGGATTAGTTCATCCGCCCTTTTGCTTCGCTAAGTTTCTGCGAAAGGCTCCCTCCCGGTCAGCGACATAATTCTTGTAGCCAACTGGATCGATAAAAGCGGTCGCGACACCTGCCTTCAGTTTTCCATATTTGGTTTCCATGTCGAAGTAACTTCCGTGAGCGCCCAGAAAATAGTCGCAAGGCAATGACTTCAAAACTCGGAATGTTCGTTCGAAATCTTCGGCTATCCCGGGATAGACTGAATTCCCGACCAGCTTATATCCGGGATTAACGTTTGGGCTACCAACGATGACAATGTCGCGAGTCTTGCCGCTGTCTTTCACTTTCATCGTCCAGGTCGTGCAGCCTTTGGTGTGCCCGGGCGTCAGACGCGCTGTGAGTACCGCATCTCCGAGTTTCACTTCATCTCCATCCCGCAATACCCGATCAACTTTTGTCGGCGGGTAAAGACTTGTCGGATCGTTGCCATACTGAAAATCACTTTTCCCGCCGGATTCAACCACAGGCACGTCCGTCTCCATCACCATGTATTTCGCGCCAGTGAGTTCCTTGATCATGGCGCTTCCGGCGTTGTGATCATAATGCGCATGACTTATTAAGAGAATCTTGAGGTCGGTGAACTTAAACCCCAGCGATTCGATACTGGCTCGAATCAGCGGAACGTTAGCCTCGAGGTCGCTGTTTATGAGGATGTGACCCTGGGGAGTGGTGATCAGGTAGTTTGCTAATCCCTTGCTGCCAACATAGTAAAGGTTTCCGGCAATTCGGAAAGCAGGAAAAGGCTCGGTCCAATCGTCCTGCGCTTTCGCCTCTTTGGTGACAACCAAGGTTAGAGCGAAAAATATTAGCGCGAGCAATAAAGCACTACTCAGTAAACTGCGGATCTGTCGCATGATGTTTTTTACCTTCTCGAGCGGAACGACGCGTGGGTCAAGCTCTATTTAGGTCGGAAGGACCAACATTCAATAGCCACGACCGTAAGGGCGTGGAATTGCAACCACCATTACAGGGGCGGCTATTGACCCGTTGGCCTACGGCTACTTCGCACCATCAGCGAAGGAATACAACGAACTGCGCGTGCGGATAATTAGACTGTTCCCGGCGATTGCCGGCGTGGCCCAGCACTCTTCGTCAAGGTCGTTCGTTGCCAGGATTTCCCATTGTGCGCCTGCTTTAAGCACCGTCACCTTGCAGCTCCCACTTACCATGAAGATCTTTCCATCGCCCGCAACCGGTGATGCCGAGTAATCCTCGAGCGCCTCGGGCGTGCGACCCATTTTCAAAACCTCTCCAGTCGCGGGATTTAAACTCGTGACTATGCCCCCTTCTTTCATTAAGTACATCACGTCACGATAGACGGGGGCGCGGGAATATTCGGATAGGATTTCTTCAGTCGCCAAACGACGTTCGTCGGTGTGATGTCACCGCGGCCACCCAGCCGGATAGCCGTAATACCATGTCCGGAAGTGCTGGTACCGGTGCGAACGAAGTCGTATTCCGCTCGATCGATATAACCGTCGCTGTTGGCGTCCAGCCAGCCGAAGTGTTCCGCAAACGGGTCACCCTTCATCTCCTCGGGCTGGATCCGTTGATTGTTGTCCTTGTCGTGTTTCTTCAGGCTGTCTTCGTAAGGCGGTAAGAACGGTGCATCGGAGCCTTCGCTATTTACGTAAACCATGTCGCCACTAAGGGCGGGCACTCCCTTCGGATATGTTCCTACCTTCGTGACCCACCACAATCGCTCTCCTTTATCGAGCGAATAGGCATCGAGTGTATTTGAACCCAGGACCACGAGTTGTGCCGGCGCATTTTTGGGTGTGTAGACAACCGGAGTGGAAAACCCTTCGTAATTCGTGCGGTCTTTCTTCCAAAGAACTTTTCCGTTTCGCGCATCAACGGCAATGATGAATGAGTTTGCACGTTGGTCGGCCACCAGCACGAGGGTGTTTCCCGCGAGCACCGGCGAGCCGGCCATACCGTAGAAACTACTGAATGGTCCTAACGGTACGCGCCAACGCTCGCTTCCATCTGGTCCGTAACTGATCAAGCCTAACTCGGCAAAAAAGACGATGACATTCTTCCCGTCGCTCACCGGAGTTGGTGAAGCAGCGTCATTGGCCTTGTAGATGGGCATGTGGCGCGCGCGGACCACGTCACGCCGCCACAACAGCTTTCCGGTTTTTCGATCCAGCGCGAGCGTGACGAGTTTGTCGCCTTCGCTCGCCGTCAAGAAAACGCGATCAGCCGTGACCACCGGCGACGATCGGCCGAACGGTACCGATGCTTTCCAGGCGAGATTCTTCGTAGCGCCAAATTGCGCCGGCAGAGTGGGGCCGTCCGCTACGCCAGTGCCATTTGGACCGCGGAATTGCAGCCAGTCATTGGTGACGGCCGACGATGTAGCCGACGATGTAGAACCTTTCGAGTTCTGGGCGTTAGCCGGGAAGGAGACGACCAGAATCGCCAGGGCGACGATGGGCCAGAGTTTTGCGACTTCGGTTGACGTGTTGGACCGGGGTTTTGCGACGTTGGTTGCTGAGTCTGGTCTTGATAATGATCTTGGGAGTTTCATTTTCTTGGTTCTCGCAGCGGGAATGTTAATTAGGGCCGCCGAGGCGTGGAGTCGAACCCGCACCGGGTTAGCGTCCGGCGAATATCACAGTTTGGAGTCCACCACCCAGGCACTCTTGAATACGTGGTGGCAGTTTACCTCGCTTTGCAAGACCGTGAACAGATCCGAAACGACATGAAGTCAGAACAGGGGGCGGTAGCGACCGGGTAAGTCGAACCCTGGAACTGAGCGGTGGGGAGCAAACCCGGTCGCAGGCCTGACCCCATCACTCATTGTCGATAACCGCTAGTTCCCGCTATCATCAGATTACGGAGAGACACGATGGCTACCGCAAAAAGAACACATAAGCGAGATCATCAGACGCCAACCCGATAACAGCACCTACGATGACATCATTCGCGAGCTGGCCTTTGACTTCATGGTGCAACGCGGCCTGAAAGACTCGGACGCGCGACGCACAGTTCCCAATGAAGAGATGGAACGTCGGATAAAGACGTGGCAGAACTAAACTGAATTTTTGGTGAAAGGCTATGTCACAACCGCACATCAAGACACCACCGGGGTTCAACGAACTACCCAAGGCTGAGCAGGTGCGCTACCTCCAGGCGCTTTGGGACCAGATTTCAGAAAAGCCTGAAGAGATTCCTGTTCCTGAAAGTCATCTGCAACTTGCGGAAGAACGCTTGCGGCGGTATCGCGAAAATCCATCCTCTTCCCAACCAGCTTTCGAAGTTATCGATCGGTTGGCTCGCAAATCGAAGTGAAGCAATACGCCATCGAAGCCGCGCCTGCGGTCGAGGCGGATGTCGGAGCGGCTCACAACTGGTACGAGCGCGAAGAGCCGGGACTTGGATTTGAATTCCTCGAAGAACTTCGCGCTGCCTATCAGCGAATCCTCGTCATCCGCTCGGTTATCAAGTCTCCGTTCCGGCATTCGCGGGCATTAATGCGCCGATTTCCTTACGCTATTACTGAACCGTTCTTAGAGACAAGTGATAGACTCCGACGCTAGACATGCTTCCGAAAAGTTATCTTGAAACCACTGTTGTGAGCTATTTGGCTGCGCGTCCCAGCAAAGACTTAATAACAGCGGCTCATCAGCAACTAACGCACGAGTGGTGGCAAAATCGGAGAGATGATTTCGATCTCTTCAGCTCGCAACTAGTCGTCCAGGAATCCAGCGCCGGCGACGCGGCTATCGCACAATCGAGACTGCAGCTGCTTTCTGGGATTCCATTGTTAGTCGTGAATCCGGCCTGCGTTTCGCTCGGCCGTGCATTAGTCGATCATGGGCCAATTCCAAAGAAAGCTGCGGTGGACGCTTTGCATATCGCGATCGCCACTGTTCATGGCATGGACTATTTGCTAACTTGGAACTGCAAGCACATTGCCAATGCAGAAATGCAGACGGCGGTGAGTAGAATTTGTCGCGGCGCTGGTTACGAGCCACCGGTAATCTGCACGCCCGAAGAATTGTTGGGGAGTTGATCTATGTGGAACGACGAAATTGTTGAAGAAACGCGTCAGGCGCGCGACCAGTACGCGGCGAAATTCAATTACGACCTGGAAGCGATCTATCAAGACTTGAAGAAACAGGAAGAGCAAAATCCTGAGAAGTTTGTCTCCCTGCCATCAAAAGCGCCTGAGACTATCCCGCACGCAAAGGCATCTTAAGACACCCGACAGAAATCGCAAGCCTGACCCCATCAACTTATTCTTTCGCGGCTGAGAATCGCCATCACTATGAAGCTGCCGATGTTGTGGGTTGTGCCGCGACCTACGCGTATCATTTGACGCAGGCGCATGCATTCATCGACGGCAACAAACGCATAGCGGCGGCGATTACTGAGACGTTCTTAGAGACGAATGGCGTTCAGTTAATAATGACGAATGATGAGATCGTCCAGATCTTCTCGGCAGATCGCGTCCGGCACCGTAAGCCGCAATCAGATCGAAACCATCCTCAGAGAAAAGGTAAGCATCGCAATATCTCAAGCCTGACCCAGTCCTGCCGTCCGCAGACGATTCATTACCAACGGAATCGGCCTTAATTTGGATTTGAACTACTAATGGTTACCATTCTGTTGCAAAATGGGTAGTCGCATTACTAATCCGCACCCGGCTCCAAGAAGGAAGCGAGTCCGCTACAATGGGCTGCTCGGTTCTCAACGCCTAATGATAAGCAAAAGGGAGCGGCCAAAGCCTTATACAAAGCCAGACGAGCTTCGCAGTCGTATCATGCGGAGCAACAAGTCTCATGGTAACTTCAGCACAGAGCTGACACTGTTGCGCCTCTTTCGAACCCACGGGATTTCAGGATGGAGGCGCAAAATTTCGATAACCGGGCGACCGGATTTTGTTTTCCGGAAAGAACGTCTAGCCGTTTTTATCGACGGCTGTTATTGGCATGGGTGCAAGTGCAGAAGGTTGCCCAAGAAGAATCGCTTTTACTGGCGGCAGAAGTTTAAAGCTAACCAAGAGCATGATCGGTCTGTGACACGAGAGCTTCGAAGTGCTGGCTGGACTGTGATTAGGCTGTGGGAACACGAACTGAAGAAATCTCCCGCCAGTGCCATCCGGCGGATTGCTAATGGAATAGATCGAGCTTGAGAGCGATTGGAGGAAACAAATGCCCGAAAAGGCGGACGCACACCCAACCAAAGAATTCTTCGTCAAGATGATTACGAAGGATATTCAGCTCGACGCTTGCATTCTAGATCTGTTGGATAATTGCTTAGATGGTGCGAACTCAGTGATCGCCAACAAAAACGGTCAAACCGAAACAAGATACGAAGGGTTCTGGGCAGAAATAACTATTAGTCAGAACGAATTCAAGATCACGGATAACTGTGGCGGCATTTCAATTGAAGAGGCGAAGGGCTACGCCTTTCGATTTGGTCGTCGGCCCGACGCTCCGCCGGAGGCTGAATATTCTATCGGGCTCTACGGAATCGGCATGAAACGAGCCGTATTCAAGATGGGCAAAAATATCGACATCGAATCATCAACGTCGACTGAAGCGTTTGGTGTTTTGATCAATGTAGACGAATGGCTTGGAAGAACCAGCGACTGGGATTTCGATCTTGAACCGAAAGACGCTCTGGAAACACCGGGTACCACGATTCAGATTAACGACTTGCACGAAGAGATCCAGAGTGAGTTCAACGATCCTGTTTTCGTTAACAAACTGCGTAGTTCAATAGCGCGAGATTATTCAATATTCTTGCAAAACGGCTTCACAGTGAAAGTAAACGACAGCAGAGTTGTCCCATACGAGTTCAAGCTTCGTGAAAGCGACCAATTCATTCCTGTGAAGCAGGAATACGATGACGATTCTATTCATGTTGAGATAACCGCTGGGATGGCCGGCTTGCCTTCAGACGACTCTTCGGCAGAGTCTCCCGAGAATTCAATTCCTGAGGTCGAATACTACGGCTGGTTTGTTCTTTGCAACGACAGAGTCGTTATTGCTGCCGATAAATCATCCGCAACGGTTTGGGGCGACGAACAATTTCCAGTATGGCATCCCCAGTACAACAGCTTCATGGGTATCGCGTCGTTTCGATCTGAGCGTGCTGACTTATTGCCTTGGACTACCACCAAGCGCGACATCGATCTAAATGATGCGACTTATCGGCGCGCGGTTCGCATCATGAAGGAGGTTACTCGACAGTACATCGATTACACGACGCAAAGAAAGGCAGATCTGGAGGCGGCGAAAGCGTTGGAGCGCAACACGAGGCTTGTTCCCATTGTTGATGTAACACCAAGTATACGAATGGTGCTCCCGAGGCTACCGAGAGCCGACGTGGTGAACATTAGCTATCAGAAACCTCGGCAAAAGGTGATGAAGGCCGCGGAAGCACTCGGGAATCGCGCGATGCCGTACAAGCAGGTGGGTTCGGAAGCATTTGATTACTTCTACGAGCGTAAGGTCCAAAGTCCAAAGTCTCCGATGGGGCCCCAGCGGAAAAGTTCAAAACTTGCTGTTGCCGCAGTAACCCTCGCACGAGATCACTGAAGGGGCTGGCGTTGAATGTGAGGTCGCATTTCAACGTCCAGGACGCGTAGCCGAAGGCGGGCAATCTACGGTTGACCCGACGCTATCCCGACAGGTCGGGATACTGACTGTGACCCACTGTGTTGCAGATCCCTCGTTCGCGGTTCAACTCAGATATTTTTGCAGCCACCCATGCAGCTCCTGATACCAATAGCGGCTGTTCTCGCCTTTCAGGATCCAGTGGTTCTCATCGGGCCAGACAATCAACTTGCTGGGAATCCGCAACCGTTGCAGCACGCTCCAGTTCTCCAGAGTTTGATTGAGCGGCACCCGGAAATCGTTCTCGCCAACTGAAAGTAGGATCGGCGTCTTAAAATTAGCGGCCAACCTGATGGGATTTTGCTCGCGCCACGTGGCAGCTTGTTCCCAAACCGGCCCGCCGTTACTAACCTCGCGCGAATAGATCGTGTCGCTGGTCCCCCATTGCGATTCGAGATTGATCAGACCAGCGTGACTGACGAGCGTTTTGTAACGCGTGGTCGTCGCCTGCATCCAGTTGGCCAGGTGTCCGCCGTAGCTGGCGCCCGCCGCAGCCTGGCGTGATTCGTCTACAAATCCGTAAAGACGAATCGCTTCGTCCGCCGCTTCGTTGATCTCATTTCCGGGACCTTTAAAAGGATCACCCTGGATGCTCTGCGCAAACGCTTCACCAAATCCGGTCGAACCCGAATAGTTTGTCAGCAACACCACGTAACCCGGGCGCGACAGCATGAAATAATTCCAGCGCGGTCCCCAATTGTCGCGCCACATGCTGTGCGGTCCGCCGTGCATCACCACGAGCAGCGGGTACTTCTTATGCTCGTCAAAATTTGGCGGCAGGGCGATCATGTTGTGAATCCGCTTGCCGCCTTTGCTCGTAAACCAAAAATGACGCAACGGCTGCCAATCAATTTTGGCAACTGGCTCGGCATTAAAGGCAGTGAGGGGGTGCTGCGTTTTGGATTTCAGATCGAGCCGGAAGACTTCCGGCGGATTGGTCGCGCTTTCCCAACTGGCAACCAGGATGGTTGACGATGCCTTTGCAGGAATCTTCAGGTTTGTGTAGGCACCACGCGTCATCTCCATGGCGAGACGCGCTTCGCCGCCGTCGGCCGGAATGGTGAAAACTTTCTCGTTGCCGGCTTCTTCAGCTGTTAGATAAATCGAACGGCTGTCGGGTGAGAAAGCAAAGGCGCCAACGGAGCGGTCCCAGTGAGCGGTGAGGATGTCTGCTGAACCGAGACTGGGCCAGTTAAACTTTGCCAGCCGGTCCAGGTGATAGACTTTCTTATCGGTTCGATTTTCAAAAGTCGCGTAAAGTGCTTTTCCGTCCGGCCGAAACGTGGGACGGCCAAAGCTGTCGCCGCCAGCCGTCAAGCGCACAGGCTCGCCCCCCTTAGCGGATACTTTGAAGAGCGAATTGTTGCTGTTTGCATACGCAGCCGCGTCTCTATTCGTCGAGGCAACGAAAATAATTTCGTCGCCTGCGGGTGTCCAGATCGCATCGAGTTCTTCGGCGGAGTCGGTTACGCGACCGGCAAATCCGCGTTCATTAACCAGCTTTGTTCCGGCCAAAAGATCTTTCGCCCTGGCGCCGGGTTGTGCGTCCTGAACAAAAAGATGCGACTGCGTGTCCTCGACCCACTTGTCCCAATTGCGTATGGGAAACTTTTCGTAAACACGTGCTCGATACTTTTGCGCCTTGCGCTCAGCAGCAATTTTCTTGTTCGCTTCGTCATCAGGGGCGCCCGGGTAGACTGAGCTGATAAAAAGGAGCGCCGTGCCATCAGGCCGCCATTGCGGTGAACGTGCGCCGGTAGAAAGCGAAGTCACCCGCACTGCCTCGCCTCCATCAACCACATCAAGCACGTAGATTTGGTTTACCTCGTCGCCTTCGCGCTTTGCTGAAAACGCAATTCGCCGGCTGTTGTGACTCCAGGCGACACCGCTCTCGCTGCCTTTTGAAAAAGTCAGACGCCGTGGCTTAGCTGATCCGTCCGTTGGCACAATCCACAGATCGGAAACCTGGTCCTTCTCGTCGTAGGCGGGTTCGATTAAAGAGAAGACAGTCCACTTCCCGTTTGGACTCGGATTAGGCGCGCCGACGCGTTTCATCGCCCACATCGCTTCATGGGAGAGAGGAACTTTGGTTTGGGCTGTAACTGTGAGCGACAAACATAAAGATGCCGCGATGAGACTGATGATGAAGAGTTTGGGCCTGAACAACATGCACGAACCTCCCGCTAAACTATGAAATTTGTGCTTTGTACTTCTGTACTTAGAGCTTTGTTGATCTTTGGTCTTTGGCTTTAGGTCCTGAACTTAATGGGCTTTGCCTCAAAAGTCATGCGCTAGGCAGGTTCGGCTTTGCCGCCCGATGTGCGGCGGTGGCTCTGCCCAGCCGTAAGCGTGCTTCTTACATTTGGGCTATGCCCCTCGTGCGGCCTTTGGCCCAATAAACTGTGGGCAAAGCCCGAACCAAGGGCGCAGCCCGGAAATAAATCTGGCCACCGTGGGCGGGGCAGAGCCACCGCCGCACATCCGGCGGCAAAGCCGAAGCTTACATCAACGCCCCGAGTTTTAGGGCAAAGCAAACTTAATGCTTAGGCCAAGTACAAAGAAAGGACAAAGCTGAAAGACCAAAAGAAAGCGGTAAGTACAAAGCTCCAAGTTCTTCTCATCCGTGTAATCTGTGGATAAGTTTTAGATCGTCATTCGTTCCTGAGAGCAACAAGGGGATCAACCTTCGTCGCGCGCCGGGCGGGGATGTAGCAAGCGAGTAATGCAACTGCGAGTGCGCCGATGGAGACTCCGGCAAACGTGAATGCATCTGCCGATGTTCCTGGGCCCAAACCAAACAGCAGCGACGACATCAGCTTTGTAAGCACAAAGGCAACTGCGAGACCGATTAGAATGCCAACCCCCACGAGCTTCATTCCGTCGCCAACTATGAGCAGTAGAACGTTACGCCGCTCGGCGCCGAGTGCCATCCGAATGCCGATCTCGCTCGTACGCTCCACGACGAGATACGACAGCATGCCGTAAATACCAGTTGCCGCAATCAGCAATGCCAGCAGACTAACTGTTCCGGAAAACCACGCGCCCATCCGTGCCGGTTCCAACCCTCGCCTCACGTTTTCCTCAAGCGGCTCAACCGAGACGAAAACGTCTTTGTCTGCGGGTCCTTCACGGCCAACGGACGGAAGGCCACCGAATAGAGTGGGGTGAAGATGCTGGTGTTTATGCCGATGCCCAGAGCGAGCGTCAATAGAGCAGCAGCGGTGAAATTGCGATGCTTAGATAAGGCTCGCAATGCATAGCGCAGATCTTGAAAGGTACTGGTGAGCATATATCGCTGATCCTTTTTCGTGCCAATAACCGTAGGAAAGACTCTCACTATATACTGCAGAGCCTTTCAAAAAGTTCGCAGTTCTTGATGTCAACGCCGGCTTGTCGAGGCGTAGCCTCAATATTGAAGGGGCGTTACGGACAGGCAGAGCCTTTCCGCACGGTGCGGCGGCAGAGCCGCACAGGAGAGCGAACACGCGAATCCATCGCGAAATTGATGAAGCGCTGAAAACAGTGAGAGACTAGACAACAAATGAGGAAGAGTGAGAAGCAGGGCAAGGATACAGTGCTTAAGTTCAGCGAGCATAAGCGCAAGCGCGCCGATGACGTCGAAGCAGATATTGATGCGTTGTTCAGGTTGCCGTTGGCGGAGTTCACTGGCGCGCGCAACGCACTGGCAGCGCGGTTAAAGAAGAGTGGGCGTGGTGATGAGTCGGTTTTGGTGAAGGCGCTGGTTAAGTCTTCCATCTCGGCGTGGGCCGTGAACCAACTCTACTGGAATCATCGAGAGGCATTCGACCGGCTGATCGCGTCAGGTGAGCGTTTCCACAAAGCCCAGACATCCGGAAAGGTCGCAGATATGCGCGGAGCCATTGACGCGCGACGCGAGGCGCTTACGCTCCTTACGGAACTGGCAAGTTCGTTGCTACGAGATGCAGATCACAATCCTACGCCGGACACTATCCGCCGCATCACAACTACCCTAGAGGGCATCTCAGCCTACGCATCGCGTTCCGATGCTCCACATCCTGGACGTCTGACCGCCGACGTGGATCCGCCGGGCTTCGAGTTATTCGGTTCATCGATTCCTAGCGCCGTGGAAAGGCAGGAGGCAGGCGCCAGGAGGCAGGCGCCAGTAACGACTCCTAAACCGACTCGCTTGGAGCCCTCACAGAAGTCGAAGACTCGACGAACAACGTCGGCTGATGATGACGCACGTCAGCTTGCGGAAGCGCGTAAAGCGAAGCTAGCTGCTGCGAAAGGTTCACTGCAGGATGCGAAGCGATCGCTGACCGAAGCCCGCGCTAACGCACAACGTCTAGAGGCAGCGCAGACAAAAGCTCTTGCTAACGCGAAGGAAGCCCAGAAGAACAGCCGCGACGCAGAGGAGCGCTTTGACAAAGCAAAGGCCGCCTCGCAAGAAGCGGCCCGACGCGTGCGAAGCGTTGCAGTCGAGGTGGAAGAGGCGGGGACGGCTGTGGAAGACGCCGAGCGCACAGTCGAAGAGGCATCCAAACAGATCGAGTCATTGTTCCGAGAATCGTCAGGAAGGTGATACGTCCCGAGTAGTGCGGCGGCCCACCAACCTCCATGATCTCCTAAGCTGTCAGATCATCACCATTTCCCTCGCGCCTTTACTTATCCTCACTCTTAGCGTAAGGTGGATGTCGAACCGAGTTCAGCTTACTCCGCTCTCAGCTCCTCTGGAATTCCCCAGACCACCTGATAAATCCACAGCTCAACTTCTAATAACCAGGGCGTCATACGTTCACCCTAATAGCTAACAGCAGACGGCTGACAGCTAAAAGTGCGCTGACAAGCGCGGCGACTGGCACAGGGTAGGAACGCAGAAAGCCCTTAAGGAAAACATCAGATTATGACGACGAATATCACACCGTTACACGACCGCGTGATTGTGAAACGCATTGACGAAGGCGAGCAGATTCGCGGCGGCATCATTATCCCTGACAGCGCGAAAGAAAAACCCCAGGAAGGCGAAGTAATTGCCGCCGGAGAGGGAAAATACAAGGAAGACGGAACGCGCCAGCCATTGGATGTTAAGAAGGGTGACCGGATCCTCTTTGGCAAGTACAGCAGTTCGGAAATCAAGAGCGACGGTGAAGACTTGTTGAGTATGTGCGAGGATGGCCTTCTCGGAATCATCACGCGCGCCGGTGCTGCAATTGGCGGTAAGAAGAGCGCCAAATAGTTTGGGCCACAGATGAACACGGAAAAACACAGATTTAAACCCAGACCAACCGGGCTCTATCCGTGTCTTTCTGTGTTCATTGTGGCTGATTGTCGGCGTTAAAACACAGTTTTGGTTTAGGAGAAAAGATAAAAAGTATGGCAAAGCAAATAACTCATGGTGAAGAGTCTCGGGC
>JBPCNX010000098.1:0-160338 GCA_051000815.1 Pyrinomonadaceae bacterium
GGTGTCGGCGTGGGCGACGCGCCCGACACCAGCACCCGCCCCGCGCTGATGGAACGGCCGACCTCCCCCTGCGCCTTGAAGACCAGGTAGTAGGGATACGCCTTCACGGGGTTGGTCGTCACGTGTATCACCGCCCCGTTCCTCAGGTAAACGACGTCGCCGCTCCCCGCCACTTCGATGCGGAAGACATCGCCGGCCGCGGCCGCCCCGCCCTGCCGCCATGCCCCGCGCTCGTAGACCTCGAAGGAGGAGGAGGTCCCGAAGCTGAAGGCGAAATCCAGGTCCGTGAAGCCGCCCGACACCTGCTCGTCGTTCTGATTGCCCAGCCCCACCACGCACAGGTCGCCGTCGAAGGTCCACTCGAAGTAGCCGGGGCCGGAGATGGTCTGCGAGGTCTGCGCCATGGCGTAGTAGCCGGGCCCGCTGTGCTCCACCCCGCCGCCGGCCAGCGAGCGGGCGCTGATAAGCGCCGTCCACACCGCCTCCTGCGCCACGCCGGGCGTCGGCGTGGGTGTCGGCGTCGGTGTCGGCGATCCTCCACAGCCGGGAAACTTGAACGAACCAATGCGGGTCCGCCAGGCGAAGCTGGTGGTCGTCGCATAATATTCCTGGGTGTACCAGAAGGTGCAATCGTCCACAGGGTCAATCGTCATGTCGCTGTAGTCGCCCCACCGGCCGTTGGTGCCGGTTTGGCTTCCTGTACCGGCGAAGAGTGTAACTTCAGTTTGAGGGAGCGTATTTACCGGATCGCTGGCCAGCCTTCCGGCGTAGCGAATCTGCGGATTAATCGCGCTGCTGGAGGCGCTGTATCCGAGCGCGATATTTCCCTGTTGATCCATTGCAGTTGCGCCCATCCAGCGATGAGTTGTGTCGGGCTGGTAAGTGCCCTGTTGGGTCACTGTCACGGGTCCGCTTGTAACGTTTCGTAATTCGAACCAGCGAGGCGCCGCTACACCGCCGGATGAAACCGTGAAGTTTCCAACTGTGGCTTCATGACCGTCAGCAAAGAATCGAGTCGCCAGCCGGAACATTAACCGGTCGCCAATTGGATCTAACAAAGAGGCTGTTCCGAACTGGGGAACACCTCCTGATCGTATAGTGAACCCCGCGGAAGGGGCACTCGCGAATAATGTAAAGGTCGAGTTATTTGGAGTGACGAAATCAACGTGGAAGTGAAAGATCCTGAAACTACCGCCCGCCGGAAACTCCACGAACGACGCGGGGGCGTCAGGTGGTGGCAGATTTGATCCGTCGAGGTCCGCCGGCAGATATGTCTCTTCACTCGAGCCGCCGGTAATTCCGGTGGTGATGAAGGTGGCTGGTTGCCCGGCGAGCATCCGTGTACGGTCGAAGGCGAAGGGTTGCGGACCCAGGAATGCTGTTCCCGTCGAGTTAAAGACGTTCATGCTCATGTAGTAAGCGTCGGGCCAGACACCAAGGTGGGGATAGTCAAAAAAGTTACTGCCAAGGTGAAAGCCGTAGCGGTTATAGCTGCCCGTGGCATCGCTTGTGGTGGAGACTGCCACGCACTCGTCGGTAGGAATGCTGGTGCCTGCAAACTGGCTGATGACCCAACGGTTAGCGAGCTGGTCATAGAGCACCACGGGATCCCCGGCGCCGGCAGTTTCGCAGGGTCCATTAAAGCCGGCCCAGATGGTGGAGATACCGACAGGACCAAGAACCGAAGCGCCGGTCGTTTTGTTAAATACCTGAAACCCTGCGTTGACAATTTGAACGTACTGCGTCGCGCCCACTTCACCGTTGGTGTCAGGTGGTGCGCAGTTGCAAGCCACACCCGGAAACCCAATGCCATTAAAGTTGAGAATGGGAGTGGGCATATTGGGCGTGAACAGGGTCGTTAATTCGTGGAATCGACTTTGGACCACAGGGTCGGGACTGTCCTTATGGTTGTTGGGTAGCTTCCGCCGGGGGTTAGCCTCGCGCTCCGTTTTCAATACCACGGGGTGAGGCTTCATATCCCGGAGCGGAATCGAAGTGTCGTTGTGATATGAGGCAACGACTGTGATGTCGAACTTTTGGCCCTGAACCGGCTCGCTTGTGAGCGATCGGTCCGCTGAAGCAGACTTCTCCGCAGGATCCTGCTCTGAGCTAAACCATTTGAAACGTCCGGCCTCGCTAATTCGGGGGAGAACTACTACCGACAATAGTAGTAGCGCTGCAGCCAGTCCAATCATGATCCTTCCACGCATCTTCATTTTAGTTCTCCAGTTGTTGAGTTCAACCGTTAGTAGATAGGTCGGACGACGGACATCCCCCGGTTTGAGCCAAGCATGTTGAAATTAGGTGTCGGGCACCGTGAGAAGCAAACCCACGTTTTTGTGAGAGGCAACCTACCACAGGCCTAGGGCACGAGCAAGATGAGCCGGGCATTAGAGCAAACGGTGGTCAATTAATAGTAGTCAGTATCAGTAAACAGCAAATCAGCAGTCATCAGAATCAACTATCAGGAGACTTAACTTCCTGTAACCGGCGCTCGAGATAGCGACGTTCGCTATCATTGGTCGCCAGCTTCAGGGCTCGCAAATAACTGTCTGCAGCTTCCTCATTGGATCCGAGACGGCGCAGCAAATCAGCGCGCGCGGCAGGCAGCAGATGGTAGCCGTCGAGTTCTCCGGTAGCAGCGAGTTCGTCGATGAGAGCCAGCGCCGGCAACGGTCCGTGGAGCATGGCGATGGCGACGGCGCGGTTCAATGACACGATGGGCGACGGCTGCACCCGCTCCAAAAGATCGTAAAGCTCAACAATTCGTGCCCAGTCAGTATCGTCAGCACGAGAGGCCTTACAATGCTGGGCCGCAATCGCTGCCTGAATCGCGAACGGACCCGGTCCGTCGCGCAACGCTTCCGCGACAAGGGGCAGTGCCTCAGCGATTTGCTGCTGATTCCAACGGTTGCGATCCTGATCTTCCAGTACAACTATGTCACCACGTTCATCGAGACGCGCGTCGCGTCGTGAGTCATGAAGGAGCATCAGAGCAACCAAAGCAGTCGCTTCGGGCGCTGGCGGTGGCGCCATCAAGGTCCGGACGAGCCTGCCCAGCCGGATTGCCTCCGCAGACAGATCCCTCCTGACAAGGTTCTCGCCTTGCGTTGCTGCGTAACCTTCGTTGAAGATTAGGTAAATCACGGTCAGCACCGCATCAAGCCGCGCGGGCATTTCATGAGTATCGGGCACACTGTAAGGAATGCCCGCATCACGAATCTTGCGCTTGGCCCGAACAAGTCGTTGCGCCATCGTCGTCGGTGGAACAAGGAATGCTCTTGCGATTTCGTCTGTCTCGAGTCCGCCCAGCGTGCGAAGTGTGAGCGCGACTTGGGCCTCGGGTGCGAGCGCAGGGTGGCAGCAGGTGAATATCAGCCGTAAACGATCATCGGTGATTTCGCTCGTGTCGTAGCCTGGCTCTTCGACTGTTTGAACCAAACCGGACGCAGCGTACGATTCAACTTTCTCTTGAAAACGTGTTTGACGCCGAATACGGTCAAGGGCCTTGTGACGAGCTGTTTGGATGATCCATGCGCGAGGGGAATCAGGAACGCCCGAGTCACGCCACTGATCCACAGCAGCCGTGAAGGCTTCCTGAGTCGCCTCTTCGGCCACGTCGAAGTCGCCGAAAGAGCGGATCAGTGTTGCCACGATCCGGCCCCAATCGGAGCTATACACCGCCTGAACCGCGGCGTTGGCATTTGCGAGCATGCCACATGTTAAATATTTCCCGGCTGAGTGTCGATCCGCGCTCTCGCTGTTCGACTTATCGATGGAGGTCCAAAAATATGAAATACATGCTGTTGGTTTATCTCGATGAACAGGCCATGACCGAGGCCGAGCGGGAACACTGTTATGTCGAATCAGCGCTGCTCGCACAGGATCTCAACTCAACCGGGAAATATCTCGACGCCAGCCCGCTACATTCTGTGGCCACGGCGACGAGCATTCGGGTCCGCGAGGGCAAGCGGCTGGTGACTGACGGCCCATTCGCGGAAACACGCGAGCAACTTGGTGGTTATTACTTAATCGAAGCCACGGATCTCGATGAAGCGATTGGCATTGCGGAACGAATTCCCCCGGCGCAATTCGGCACGATTGAAATTCGGCCGGTTCTTGATATCGAGGGGCTGCCCGCGAGCTAGTCGCGACAAATTGAGATACGCATATGTTCAAGGTGTCGATCTCGCTGTGCGTCATCCGACTTAGAGATACAGAGCCAGTTTTGTGCGTGTGGAAACAGCCGGATTGCAGTAGGCAATCTGCAGCTTGACCCTGGCTATCGGAACGGAAGTTAGATGAAAAGGAGAAACTAGAATGCGATTCATGGTGATTGTTAAGGCCAGCAAGGAGTCGGAAGCAGGCGCGATGCCGACCGAGAAAATGCTTACCGAAATGGGAAAGTTCAACGAAGAACTGGCGAAGGCCGGCGTCATGCTCGCGGGAGAGGGGCTGCATCCAAGCTCGAAAGGCACGCGCGTCAAGTTTGCGGATGGGCAGCGGACCGTGATCGACGGCCCTTTCGCGGAAACCAAAGAATTGATAGCCGGCTACTGGATGTGGCAAGTGAAGTCGAAGGAAGAGGCGATTGAATGGCTCAAGCGCGCGCCGTTTGAGGATACTGAGGTGGAGATTCGCCAGGTGTTCGAGGCGGAAGACTTTGGCGCCGAATTCACTCCGGAGCTAAGAGAGCAGGACGAACGTATTCGCACGGAGATCGAAGCGAAGGCTTGTTGAAAAATAACAACCACTAAATTGGGGAGGAGCGACTGTGAACACCTTGAAAGGCATTGGAGCAATCCTTGCGGGAATGATCTTTATTGTGTTTTCACATACCGGAACAGACTTCGTTCTGGAGTCGCTTGGGATTTTTACTCCGCCCGAGCAGGGGATTTCACACTACCTGGATGGTTCTGACCGCAACAATTTACCGCTGCATTTATACGGTGGTTGGCGGCTACATTACAGCCGCCCTGGCTCCAAGTCGGCCAATGCGACACGTAGTGATTCTCGGATTAATAGGGCTTGTGCTGGGCACTATTGCGGCAATAGTCACAATACCGATGAAACTAGGCCCCGCATGGTATCCAATCGCGTTGGCTGTACTTGCTCTGCCTTGTACCTGGCTGGGAGGAAAATTAAGGACCAGATGACTTGCGGGAAGAAATGATGAACGGACATTTATATTTCGAGATTCAAGCTGACGATCCTCAGCGAGCGGTTGGCCTGTATGAGGGAGTCTTTGGTTGGAGGTTTGAATAAGTTTACGGACTCCCGGCCGAGTATTGGCGCATAGAAACAGGCGGAGCAAGGGGCGGTCTACTCAAACGTCCCGCGCCGCCTCCACCACCTCAATGCGGAACAAATGCGTTTGTGTGTTCGATAGAGGTTGAGAACTTCGACGCGACCGAACAAAAAATTCTGAGCCTTGGCGGAGAAGTTGCGCTGCCCAAGTTTGCGATTCCGGGCAAGTGTTGGCAGGCATATTTCGTCGACACCGAAGGCAATACTTTCGGTATCTTCGAGGTTGATGAGTCAGCAAAGTAATCACTGAATATCAACCCGGTCTATGCGTAACCGGCGGATTAATTCAATCGGAAATAAGTAACTGTGTCGATCTCGCTTTCCCCCGTTCGACTTAGAAGCGGAGACCAGGCCCAGCTGGGCGCGGTCGGCCGGAGCCGAGGCTCGAAAACAACAATCTAAATAGGAGAAGACATGCAAAAGATTACTCCGTTTCTGTGGTACGACAACAACGCAGAAGAGGCCGCGAATTATTATGTATCGGTTTTCAAGAATTCCGGGATCAATGGCATAACCCGCTACGAAGAGGAGGGGTCGAAGGCGGCTGGTAGACCGGCGGGAACGGTAATGACCGTGGAATTCCAAATCGAGGGGCAGGAATTTCTGGCGCTAAACGGCGGCCCGCATTTCAAATTCACAGAAGCCGTATCGTTCGTAGTCAACTGCGAATCGCAGGAAGAAGTTGATTACTTCTGGGAGAAGCTTTCGGAAAGTGGACAGACATCACAATGTGGCTGGCTCAAAGACAAGTTTGGTTTGTCATGGCAGGTCACTCCCACCATCCTGGGCGATTTGTTCCAGGACAAAGATCCTGAAAAATCGAAACGAGTCATGAAGGCGATGCTGCAAATGACCAAACTGGACATCCAGGCATTGAGGGATGCGGCTCAGGGAAAAGAGTAATCTCGGCAGCTTTGAATGCACCTGACTTGTCAGCGCTTTAGAAGACCGAGACATTTGTCAGCGAACGAACAAAGCGGCAACAAGTTGCCGCACTCCAGATGAGGCGCAACTGATGAAATACATTATGCTGATTCACCACGAAGAGGTCCTGGACGAGAGCGAGCGATCCGATCTGCTCCAGGAGTCAATTCAGTTAGCGAATCAGCTTCATGAGAAGCGACAGTATCTGGATGCGGCGCCGCTGCAACCAGCAACGGCGACTACGTGCGTGAAAGTTCGCGATGGGAAGCGACTTGTGACCGACGGTCCCTTCGCGGAGACGCGCGAACAGATTGGCGGTTATTTTCTTATCGAGGCCGTCGATCTCGCTGAGGCAATTAACATCGCGGGCCGGATTCCCGGTGGGCGGATCGGAACTGTTGAGGTCCGGCCAGTAGGAGAGGTTGAAGGGCTGCCGGAGGTGTAGTTTCAAGGGCCATGTCCATGGAAACGGCCGCCAAGGTTTTTCGTGAATCCAGCCATAAGATCTCTATCAGGATTGAAAGGACTACCCATGAAAAAAGCCGGTGCCACACCAGCAAAGACTGTAGACGGCTACCTCGCGGCGCTTCCGGAAGAGGCGAGAGCGACGCTTGAGAAGATTCGCAAAGCAATCAAGGCCGCTGCGCCCAAGGCCACGGAAGGGATCAGCTATCAGATGCCGATGTACAAGCACCAAGGAATGCTGATCGGATTCGCCGCCTTCAAGAACCACTGCAGCATCTTCCCTGGCCCAAAAGCGATAGCGTCCTACAAGGATGAGCTAAAGGCCTATGAAACATCCAAGGGGACGATTCGCTTTCCGATCGGACGGCCGCTGCCCTCCGCGTTAGTGAAAAAGATCGTCAAAGCGCGCGTCGCGGAGAATGAAAGGGCATCGAGTGAAAAGTCGAAAAAGCGGTGACGTAACTTTGGGCGCAGGTGCGATCGAAAAAGGGGGGACAACGCGCTGACAAGTCAGCGCACGCCAAAGAATCTGCGGACGTTTCTGGAGGAAAGACTATGCACACGGATACTGGATCAACTCCCGTTTCGAAGAAGCGGGCCTGGGCTGGACGAATCATTGGCGGGTTGCCGGCGTTATTCCTCATTGTCGACGCCGTTATGAAGTTTATTAAGCCGCCGCCGGTGGTCGAGGCAACGGTGAAGCTGGGGTATCCTGAGAGCGTGATTTTTGGCCTCGGGATCGTTCTGCTCGTTTCAACCATTCTCTACTTGATTCCGATGACGTCAGTTCTCGGGGCGATCCTGTTGACAGGTTATCTTGGTGGCGCGGTGGCGACTCACGTTCGCGTCGGCGAGGGTCCGTTTTCAGTCTTGTTCCCGGTCATTTTTGGAGCAATGCTCTGGGGCGGGCTCTGGCTGCGCAACGATCGGTTGCGTTCGCTGATTCCACTGAAGAATTAGGCGTAATTGCAAAGTCGTTGCCTTAAAACGACAACGACGACCTGGGAGTCAAACCATGAATATTGTCCTTTGGATCATTCAGATCTTGTTAGCACTACTTTTTCTCTTCGCCGCTGGAACGAAGTTGATCCTGCCGATCGATGTGTTGATGTCGATGGGGTCGCCGAATGCGATACCGCTGCCTGGATTGTTAGTGCGCTTCATTGGTGTTTGCGAGGTTCTCGGAGCTCTCGGGCTGATTCTTCCCGGGCTCCTGCGTATTCGACCAGGTCTAACACCGCTGGCAGCGGTGGGCCTGGTGATCATTCTGATTGGAGCAACAGTGCTCACCGTTGCGGGCGATGGTTTCGCAATGGCCCTGCCGCCGCTGGTCTTTGGAGTTCTTTCGGCCTTTGTCGCATATGGCCGCTGGCGTTTGGCGCCGCATCCGGCGCGTCGTTAAATGTGAATCATTTATTAAATTCGGATTGAGGAGGTTTCGATGCAATACGTTGATGGATTTGTCTTACCCGTCCCCACGAAAAATCTGAAGCTCTACCGCAGCATCGCGCAAAAGGCAGGGAAAATCTGGCGGGAGCACGGTGCGCTTCAATACGTTGAGGCGGTCGGCGATGACATGAAGATGAAGTTTGGGGTGCCATTCCCGAAACAAATGAAACTCAAACCGGGTGAGACTGTAGTGTTTTCGTGGATCGTTTATAAGTCACGTGCACACCGCGATCAGGTCAATGCCAAGGTCATGGCCGATCCGCGTCTCGCGAAGATGATGGAAAAAGGAGCTATGCCCTTCGACATGAAGCGCATGGTCTACGGCGGCTTTAAGTTTCTCGTTGACGCCTGACGCTCAAAGTCCAAAGTCCAAAGTCCAATGTCCAAATCAAGATAAGACAGACGTTGATCGCCAAGGGCGGTTTCAAGGTTCCACAAAAGCTAGAGGCGATATGAGCGGGACATTGGACATCGGACATTGGACTCTTTCCCCAATGATCGTTCATCTGCTTGACGGCACTTACGAGCTCTTTCGTCACTTTTACGGACTCCGGCGTTTTAAGAAAACCGACCCTCCGTACGGTGCGGTGGTGGGCGTGCTTCGTACAGTTGTGCAGATGATCGAGGAGGGGACGACGCACGTTGGAGTGGCCACTGATCACGTCATCGAGTCGTTTCGTAACGAACTGTGGCGGGAGTACAAAACGAGCGCGGGTATGGAGCCGGCACTGCTCGCACAATTTCATCCGTTCGAGGAAGCGCTCGTCGCGATGGGTGTTGCAGTATGGCCGATGATCGACCAGGAAGCCGACGACGCGCTTGCAGCCGCCGCGCATTTGGCAGCCCAGGATAAACGGGTGGAGAAGGTTTGTATCTGGACGCCCGATAAGGATCTTGCACAGTGCGTCGTCGGAGATCGCGTCGTGCAGGTGGATCGCCGAAGCGGTCAAATCCGCGATGCGACTGCCATTCGCGCGAAGTATGGTGTCGCGCCGGAGTGGATTCCGGACTATCTTGCCCTGGTCGGTGATGCGGCGGATGGCTACCCGGGCATTCCTGGCCTTGGCGTTAAAACTGCGGCGACACTGATAAATCGATACGGGCACATCGAACAATTCCCGCGCGACACTCTCACACACGACAATCTCAAGCTCGCCTTGCTATTTAAAGACCTCGCCACGTTGCGAATTGACGCGCCCCTTTTCGTTGACGTGGAAGAACTGCGGTGGAAGGGAGCGATGAAGGGTTTCCAACAGGTGGCTGAGAAAATCGGGGAGGCGCGTTTAGCAACGCGCGTGCTTGAACTCGAGAAGCAGCTGCAGGCGAACGGAAGCTAAGAGAATCAAAGCTCTTCAACCTGATTGAAACCGGCTGCTAGTCACCCTTCGGCTTTGCTTCGAGGAACAATATTTTCAAAAATGGAGGAGCGATTAGCGTGGTGGCTACAGCCATGAAAAGCACTACTGCGAAGAGAACATCGTCAATCACGCCCAGAACTAGGCCGATTTGAGCTACTACAATCCCTACCTCGCCCCGCGGCACCATTCCCATTCCAACCTGCCCAGCGCGCCTCCACCCCAAATTCATTACCGGCAAGGCGCAGGCAATCAATTTCGTCATCACCGCAACCAGCGTGACAGCGAGGGCGAGAACCAGAATGGCCGGTTGTAGGAAGACATCGAGTCGCAATTGCATGCCGATGCTCACGAGAAAGAATGGTACGAGAAACTCCGTGACGCCATTAATCTGTTTATGCATTGTCTGGTTGCCTTCGGTGGCTTCGGCCAGGGCCATTCCCGCCAGGAAAGCGCCGATGATCGCCGCCACGCCAATATATGAAGCGGCAACCGATAAACCGAGGCACAGTAGTAAACCAAAGACGAAGAGTGACTCAGACGTTTTCAGGTTTTCAATCCGTGGAGCGAACCGCGTTACCATGCGCGAACCTACCAGGACCACGAAGAGGGTGAAGCCAACGGCAAGAGCCGCGGTAATGCCGATCTCGATGTAATCAATTTGGCCCGTCGCTGCGCTTAAGACCAGAGCGAGGATTAGCAGCCCCAAAATGTCATCTATCACCGCTGCACCGAGGATGATCCGGCTAGTCTGTGAGCTCAACACACCCAGCCCGGCCAGGACTCGTGCCGTTATGCCGACGGACGTAGCAACCATTGCGGTGCCGAGGAAAAGCGACTCAACGGTAGTCGCGCCGCGCAACCACAGTAGCAAATAGCCGGCGACAAATGGTGCGATCACGCCAAGGACTGCAACGAGTGCGGCCTTGGCGCCGACTTTAAAAATTGCCGAGGGCTTTGTCTCGAGACCAACCGTGAAGAGAAGAAAGATGACGCCGATTTCGGCGAGTGTGTTCGTGAGTTCTGAGGGCACCACCCAACCGAGAACGCTTGGGCCGATGAGTACGCCGGCGAGAATTTCCCCCACGACGGCCGGTTGGCGCAGCCGCTCGAAAATTTCTGCAAACACTTTTGCCGCTGCTAACATTACAAACAGCAACAGCAGAGGTTTGAGTCCGGTTTCCGTGGCAAGGGCCAGCATCATCTGCTGCATTGTGACTGGATCTTGTGAGAGTGCAAGTATGTCGAGGCCGTCGATCGAAGCCCATTAAAGAGAACTCTTTTGAAAAGTGATCTGAAGTTATTGGGATCGCGGGCGTCTCGCCCGCATTAAGATCCGAAATTATCAGCCATGGCGAGCACGCATTTCTTTAGAGCTGCTCCGGGTTGCACATTTAATTCCCCCATCAGCTAAACTGCATTCGCTCTAAGTCTCCCTGCAACACGACGTCTCAAGCCACTCAGGAGAAAGGCACCTCGCTGCGACAGCTTCACCGCAAGCGCGCGCGAACCTGCAGGAGATTACTGGCATCCGGGCAAGCCGGATTGCTGCCGACGGCGGAGGCGCGGATATTGGACCTATCATGCGCGAAGGGGTTGTAGGCGCCAGTCTGGACGTTGATAGCACCCATTACTTTGATATTCATCACACACATGCAGACACGCTCGATAAGATCGATCCGCAGGATCTGGCTCTATGCATTGCAACTATGGCCGTAATGGCTTATACGGTGGCTGACATGCCGCAATCTCTAAGTGAGACAGTGGCTGTCGGCCGGTGAGTAAGGGATGAAGGATGAGGGACGAAGGATGAAGGGCTGCAAAATAGAATCTGGTTTGTAAGTAACGCGGTGGATTCTGCGTGCGGTCCGATGAGGTCAGTACCACCAAGCGGGTGGGTCCTGCTAGGGTTTTATCCGAGGAACGAATATGAAATCAGAATTCAAGCGCGCAGCGCCCTACGCCGGCAATGCTTTGAATCTTCCGGTTGCGGATGTCGAGGCTGCGATCCCCTACTATGAGAAGACGTTTGGGTTTCGGGTAGTGTCGAGGCATGACTCACCTCACAAGTCGGTCATTCTCGCGCGCGACGATGTGCAGATCGGCTTGGCAGAGAATGGTGGCGACCCGACCCAGGAAGGTTGTTTCTTTGAAGTCGACAACGTCGTCGCGGCTTTTGAAGAGATCAAGGGCGCGCCGCCTGCCGAACCTGATTTGTCAGTCCATAAGTTCTCCGGCGTAAACTACAGTGTCTTCTTCGAAGTTGCTCCTGATGGGCTGTGTTATATGCTTGGCGAGCCGGTAACGGAGCCGACGAAAAATGGTTGAAAGTGGAACGCTGCAAACGGGCGGATGTTCTCAGCTGGAGGAGTGCAAATGATTGCGCCGATACATCACTGGCACGTGTGCTAAAAACCGACTCCGGGATCGAGCAGAACTACACGCACGGCCCCAAAGAGGTTGTCCCTGCTGAACGATTGGAGGTCTCCGATGCGTTCATCAAATGGTACGACATTCACCCAATTGGGCGACCCGCGCCGGATAAGATCAGACAACTCGCACGCCACCATCTGATTTCGACAAAACTCGACGCTCGGGGTTTGGGGTTTTTGCTGCTTCATCGCTGCGGCGAGAGCTTTTACTTCCTGATCGTTTGTACGTGGCGAAATTCGAATGAACTTTGGGAAACTGTCTTTTACAAAGACGGTGATGTGATGTCCGAGTTCCGTCCGTTTCCTCGAGACGGAAGTCACAAGCCCGCTTTCTGTGTCTGGGAGTTGGTGCCGGTCTGGCATGAGCAGCAGGCGTGGGTGCGATTCCTTTCCTCAGCGCGTGATGAAGCGGCGGCTGAGGAGTGGGCGCGTGATCAGTATGCGGGTGAGGCTTGAAGGGTGATTGAATTGCCGATTGCCAATTGCCAACTGAAGAATGAACACGCGCTCGACTAGTTCACTCCCGCGACGTTTTCATTCAAGCATCGATAGACCGATATTCAATCGGCAATTGGCAATCGCCAATCGGCAATTTAGTCCGCTCCGCGGACTTTTAAGAGGTGCAAACGCTAAGTGCAACTCCAAGTTTGTGTCGCTGGCGCAACCGGATGGGTCGGTAAACCGCTCTGTATCGCTCTTGTCAGGGCAAACGATCTGAGACTTGTAGGCGCCGTCTCTCGCAGTCATGCCGGTCGCCATCTCCGAGAAGTAATCGAGAATGTTGACGTTGATCTGACGATCAGCGAATCTGTTACCGAAGCTCTAGAGACGCCGACAGATGTTTTGGTTGACTTCACGAAGGCTGATGTTGTGAAGTCCAATGTGTTGACGGCCGTTAATCGCGGCGTTCACGTCGTGATTGGTTCCTCGGGACTAACAAACCCCGACTTTGCCGAGATTCATGAAGCGGCGCTGGCGCGGAATGTGGGCGTGATTGCCGCCGGCAACTTTGCTTTGACTGCGGTGCTATTACAGCGTTTTGCATGCGAAGCGGCGAAGTATTTATCTCAGCGGGAGATTGTTGACTATGCCTCGGACGCCAAGGTTGACGCACCGAGCGGTACGGCGCGCGAGTTGGCCTTTCGTCTTTCTGAAGTCAAAACACCTGAAGTAACCCACGCGATTGAAAATACGATTGGCCACAAGGAGAGTCGTGGCGCAACGCTGGATGGGAGTCAGGTACATTCAGTTCGGCTGCCAGGTTTCGTTATTGCCGTTGAAGCGATCTTTGGCGCACCTGACGAGCGCTTGACGATCCGGCACGATGCAGGCAGCGGGGCCGGTCCTTACATTCAAGGTGCGTTACTGGCAATTCGCAAGGTGCGGGATCATATTGGACTGGTGCGCGGTCTCGACAAGATCATGGATTGAAGCGAAGGCCGAAACGGAAGTGAACCGAACATTTCTCTTTAACCAACGGAAACTGGAACCATGAACACACTACTATGCCTTCTTCCACTCCTGCTGATCGCCACCGCAGCTATGAAGGCTCCGCAAGAGGTGGCGCCGATCAGAAACTTTGTGCGTATCAGCGACGAGTTCTGCACCGGCGCTCAACCTCGAATGGAGCACCTCGAGAAGTTAAAGGCGGACGGCGTGAAAAGCATTCTGAACCTTCGACCAACAGGTGAACATCGAGCCGCCGAAGAAGAAGCCAAAGCAAAGGAACTCGGCTTGCGCTACTTCAATATTCCCGTTGTCTTCGGTGAGCCTAAGGAGGAACAGGTCGCGGAGTTTCTGAAGATTACAGATGACACCACGAATCGTCCGATGTTTATTCACTGCGCCGCCGGGATACGCGTCGCTGCATTTTGGATGATTCGCAGAGTATTGCGAGACGAGTGGACGCTCGCAGCAGCCGAGCAGGAGGCAGACAAAATCGGGCTACGCGAGAGTCCCCACTGGAAAGAGTTTGCCCGCAAGTATATTGAAGCACATCGCAAAAAGAGTTGACGGCAGTGGTCAAAGAGAGAGTGGGGGCAGGCCCCCTTTCCCCACCTGCGATGTTGCTGAAGTTGAGTCAGCCGCCAGAGTTGTCATCAGCCTTAAAGGAACCAAACAAAGCAAAAGGCCCTGGTAAGATGAGGAACTAATATGAAAAATACGCTCGGGATATTCGCCGTGGCGATCGCTGTTAGCATCTTCAGCATGAACCTGGGAACTGTTAGAGCAACGGTCCAGGATAAGACGCAGCCATCGAATATTCAGCTCCCATCCAACCCGCTTACTTTCGGCGCGTTTGTCGTGAAGTTTGATCCCGGTGGCACGTTTAGGCTCGAGGGCAAGGGCTGGCCTGCCCTTAACGGCAACTGGAAACTTCTCGGACCTGAAATTGAATTGATGATGTCAGGGGGGCCTGGCGGTTGTGACGGGCCCGGACGTTATCGTTTGCGACGGGACGGCGCCGGCGTTGGTTTCGATCTGGTTGCGGACCAGTGCAAAGTCCGGCAAATGATCCTCAACCGCAGCACCTGGACGCCCGCGGGAGAAACGAAAACATTACCGGCGCGGCGGATTATGAGGACCGCGGGCTCGCGTCCACCATCACGACCTGATTCAAAAACAGCACACGGCAGTTGGCCGTCTTTTCGCGGAACGCAGGCCTCGGGAATCGCCGAAGGTCAAAATCTTCCCGATACCTGGAACGCCAAGGCCGGTGAAAATATTCTCTGGCGCACGCCGCTTCCCGGTCTCGCGCATTCCAGTCCTGTCGTTTGGGGAGACAGAATTTTCGTAACAAGTGCAGTGAGCAGCGATCCCAAAGCGACGTTTCGTCCCGGTCTCTACGGCGACGGCGATGCTTCGCAGGATCGTTCACGTCACCGTTGGACGATTTACGCGCTCGACAAGAAGAGCGGCAAGATCCTTTGGGAGCGTGTGGCCCATGAAGGCGAACCCGCAGAGAAGCGTCACATAAAAGCCACCTATGCCAATTCCACCCCCGCGACCGACGGGCGGATCGTCGTTGCCTGGTTCGGATCGCAAGGCGTGCATGCTTATGATGTGAAAGGCCGCTTTTTGTGGAAGGTTGATCTTGGCCGCGTTGACATGGGCGCCTACGACATTCCTACCTACGAATGGGGGCCTGCAAGTTCGCCAATCATCTGGAACGATCTCGTTATTCTCCAGTGTGACACGCAAACCGACTCTTTCATCCTTGCTCTGGACGCGACGACCGGGAAGACTGTGTGGAAGACAGACCGCGCGGAGTTGCCATCATGGGGTACACCGACGGTAGCGCTGACCGCGACCGGTCCTGAACTGGTAACTAATGCTTCTAATTTCATCCGCGGCTACGATCCCCGGACCGGTAAGGAATTATGGCGGCTGGGAGGAAGTTCGAAGATCACGGCGCCGACTCCCATCTTCGCCGACAATCTTTTCGTCGTCGCCAGTGGTCGTGGGCCGGAGCGTCCAATTTTTGTCGTCCGTCCTGATGCTCGCGGCGATCTTACGCTCGCGGAAGGGAAGACGAGCAGCGAAGCTATCGTTTGGAGTCGCGCGGGTCGCGGGTCTTATATGCCGACCCCTTTGAGCTACAAGGGAATTCTTTATGTGTTGTCGAATAACGGCCTCTTCGATGCTTACAACTTAAAGACTGGTGACGAGGTCTACCGTCAACGTTTGCCGCTGGTAGGCAGCGGCTTTAGTGCGTCGCCAGTGGCAGCCGACGGCAAGATTTATCTTTCAAATGAGGACGGGGAAATTCTCGTGATTGCCGCTGGGGACAAGTTTTCCCACGTCGCGACAAACTCGATGGGAGAATTGTTAATGGCGACGCCCGCTTTGTCGGATGGTGTGATGTATGTCAGGTCTGCAACGAGCCTGTTTGCCGTCGGGCGCAAGTGATTGGGTAAAAGTAAAACAGATGAACTAAGTGTATGTGTGCGTTGCGCAAAAGGCCGATAGCAAATCCAGCCCGCGAAGCGGGCGAAGGCATAAAGCCTGGGGCGTAAGCCCCAGGAACGAGTCACCGACAAGATTGACGAGCCCGCAAGGCGGGCGACAGAGCGTGACCGACTCTGTTAGAGAGCTGTTGCCCGCTTCGCGGGCTGGGTCTCAGGTTGGACAGTTCCTGGGGCTTACGCCCCAGCTTTATGCTTTCACTTGCTTCGCAGGTTCTTTGAGACTCGCGTTACGCGCCCAATTCTCAAAACTAAATCCCCGCCAGCGCCACTCCCAACAGCAATATCTTCTTGATGCCCCGGTAGAGCGGTTCAATCTCGCAGTTCTCAGTTACCGCATGCGAGTCGTTGCAGGGACCAGCGCCAGTCGAGATTGAAGAAATGCCCGCGAGCAACGCGGCGCTGGAATTGTTTGAGCCCGTCGGCGTGATCAGCGGATCGAACCCCATCGCTCGGTGTACAGCTTCAGCCATCTTCACCAGATGAGATTCGCGGTGGCCGGGAATGACCGCCGCAGGCGCGGTGGAAATTACGTCCGTCTTCAGCTGCATGTTTGCACGTCGGGCTTCGTCTTCAAGAATCTCTGCAATCTTCTTTTCCAGGTCAGAAACGACATTGTTGTTTGTGGAACGCAGATCCAAAGTGAACCAGGCGTCAGATGCTTTGGCGTTAATCACGTCCGAGCCTCCCAACATCCCAATATTCAGGTTTGAAGGTGGATTGCTGGGAACCTTGAGTTCATAAATGCGAGAAACGGCGCGCGCGAGAGGCAAGCTCGCCGAATAAGGCGGTGTGCGCGAGCGAGTATGGCCGCCAGGGCCGATGAAATGGTGCAGGTACCAACTAATGCCGATCCCCGCATAGGTAAACCCTTCATACCCGCCATCGAGCGCAACGTAATGATCGATCTTGCCTTTGTTCTCTTTCACAAATTCCTCGGCGCCGCGCAGACTCGATTCCTCCTCAACGCTAAATACAAAAATCAGATCGCCCTTAGTCTTAACGCCGGCTGCATCAAGCGCGCGAATTGTCGCCAGCATGGCCTCGATGTTGCGCGTATCGTCGCCGACGCCCGGTGCATACACCCTGCCGTCACGGACTGTGGCTTTGATCTTTAGTCCCGGCTGGAAAACGGTGTCGAGGTGGGCATCGAAAACAACAACCGGCCCACCGCCCGTTCCCTTCCGCTCCGCAATGAGGTTGCCGGCGGAATCGTAGCGAATGTTCTGCAGTTTATACTTGCGCAGTAGTCCTTCGACGTATTTCGCGCGCTGCTGCTCGTGCTGCGACGGTGCATTGATTTCCGTAATTGCAATCCATTCTCGCAGAATGTGATCGCGATCCTTATCTATATATGCCGTTGCGGCTTTTACGCGCGCGTCGTTTTGGACAGCCTTGGCCTGGTCCAGATACTGCGCCGGCGTCTGGGCGCGGATTGTGACAAAGGTAATCAGCAACGCTGCTAAGAGCAGCAGCTGAGGCAGGATTCGGTGCATGTATTTCCTCTTTATTCGAATATAGTAGAGCGGCATTTCATTCTAATACAGCCTGCAACGCGCGTTGTAGTGAACCAACCGGCAAGTAGTGCCCTGATTTGTAACGCAAACTGTTAGTTTGCGCTGAATGAATGGCATTCAAGGCGTGCGCAAACTAACAGTTTGCGTTTACGAAAACCAACTAGGGCACTACCAACCGGGCAGGACCCGGACGATCCACGAAAACACACTAAACGACAGCAAACGCGACGTCCGTCTGTGTGATTTCGCGGATCGCGTCGCAAATCGTTCTATGCACTCAAATCCCACAAGCACCTTCAAGAAAATCGGACTCGCACGGGAGCGTGGATCTACAAGCGACGTGGCGCGATGGCCGGAATGGCTGGTGCTTGGGTGCCTCTTTCTTTTCGCTGCTGCGGCGCCGCATTCAATTGCCGCCACGCAGACTGCCTGGCTGCTAGGCATGTTCTTTTGGATTGTTCGATTCGCCTTTTACCCGCCGCCGCGCGTTTATCGCACTCCGGTGGACTACGCTCTACTCGGCTTCTTTATCCTCACGGGACTCTCTGCCGTCTTCTCTTACGAACCCCTGGTCTCGATCGGGAAACTCCGGGCCGCCAGTCTCTTCACGATTGTATATCTCGTCGCCCAAAACATTTCTTCACGCCGGATCACTCGCCTGCTCGCCGTTACGCTGATCGCTTCCTGCCTTGTAAACGTTTGTTACACGCTTGGGGAACGGGCCTGGGGACGAGGGCTCAAGATTCATGAGGTGAGTGCCGGCAGCCCTCTGACAGCCGCCGCTTTTAGAAATAGAAGAACTCTCACGCCGACGCCCATCGTTAGCGGCGATTCGATTTTGACGGTGGATGGAAAAGCGATTCGTGACGCAGGTGATTTGGCGACGGCGTTAGCGGCTTCGCCCAATTCGAAGCAGGCTGAAGTGAAGATCTATCGCGTGGAGTGGATGCCGGTGCTCGAAGTGCCGCGCGGGCAACTCCTGTCGGGTTCGACCTCCGAGGAGCAGCTTGGGATCTCGGGTTGGTCGGTGAGCCGCGACTGGCGTGCCTCTGGCTTCTTTGGACACTACGTTACCTACGCCGAGACCCTGCAATTGATCCTCGCTCTGGCGCTTGGTCTATTTGTTTGTTTGCCAGGAAAGCGGAGTTGGGCGGGAGTGGTATTGCTTCTCGTCCTGGCTGCCTTCTCTTTTGCCCTTATCTTGACGGTGACTCGTGCGACCTGGGTGGCCGCAGTCCTTTCCGCGGCGATAATTCTTGTGTGCGGCAGCAGTCGCAAAACCGTTCTTCTCGGCGCCGCCGTTGTTTTGCTACTTGTTGTCGCTGGACTCTTCGTGCTGCGACAGCAACGCAGCATCAACTTCGTCGACCGCAAGGATCAATCGACAAGCTGGCGGGAAACGGTATGGCGCGAGGGTTTCAACCTGCTGGTAAGCAATCCCCGCCATCTGCTCCTGGGCGTTGGCATGGATTCGATCAAGGCGCACAAAAACGAGTGGGGCCTTTTCGACAACGGCCGCCTCCCGCCGGGTCATATGCACTCAAACCTGTTGCAGCTCGCGCTCGAACGTGGCTTACCCGCACTACTCTGCTGGTTGTGGCTGTTGGGTGTTTACGCGCGTATGCTCTGGCGTCTGGAAGGGAGCCAGTTGATAGACGATTGGCTTGAGCGCGGCGTGATCCTTGGGGCGTTAGGCGGGCTGTGCGGATTCTTTCTAAGCGGACTTGTGCACTACAACTGGGGCGATTCCGAAGTTGTGATGATCTTCTATTTCATAATGGGCCTGACGCTGGCAATTCACCGGCGTTCATCCACAGATTTCGCAAATTACGCAGATTAAAAGAGACAATCAAAAACTAACGTTAAAAAACTGAATTGATCCTGAGTGTCGCAGTTAGTCATGTGAACTTGCACTCCCCCGCAATTGTATTGATTTTGAATCTGCGTAATCTGTGGATACTCTTCCTTAGTAGTTCGTCAGTATATCGTCCCGGCCAAAACCCATCTGCACCAATCTGTCTCGCGTTTGAGAGATCATCTCCGGGGAACCGCAGATCAGGGCGATCGGCGAATCGAGTGAGGGCAGCACGTGATCCAGTAGCGACTGCACATAACCGGTCGGACCAGACCAGTCATGCCCGTCCGGCCTGGAAACAACCTGACGCAACTCAACCCCGGCGTTTTCCCAATCCTCCGTTTCATCTCGATAACAGAAGTCGTCTGGCGTCCGCGCTCCATAAAGCACTACCAACTGGCCGAAGTCGGACTGCCTTTTGAGCACATGACGAAGTGCGGAACGCAAAGGCGCCACGCCGGTTCCCATAGCTACGAAGACCAGATCCTTTCCCCGGTGATCGTCGAGTGCAAAACCATGTCCAGCCACGTCCAGCAGTTGAATCCGCTCGCCAGGTTTCATCTCGAAGATCAAATTGCTGATGCCGACTTTTTGCTTTACCAGGACTTCCAACTCCGCATCGCCTGGCGCACTCGCAAAAGCAAAATAAGCAGGATCTTCTCCCTCAACTTTCAAGACCGCGACCTGCCCGGGGATGAATCCGATCCCGTGATTGTTCCCCCCGGCCTCGGGCATGAGATTGAAGGAACGGGTCGCACGGGCCTGGTCGCGAACGTCTGTAATGATAAGTGATTTGATTATTTGGACTCCGACGGAAGTTATGTGTGCAACGCTTTGTCTCAAAAGCCACGTGCTGTGGCAGGTTCGGCTTTGCCGCCGGATGTGCGGCGGCGGCTGTGCCCGGCCATACGCGTTCTTCTTACATTTGGGCTATGCCCGTCGTGGCCCTCTGGCCGAACCACCCTAGGGCAAAGCCCGAACCAGGGGCATAGCCCGGAAATAAATCTGGCCGCTGGGGGCGGGGCACAGCCACCGCCGCACATCCGGCGGCAAAGCCGAAGCTACACCAAACGTCTGACTTTTAGGGCAAAGCTTGCGTGCAACAGTCTAACAAATACCTTTGGCCAACGGCGACGGTGCTAGAATGACCTCGTTGAAGGATGGTAGGCTTCAAGTTTTATTGGGAGGGGGATTGAAGCTGGTGTTGAGGGCAAATCACGCCTTCAGCGTGATCACGCGGGCGTAGCGCCGGCTAAAATTCTCACATCTGTAGCATGATCCAGTGGGCAACGCGCCCGTGGCGATCAAAATCTACAATCTCAGGCGTTCAAGCTTGAAGCGGGGACAGGGTCCACTTCCTGACCTGCGAATCAGGTTACGATGCAGAACAAACGTATTCAGTTTCGGACGGCAGTACTTGTACCCCTCACCTGTTTACTCCTGCTCTGCGCTCTAACTGCTCTCGCGCAGTCGGGCAGGCGCGTCAAGAAATCTGAACGCCTGCCGCCGGTGCCGACCCCAGAAGCGTCGCCGACGCCGACGCCGCGCTCCTCACCGGAACAACCTGCAATTCCAATCTTTCTGGGCGCTAGCTCGCTCGACTCCTACGGCGACATTCCGTTCTACTTCAACGACTCTGTCTCTAAAAGTTGCGCTCAGGGACTTCAGCAACGTGGAATTCATGTCGAATTGAGTTCCCGCGATTTTACGCGCGGCGATGCAGTGAAACGGGCTAAAGAAGCGCAGGCAGGTTACGTTGCGGTACTGGAGTTGCGGTCCGACCGGAGAGCTGGTGACAGGAGTTCCGGTCTGTCCACCGTTTCCATCCAGTATGTGGTTTTCGCTGCCGGCACAGCCAAGCCGATCACTTCAGGTTCCGTCTATCAGCAGGCTTCTGGACTGGGAGATATCATCGGGCGCCGAGATTCGACCCGCGTAGCAGAAGAGCGTCTCAAGAATGCAGCGCGCGTCGCTGCCGGCAGAATCCTTAGCGCTGTTCTCGGCCGCAAGCCCTGACCAGCTAACTCTGCTCGTCTTCGTATAACTCATCGATCACGGTCCGGTATTTCTCATCAACTACTCGCCGCTTCACCTTGAGCGTCGGCGTGAGTTCACCACCCTCAATTGTAAATTCGTTTTCCAGCAGCGCGACCCTTTTGACGCGCTCATACTGAGCAAGATCCGGTGTCAACGCGGCTATCTGCCTTTGAAACAGATCGATGATCCGCGGGCTCCGGCATAACTCCGGTCGGCTCCTCTCTTTCAGTCCCTTGAGACGCGCATACGACTCGACCTGGTCCCAGTTGGGAATAATCAGCGCTGCGGGAAACTTCCGACCATTGCCGATAAGTACAACCTGATTCACAAATCGAGAACCTTTAATCATCTGCTCGAGAGGTTGCGGCGCGATGTACTTGCCACCTGAGGTCTTGAACAGCTCCTTCTTCCGGTCAGTAATGCGCAGGAAGCCATCCTTATCGATCGTTCCGATATCGCCTGTCCGGAACCAGCCGTCCGAAGTGAAAACGGCGCGCGTCTCTTCCGGCTTGTTGTAATAGCCGCGCATGATATTAGGCCCACGCGTCTCGATTTCCCCGTCCGCGGCAATGCGAATTTCGACGTGGTCGATCGGTTTGCCGACCGTTCCCACACGATTGTCGTCAAGCAGGCCAGTCGTGATCACTGGAGAAGTCTCAGTCAAGCCGTATCCCTGAATGATGGGAATTCCCGCGCCGAGGTAAATGTAGCCGAGCTCTTCAGGCAAAGCCGCGCCGCCCGACACGAGGAGCCGAATGCGCCCACCGAAAGCCTCGCGCCACTTTGAAAATACGAGACGGGTTGCCAGGCGATGCTTGAGTGCCAGGACTGCAGGCACTTTCTTTTTCTCGACCTGACACCTGGCAAACTCTTTGGCCACCGCTACAGCCCACAGCAGCAAAGACAGATTGAACTTTCCTTTTTCCGCGACGCGCTCTTTGATGCGCGCATAGATCTTTTCGAAGATTCGAGGCACCCCGACCAGAATCGTGGGATGCACTTCACGCAGATTCGGCCCAATCGTTTCCAAAGATTCGGCGTAGTAAACAGCCATGCCCTGGTAGAGGTACATGTACATGGCCTGCCGCTCGAAGATATGAGACAGCGGAAGCACAGAAAGGGCGATGTCGTCTTTGTCGAACGAAAGATGACCGGAAGAGTCGATCAGGTTAGAGACGAGGTTAGAGTGTGTAAGCATAACGCCCTTCGGCTCGCCCGTTGTGCCTGACGTATAAAGAATCGTTGCCAGATCGTCGGGATGTGAAGCACGTGCCAGCTCGGTAATAAGTTCAGGGTTTTCCGCTTGCAAAGCGCGGCCGCGCGCTTCCAGTTCGACCAAAGTCAGGCCGGTGGTTTCATTTGCCGCAGGGCCATCAAGAAAGATTACCTGTTCAACAGTTTCGCATCCTGCGAGAACGTCCTTTATCTGAAGAAACTTTTCCTTGTTAGAGACCGTTAAAACGCGAGCACCCGAATCTCTCAGGATGTAACGGACCTGTGGCGGCATCAGCGTAGGATAAATAGGGACATCGATCGCCCCGGCGAAGAGGCAGCCTGCATCTATGAGCGTCCATTCCGGACGACTCTCAGAAAGGATTGCGACGCGATCGCCACGTTTGACACCGAGCGAGTAAAGACCGGCGGCGATGTGGCGGGTGCGACTGAGTAGTTCATCTGATGAAATCGATATCCAGCTGCCGTTGTGTTTGTAGTTCAGCGTGTCGGGACGTTTGTGTGTGCGTGCGAACTGCTCAAACACCTCAACAAGTGTTGTCGGCTCATCGGGACTAAACGGCCGCGGCGTGGTCGGCCCGGTCTCGGGGTCTGTCGTAATCGGGGGCACAAGGCTCACTTCGTGCTTACTCCATTGAGAAAGATGTCGAGTACCTGATCGGCCATGGGCGCCAACTTATACCGCCGTTTTGAGAGTATCCAGTTTGTTGCCATTTCATCCAGCGCGCCAAACAGAACCTTAGCGACCACCTTGGCGTTTAGTTCCCGACGGAAAAAGCCTTCACGCTGACCTTCTTCGATTGTGGTGCGAATTAAGCGAAGATATTCAGCCAGGCCAGCGGCCGAAAACTCTTCCATAAATTTAGTCGAACCGCGCAGTTCAACCTGGAAGACTACAGCCAGATCGCGATCCGCGCCTAAGCGTTCCAGATGAAGCACGGCGATACGCCGCAGCTTTTCGCGTGGATCGGAAATGGCTTCAAGGAGTTTACGCCCCTCGGCGATCCCTTCTTCCATATTGCGGTCGAAGATCGAATGGAGTATTTCCTCCT
Organism: Pyrinomonadaceae bacterium; assembly: GCA_051000815.1. GTDB lineage: Bacteria > Acidobacteriota > Blastocatellia > Pyrinomonadales > Pyrinomonadaceae > PSRF01. The sequence continues at coordinate 23,592 of JBPCNX010000098.1, forward strand.
TGCTCTTGAAGTAGAGGTAGACGGTGCCATCAGCCACGCCCGCCTCGCGCGCAATGTCGGCAACCTTGGAACTGAAATACCCGTTGTTGGCAAAAACCTGAATGGCCGCGCGCAGGATTGCCTGCCGCTTATCCGCGACGATTGGACGAGTTGAATTGAGAGAACGAGCTGAGCTCATCTTATTAATTGCCGATTGCCGATCACCGCTTGACTACCGGCGCCTATGCTTCCAATTGCCCTCTAACTCAATTCAGTATGCCCGCGATTCATCGCGGTACTCCGTCTTCCAATCGGCAGTTGGCAATCCCCAATAAAAATCTCCTGAATGAGCCCTCACTCAGTAAGATAGCCTAACCTCTTCAATGAGCCAACAGGAAACGAGTCCTGCGCTTAGAAGGGTTATTCCCAAAACGGGCCGTGTAGTCCTTTCCAGCAGGCTACCTTTTCATCTCAGTTGGCTAAAAACTTTTCCTAAAGCAGGGACTGCGGATCTATCGCGGAAAACCGACGCGTCGGACAAGATCGGCGAAACGCGGGTCGTTGCGGAGCGGATCGAATGCCGGATCGCCTGTTATCGTCGAAAGCTGAAGGTCCCGGACGGCAAAGGCTTTCTCGAATGATGCAAACGCCTCATCTTTGAGGCCAAGCGCTCCGAGCAGAACCGGGAGCTCACCCGGCGAGACATACTCCTTGCCGGATCGGACCTGTCTGAGGATTTCAAAAGCCTTTTCGCGGTCGCCGGAATGTGCGTAAGCCGCACCGAGATAGATCTGTGTGCCAGTTGACTTATCGCCAAACCCGACTACTTTCTTATAAGATTCGATAGCTTCCCGGTACAGGCCCTTGCCTGCATAGTTGTATCCAAGCATCAGATATGCGAAATCAGAATTTGGGTCCAGCTCCAGGGTTTTACGCGCCGCCGCTATACCTTCATCGAAGCGCCGGGCAAACAGGCAGGCGTAAGAGATGTATGCATTGACCGTTACTGAAAGCGGGTCAAGCTCGCGAGCGCGTCTCGCTTCTGCCACTGCTTGATCGTGCCGTCCCATCACCGATAAATGACGGGCAAGCGCTCTATGCGCGGCTCCCAGGTTTGGGTTCAGATCGAGCGCCCTGGTAAGTTCGTTCTCAGCTTCTGCCCATTTCCACTGCTTGCGAAAAATTGAGCCCAGCACCAGATGTCCCTCGGGAAGCGTTTCGTCAAATTCCAATGCTTTCCGGGCGGCCGCTTCGGCTTTTGGCAACCCGTCCCTCGGATCGATAACACCGTTGGTGGCAAGCACGCTATAACTTGAGGCAAGCTCTGCGTATGCAAGCGCGTAACTGGGGTCGGCCTCGATCGCCTGTTGATAAAGCTCGTTTGCCTTAATCTGGTTCTCCTCACCGCTCTTCCCGTTTAAGTAACTCCCTCGTAGCAATAACTCATACGCTAACGGACTTGATGTTCCTCTTTTTGTCAGCTGCTGCTCCTGCGTTCCTGAAAGCCTCGGCCTGAGACGTTCTGAAACCGTTTGGGCAATCTCCTTTTGAACCTCCAGCGCATGGGAAACTCTTCGATTGTATTGCTCGCCCCAAAGCTGCTTGTTGTCTCGTGCGTCCACAAGCTCAACCAGAACGGCCAGCTGATCGCCCCGTTTGATGATCTTGCCCATAACGACAGCTTGGACGCCGAGCTTATTCGCCACGTCCAGGAGATCAACGTTCGGGCCGCGGTATTTGAAGCTTGAATTGCGGGCGATGACTTTAAGTTGCGGCAATTGCGAGAGCTTGTTGATCAGGCTTTCACTCATTCCGTCAGAAAGGTAGTCCAGTTCAGCATCGCCGCTTTCGTTTTCAAAAGGCAGCACGGCCAACGAACTAATTTGCTGAGAGTTTTGTTGGCCTAGACCGGAATGGTAAAACCACCGGCCCGCACCGGCGAATATTAGGAGGAGAACTCCAATGGCGGCCATGAGTCCAAATTTGTTCTTCCTTATTTCGCCGACTAAATATTCGGCGGTTGATTTCGTATCTGAGTGTGGGAAGTGAGCTGGCGACGAAATCTGCTCGGTAGTAATCCGCCCGGCTGACTTGGGGGCAGTTGATTCATCCTGAGTGCGCGAGCGCTGCAGCTTTACTTCGAAATCCAAATCCTGTTTCAAGTCGCGCAAATCAATGAGCAGGTTCTTAATATGCTGATAGCGTTCGTCGGCATCTTTCCGCAGAGTCTTTAGAACAATCCGTTCGAGCTCCATAGGAATTTCTGAATCGAGACTGGTCGGTGGTTCGACTTCGGATTTGAGGATAGCGGCGATCGTGTCGCTCATAGTTTCGCTCGCAAAGGGCAAGCGACCGGTGAGCATCTCGTATAGCATGACGCCCAGACTCCACTCGTCGGCGCGCCCATCGACTGTTTGCCCGCGCACTTGTTCGGGGGACATATAACCCACTGTGCCCATCATCGTGCCGGGATCCGTTTTGACGAGTGCTCGAGTTGGGGCATCTTCAGCTGTGTTAAACCCGCCCGCTACCGCAGGCGGTTCTGACAGTTTCGCAATGCCGAAATCCAGCAGTTTAACCAAGCCATCTTTGCGTAAAATGACGTTTTCCGGTTTAACGTCGCGGTGTACGATGCCGGCCTGGTGTGCGGCTTCCAGCGCGCTCACGATTTGCATCGCAATGTCGAGGGTTTCGGAGACCGTAAATTTTTCCCGACTAAGACGCTCGCGCAGAGTTTCTCCGCCAACATACTCGGCGGCAATAAAACGTACCCCGTCGGCTTCGCCAATTTCATAGATCGTCAGGATATTGGGGTGATTCAAAGCCGACGCCGCTCGCGCTTCCTGCTCAAGACGTTGCAATCTTTCCGTTTTATCTGTTAGCTCTGCGGGCAGAACTTTCAACGCCACCCGGCGCCCGAGTTCTTCATCTTCCGCCAGATATACTTCACCCATTCCGCCGATGCCGAGCAGCGAAATGATTTGATAGTGACTGATCCTCTGGCCCACCAGAGAGGGCCGACTCTGCGCTAGCATCTTGGCGGCGATGTCCATTGCCGGCCGGGAGAGAAAACTTTCGGACGCGATGTGGTTGGCCAAAAGCTTTTCGACTTCGCTGCGCAGGTCCGCGTCTGCGTCACCATCCGGTTCACACGCCTGGTTCAAAAAGGCCGAGCGTTGTTCGGGGGCAAGTGCCAGCGCCGCGTCAAAGAGTCGGCCGATCTGTTGATAGCGTTCAGGAGTCATGTTGTTGCATTCAATTGCTGATGTAACCAGGCCTGCGCCATGCGCCAATCGCGTCGCACGGTGCTAACGGAAACCCGCACCACTTCAGCTGCTTCCTCAAGGCTTAGCCCGCCAAAGAAACGCAACTCAACAACGCGAGCCTGACGGGGATCGAGTTTTTCCAGCGTTACCAGCGCATCATCCAGTGCTACTAGATCAGGGTCATGCCGCGTGCCGATGCCGGCGGCGTCGGAGAGTGAAACCTGAATACCCTCGCCGCCCCGTTTTGCCGCGTTCTGTTCGCGAGCGAATTGGACCAGGATATGTCGCATCAGCGTCGCCGAGACACCAAAAAAATGCGCCCGGTTCTGCCATTCGACTTGCTGCCAGTCAATTAGCCGCACGAAGGCCTCGTTGACCAGCGCTGTGGTTTGCAAGATGTGGCCGCGCCGCTCACCAGCCAGATAACCGTGAGCCAACCGGTGAAGTTCCCGGTATACCAGCGGCGTTAGTTGAGCCAGGGCCTCCTGATCTCCCTGGTTCCACGCAACCAGCAGATTCGTAATGTTTGGGGATTTCATATTCGCTGAGCCTTCTGGGTTGCTGCAACGATGGCTCATAAAGTAGCACATCGGTTCTGTTCTATCCGCGACCAGAGCAGGATCGGAAAAATATTTTTAGTTATGAACACTTTTGCCCTCGGATTCCCCCTTACTCAGTAGCGCATTGATCAAATCCACCTACGATGGGTGACTGCTGCTTGAACCCAGTGCAGCAACAGTCAAGACAAAACCCCTTTGCCCTTGCACTCAGTTCAATTAACAGGAGAGAACTATGAAAACCAATCGAATATCTTTAGGTTTGCTCGTCGTTCTTGTGCTCGCGTTGAGCGTCGTCGCCTTTGCACAAGTCAATCGTCCTTTCAAAAACGGCACTGTCTGGAGCATCGGATTTATCCGCATGAAGCCGGGCATGGAAACCGCATATTTGAATTATGTCGCCGGAGACTGGAAGCGCGAGCAGGAAGCTTTGAAGAAAGATGGGATGATCGTCTCGTACAAAATCTTGCAGACCGAAGCCCACGGCGCAGGTGACTGGAACCTAATGCTTTTAACGGAATACAAAGACCTGGCAACCTACGAGCAAAATCTGGACAAGACCGATGCTCTACTGCAGACGGTCATCGGCAACGACGACAAACAAAGGCAAGGTTATCGCGAACGGCTTGAAATTCGAGAAGTTTTGGCTGACCGGCTGGCGCGCGAAATTGTTTTAGAACCGAAACGCTAGTTTCAAGCAGGCGCAAACATAAGAAGCCCGTCTCCCCAGCGGCCGTGGCAGCGCGAGCGGCGATGCCACGGCTGATCTGTGCAAACCGGAATTCCACACAGTCAAAAGGATGGACACTATGAGAAAGAATCTGCCCCTTGTCGTTATCACCCTTCTGTTAGCCTCTACAATCTGCATCACCGGGACAAGCGCTGCCTCCAATCCAAGGTCTGACAGTGCAGCAGGAGACAGCCTTGAGCAAATGATTATCAGTAAATCCAAAGCGACCTGGGATGCCTACAAGAGTAGGAACATTGCGGCCATCAAAGCCCTCTCCGGCGAAGATTATGTGGCCTACACCCTGGCAGGTCCTTCAAATCTCCAACAGGACATCGCCACAATCGATAAGCTCAATATCGAGTCTTACACGCTGGATGATCCAAAGCTTCTGCGGGTCTCGAAGGATGTCGCCATTCTTCGCTACAAGTGTGACCTCAAAGGGAACTTTGACGGAAAACCATTTAGGCCGGTCTATGCCACCGAAGTGTGGGTAAACCGTGGGGGTAAGTGGCAGATAGTTTCTTACTCAGAAACGCCGGTCAACTAAGATCTTCAGGTCACCTTGGCTTTATAAACAATCAAACACCGCGAAGGAGACAGATGACCGAGAAACGCGAGTTTAGAAAAAGACTGGCTGGCAAGGTAGCGATCATTACCGGGGCAACGGGAGGAATCGGTGAGGCCACAGCGAAGCTTTTTCTGCAAGAGGGCGCCAGGGTGATGTTGGTGGCCCGGTCGGCGGAAAAACTGAAAGAAACCCGCGACAGGCTGGCCGAAGAAAAAGGACTAGCGCACTTTGTGGCGGATGCCGCGGATGAGGAGGGGACGGCTGCGGCAGTGGCCGCGACCGCAAAGGCTTTTGGCGGTATAGACATCCTGCTCGCAAATGCCGGTACAGAAGGGTCGGTTAAGCCGCTTGAGTCACAAAGCCTGAAAGAATTTGAACAGGTGCTTCGCACCAACGTCGTGGGTGTGTGGCTGGCAATGAAATATTGTGTCGAGCCGATGAAGATGCGGGGCGGCGGCTCTATGATCGCAATGGCCTCAATCGCGGGGCTAATCGGTTTCCCGGGCGTAGCTCCTTACATCGCCAGCAAGCACGCGGTCTGCGGCCTCGTCAAGACTGCAGCGCTAGAGTTGGGTGCGTCGAAGATACGCGTCAATGCTATTGCGCCGGGACCCATAGCGAACCGGATGATCCGTTCGCTCGAATCGCAAATGTCGCCGGAGAATCCCGAAGCCGTGCATGACGGCCTCACGGCGTTGATTGCCCTGCAGCGGTACGGCACAAACGAAGAAGTGGCCCATCTCGCCGCCTTTCTGGCGAGCGACGAAGCCTCGTACTGCTCAGGTGGGGTTTACATGATTGACGGTGGGTTCACTGCCGCGTAGTGGCAGATCTGATTGGGTGGTCGCGAAAATCCTCTAATTCTCACGGCCCATCAGACGTGACGCAAACCCACGCGTCGCAGCAGGTCGGCGAAGCGCGGATCTGATCGCAGGTTGTCGATGAGCGGATCGTAGTGAAGCGTGAGCATATCCACCGAGTGGTCGCGGTAACTTTTCTCCAGCAGCTCAAACGCCTGATCCTTGTTCCCCAGTGCCGCGTAGATCAAGGCCACACTGTAATCTGCCACATAACGCTTTCTGGCAGTTTCCTTCAATTGGGCGATAGTTTTCAGTGCCTCGGCTCTTTTGCCCGACACAGCATCGAGTCGTCCCATTAGCGCCATCACGTGGGGATCATCATTTAGTTGATGAGCCTTTTGATATTCTGAGAGCGCCTCCGAATATGAGCCCTTCATTGCATATGCAGAACCCAAATAGTGATGCGCTACGAAAAAGTTCTGATCGATATCAACCGTCTTGCGTAGTTGCTGGATGGCTTCGTCGTAGCGACGCGCATTGAAATAAGCTTTGCCAAAGTTGGCGTTGATTATCAACGAAAGCGGATCAAGCTCCTGCGCCCGCTTCATCTCTGCCAGCGCTTTGTCGTATTGGCCCATGATTACCAGGTTTTCCCTGGCGTACCAATGATGAGCGTTCGGGTAGTTGGGATTGAGTTCAATCGCCCGCTCAAACTCTCTGTTTGATTCCGTTAAATCCCAGTCGTAATCCATCAGCACAGCAGCCAGGGCGGTGTGGGCCTCAGCCAGCGAATCGTCGATCTCCAACGCTCGCCTGGCTGCCGCTTTTGCTTTCGGGTAAGAGTCCTGGGGCGAACCCGCGGAAAAGAACGGGATCACTATGTAGGCATCGGCGAGCCCCACATACGCCAGCGCATAACCCGGATCCTTTTCTATTGCCTGATTGAAATAGTCGACACTTTGCTTCAGCGCTTCGCCCGTGCGTTTGTTCCAGTAAAAGCGGCCTTTGAGGTAAAGCTCATAGGCTTCGCTGTTTGAAGTGTGCAGATTGTTAATGCGGCTTTGCTCAGTGCTGGAAAGCTTGAGTTGCAGGTTGCGCGAGATTTCCCGGGCAATCTCCTGCTGCACAGCCATCAGATCCGTTCCGCTGCGATTGTATTGAGCGCCCCACACATGTGTATTATCGCGGGCATCCATCAACTCGACGCTGATTTGCAGGTTCCCACCGTGCCGCGAGACCCTTCCAGTCAGGATGCTCTTCACACCTAATGCGCGGGCCACTTCCTCGGGGTTGGCGTCTTTGCCTTTGTATCTGAAAGCAGAACTCCGGGCGATCACCTTCAGCCGCGGTAACTGCGAGAGATTGTTAATCAAGCTTTCGCTGAGGCCGTCAGATAGATACTCCAGCTCTGAGTCGCCAGTGTCGTTCATGAACGGCAGAACCGCTAGAGAATCCAGCTCCTGCTTGTCGCTGCCCGCGAAATAGCGCGAGTAAGCTAGAAAACCAATCGCCACGCAGCCAATCAAAATAACGAGAGTGGCAGTCGCGCCAAGCCTGTGGCGCTTGATTTCACTCACCAGGTACTCAGCGCTCGAGCTTGTGTGGATGTCGGCAGCGCTGTGCGTTTCAACAGCGGCAGCAGAGGCAGTCTGCGATAAATCGTTTTTGCCGGTCTGCCCCGGCGGGAAGGAGCGTTCCAGTTTTTTCGCAAACTCCAGCTCCTGTTTGCAATCTTTCAGATCAATCAACAAGTCCTTGATATGTTGGTAGCGATCGTCTCGGTTCTTGCGCAGCGCCTTAAGTATTATGTGTTCCAGTTCGCTCGGAACTGACCCCGCTTCATGGATCAGTGCCGGCGGCTCAGTCTTGAGAATTGAGGCAATGACGTCGCTCCGCGTGTCTCCAGCAAAGGGCGCCCTGCCCGTAACCAACTGATGAAGCACAACGCCAAGACTCCAGATGTCTGTGCGCTCGTCTACTTCGCTACCACGTGCCTGTTCAGGCGACATGTAAGGCGTGGTGCCCATTACGACGCCGGGCGTTGTTTTGAGAAACGCCCGCGTTGCTGCTTCCTGGTCGAGTTCGAATACTTCCTGCCCGATCAGTTTGGCCAACCCAAAGTCCAGAACTTTCACCAGGTGGTCCTTGCGCACCATGATGTTTTCCGGCTTGATGTCTCGGTGGACTATTCCCGTTTCGTGCGCCGCCGCAAGAGCCGAGGCGATCTGAATGCCCAGATCCAGGACTTCGGGCAACTCCAACGGCCCGCGCCTGGCATGTTGTCGCAGTGATTCTCCCTCAATAAACTCGGTAGCAATAAAATGCGCGCCATCCGCCTCCCCGATTTCATATACCGTCAGGATGTTTGGATGGTTAAGGGCCGATGCCGCGCGCGCCTCTCGTTCAAAACGCTGTAGGCGTTCCGGGTTCTCAGTCAGCTCGTGGGTCAGCACTTTAAGGGCGACCTGGCGCCTAAGATTCAAGTCCTCAGCCAGATAAACTTCACCCATCCCGCCGGCGCCGAGTTTGGAGACGACGCGGTAGTGCGACAGAGTGGTGTTGGTAGCGAGTTCCTTATCCACCTTGTTCAATTCATTCCAGCAATTCGGGGTGCGCGGTAAGCAGAAGATAAGTCTTGTTGATTGATTGTCTATTGTGGGGCTGTGGGTGGGTTACGACAAGCGCGCATGGGGCAACGGAGTCTTTGAACTCTAAAACTCATCTCAGTTCCCGCATCCAGAGCATTAGTGCTGCGCAGTTTACATCAGGGCATCTTAGTTAGTGGGGATACTACTGAGCCCAATGTCAAAACACACTTGCCGCATCAATAGACAAACTTGAATTTGACAGACATTCTTAGAAAGGAGGATGCGTTAATGCCTTACGCAAAACTACCAATCGGCGGCGCCCCGGCAGAGATCCTGTCCTGGGCTAATCACGAGTTCAGCATTGAAGAGCAATCGATGCTGCGTAACGTCTCACGCTTGCCCTGCCTGTTCAAGCACGTTGCGCTGATGCCTGACGCCCATCTGGGTAAAGGCAGCATGGTCGGCTCGGTCATTGCGACAAAGGAAGCAGTGATTCCCGCAACGGTTGGTGTCGATATCGGCTGCGGCATGATGGCAGTGAAGACGCCGTTCAAGAGCGGCATTCTTGATGGCAAGGTGAAGGACTTACGTCTCGCAATCGAAGAAGCAATTCCGGTCGGCTTTAATGCTCACAAAGAATCGGTTGACGAGTCTTCGCACTGGGATGGTTGGAAAGACTTCAGCGAGCTCCACGAAGGCGTGCACGATCGCAAGGCGAAAGCAATGAAACAGTTGGGCACGCTGGGTGGCGGCAACCACTTCATCGAAGTTTGTCTCGATACAGAAAACTTCGTTTGGTTGATGCTGCACTCGGGTTCGCGCAACATCGGCAAGGAGTTGGCCGAACGTCATATCTCGACGGCGAAGAGTTTGTGGCGCTTGTCGGAGCTGCCAACTCCCGATCTCGCTTACTTCATCCAGGGGACGCCGGAATTTGCGGCGTACTGGAAAGACCTGAAGTGGGCTCAAGACTACGCAATGAAGAATCGCGAGATCATGATGGCGCGTTTGTTGAAGGTCTTCAACAAGATGTTCAATCATCGCAAAGCGTTCCGTCCGGAACTCGCGGTCAATTGCCATCACAACTATGTCGCGCTCGAGCAGCACTATGGCGAAAAAGTGTTCGTTACACGAAAGGGCGCGATCAACGCGGGGGCGGGCGTTTACGGCATCATTCCCGGATCGATGGGCGCAAAGTCGTTCATCATTCGGGGACGCGGCCTGGCCGAGAGTTTTAACTCGTGCTCTCACGGCGCGGGACGCAAGATGTCGCGCGGAGCGGCCAAACGAGCTTTTACAAAAGACGATTTGGCTTGTCAAACCTCGGGAGTTGAATGCCGCAAAGACGTTGGCGTGCTGGATGAGATTCCCGGCGCCTACAAGTCAATCGAGGCTGTGATGAAGAACCAGGAAGATCTGGTCGAAATCGTCGCCGAGATCAAGCAAGTGGTGTGTGTTAAGGGATAGTCCAATGTCCAATGTCCAAAGCACAAAGTCTCGCCGCGCCAAAACAGACGTTGGCCTTTGGACGTGGGACTTTGGACTCGTTTTAACGAAATCGTAATGAGGAAACCGGAAGATCGCGACGAAGTTGCAAAGTATCAAGGCATCTAATGAACATACTGCATTGAAGAAAGGAGTATGCATGACGAACTAAACGGCAACTGAAGTCTTGTCGGACATAGAGTCCGTGCAGGATGACGTGGTGAATCATTAACGTTACACCCGAAATTGAAAGGAGATTCAGCGATGACAGAACGAGGGACGCAGATGGCAAGCAGCAAGAAAGCCTCAAGCATGTTTAAGGAGGCTGAAGCATTTTCAAGTTTTTCCGTAAACGACCTGAAGAAAGCCAGGGAGTTTTACGGTGGAACGCTTGGACTCGAGGTTGCTGAAACGCCGGAGGGCTTGGAACTTCACCTTGCCGGCAATACGGTGTTCATTTATCCCAAACCGAACCACACACCGGCTTCTTTTACGGTTTTGAATTTTTCCGTGAACAACATTGAAGAAGCCGTGGATGAAATCGTCGCACTTGGCTTGCGTCTTGAACACTATGATTTACCCGACATGAAGACTGACGAGAGGGGTATTGCTCGAGGTCCGGGGCCAAAGATCGCGTGGTTCAAAGACCCGGCCGGCAATATCTTGTCAGTGCTCGAAGGAAAGTAATATTCAGCGCGAGAACACTGCTACGGGTTTGTATTGCGTTAACGCAATGCGGCCGTGGTAGCGAGCTCGGCACATGGAAGTGACTTGTAGGGGTGGCCCACCGTGGCCACCCCGCGTTGTTTGGTATTACGCGGCATCTGACAGCCTAGGGTTCGGTACCTGATCCCAGGTTTGCCCGTCCAAGATCCTCCCGGATTTTTTCTTTCTTACGCCACCCCATTGCTTGAAGAAGAACGGGATCTTTGCCCCTACGCACTGATTGCGAATAGACTGAACCCATTCTTGCTGCATGGGACGGGCATTAGGTCCTGACTCGCCTCCAACGATTACCCAGTCGATTCCGTCTAGACACAAATGATCGAGAGAACCTAGCAGCGGTTCAAGGGAAAGGAACTTTATTGACGCCCCAGTCTTGCGTAAGTGATCAATTCGAAATGTGTACGCTTCACTCTCCACGCTAACTCCCATCCAAATGTTATCCGGCCAAACCAGTTGCGCGCTCAATTCTTCCAACCGCTCAGCGCGTTTGGTTAAGACCTGAAAACGATGCCAGTGTGCACATTGCATTACGTGGAATGCTCTGGCAATGAACTCCAGTGGGACGTCTGCGTGGAAAATATCGCTCATGGAATTGACAAAAATGGTCTGTGGTCTCTTCCATCGCAGCGGCAATTCAAGGGCATCCTCATGTAGCGCAAGTCTGAAGCCATTCACGTAATTTCGCTGTCCCATCGCCTGGAGTCGTAGCGCCATCCGTTCTGCATAACAATTCTTGCAGCCGGGGCTTATCTTGGTGCAACCAGAAAGTGGGTTCCAAGTAGCCTCGGTCCATTCGATTGAAGACCTCCGAGCCATTATCGTATTCCTTTGTTGTGATACTTCCTAAAGATGTCAGCCACTATGTGAGCCCCTGTCTTGTTCTGAGAAGCCAAGTACAGATAGTAAACAACCGAGCCCTGTTCATTCCGCATTGGAATTGGTTCCGGAACATATTCAAACCCTGCTACGTTCTGGAGTCGTGCACGAAACGCCTTCGCGATTGTCTCGTTGTCAGTCTTCTTCTCGATATCACCGAACAATCCACGGACCTTCGGGTAGGCAATTTTGCGCCAGGAGTGATCCCCATACCGCATCCATACGCGCAGACTGGACGGAAGATACGCGATCGGGATTGCGCCAAAGAACGTTCATGTTTGCATCCATAATCATGAAGTTATAAAAAATTTCAATCGAACGCATGTGTCCCGCAGTTTCGATGACCTTCCAGTCAACAGTCATCTTATATGGATCGAGCAGGCAAAGGGCTCTTTGAAAATCCTCATACCTGCACCGGGGAAATACCTTTTTTAGCAGAACTTCGTTTGCGTCTTCAGCGTAAACAATCACATCTTTTCGGTCACCGACCATTTGACGAAGTTCGTCTGCTCGGGTGCCGTCAAGATCGATTAGATGAAAGGCGCCGAACGGTGGTTCAATGTGCAGGGCATTCAAAGGACTTCCGGGAACGAAATCACCAGTTCTCTTTGATATATGCTGGCCAGGTCCTGCAAAGGCATCTATGTAGCTGTACTTCTTGATCGACTTTTGCCGATTCATGATCATGGAGTATGCACTCGCATACTCTTTGATGATGTCGAGTTTAACTTCTGACCAATAACCTATTACGTCGAGTCTGAGTTTTGCCATCGTGAGGTATCCAAGGTTGTAAGGATTCAGCTTCGTTATGCTAAATGGCGGAGGGGACAGGACTCGAACCTGCATAGCCTTTCGGCCGGCGGTTTTCAAGACCGCTGCACTACCATTATGCGACCCCTCCGCATGCGCTCCACAATATAACGCAGCGCGCCACCGTCGCAAAACGAAGTCTCAAGTCCCATGTCCCAAGTCTCAAGCCCTAGGTCCCAGTCTCAAGTTTTAGGTTCCAAGTTTCAAGCCTCAGACCATGTGGGAGTGGATCCGAGATCTGAGACGCGACACCTGAGAGAGACTTGAGACTTCAGACTTGATACTTGATACTTGACCTGAGACCTGAGACCTGAGACCTGAGACCTGAGACCTGAGACCTGAGACCTGAGACCTGAGACCTGAGACCTGAGACTTTTAGCGTATGCGCGTAACAGTCGGACAGATCAATACCATCAACGGCGACTACGAGAGGAATGTCGCCGGTATCCTGCGCGCTATCGAGCAGGGGAAAAAGGACGGTTCGGATTTGGTGGTACTGCCGGAGACGGCGATCCAGGGCTACACATCACTGGATTGGTTCCTCGACCGCGACGTCGCGCTCCATGCCCTGGAGCCGCTAAACAAAATTATTCCTGCGACCGAGGGTTTGACGGCGGTTGTCGGTACGGTTAGACCAACCGGGAAAACAGCGGGCCGCAGGCTCTACAACTCGGCCGCGATCATTCGCGACCGAAAGCTAATCGGTTTTGCGGATAAGACCCTGCTTCCCGAATACGACGTCTTCGATGATCCCAGGTATTTTGAGCCTGGATCGTCGCGCCAACTTTTCAACGCTGATAACTCCCGGCTTGGCGTCGCGGTTTGTGAAGATTTCTGGAATGACAAAACGTTTTGGAAGCATCGTCTCTACCCTAACGATCCCGCCGACGAACTCATTGAGATGGGCGCCGAAGTCCTGATCTCGATCAACGCTTCGCCGTTTAATAAAGGAAAGATGGGTCAGCGATGTTCGATGGTTTCTCACAGAGCCAGGCTTGCGCGCATTCCGATTGTGTTCGTCAATTTGATTGGCGGTAATGACGGAGTAGTCTTCGATGGAGCGAGCATAGTGGCCGACTGCGAGGGAAAGATCATCATGCAGGCGCCACCGTTTGAGGAGTTTATTGGAACTGTCGATCTTGATTGCGGCGTGCGCGATGAACGCTGTCTGCCAGGCGACGACGTCGAAACGATCCATTCCGCCCTCGTGCTTGGGATTCGCGACTACGCACGCAAGAATCAGTTTGAGCGTGCGGTGTTAGGACTCTCCGGCGGCATCGATTCCGCAATGGTGGCGGTGCTGGCCTGTGAAGCTCTGGGAGCTGAGAACGTGCTTGCGGTAATGATGCCTTCGCCTTACTCATCACAATCCAGCATTGATGATTCACTGGAGTTGGCACGGCGTCTCGGGATGAAAGTGATTGAACGGCCAATCACCGCGGCTTTCAATGTCCTGCTTAAGGAACTCAATCTCGCTCCTCCGGCGGCCGGGAAGGGTTCACACGCGGCGGAGAATCTGCAGTCACGATTGCGCGGCAATATCCTAATGTCGATCTCCAACGATGAGAATCGGATCCTGCTCTCAACCGGCAACAAGTCAGAGCTGGCCCTCGGGTATTGCACGCTTTACGGCGACACCAACGGCGGTCTGGCAGTAATTGGCGATGTCTTAAAGACCGAAGTTTATGCACTCGCGCGGAACTTCAACAGGGCTGAGGAGATCATTCCTACCGCGATTATTGAGAAACGACCTTCGGCCGAATTAGCTCCGGATCAGTTTGACGATCAGTCGCTGCCGCCGTACGATCGACTCGATCCAATCCTCAAAATGTACTTTGAAGACAAGGCGACTCCCGAGGAAATCATCGCCGCCGGCAATGACTGCGCACTTGTGTATGACATTCTCAATCGGGTTGAGTCACCGGCGAATGAGTTTAAGCGACGGCAATTGCCGCCGACCCTAATCATTTCTCGCAACGCGATTGGGATCGGGCGCCGGCGTCCCGTGACGCATCATTACAAGCGAACACCGAGCAGCAAACAGCGGACAGCGGACAGCGAACAAGAGACGGCGAACAGGAGAGCGGACAGCGAACAGGAGACGTCGGATAGCACGAATTAACGCCGGTTGGGATAATTTCAATGAGGGCCTTTTCTGTAGCAGGATTGCAGAGCTGTTTTTGCTGCTGTTGTGCCGTTCGCTGTTAGCTTTCCACTGTCTGCTGTTTTCATGACTTGCAAACCAGGCTTTCACTGAAGCAATATCTCGCTGTCCCTAAATATTCCCCTAAGTCTAGAACTCCTTTCCACAGGTGAGAACATCATGAGGAACAGGTATTACTACTTGCTTGAGATGATTGCCGCGCTCGTTCTGACAATCGTCGTCACGTCTTTGGCGATTGCACAAACGGAACCGACTACTCCGGCACAGGCGACACCAACTCCAAGTGTTTCCGAGGGAGAATCTAAGGCTGCGACGGCAATTAATGACGCGCCCGACGCGGCCGCGAAGCTCACCTTAGCGGAGGCCTTTGTCAAAAAGTATCCGAAGTCTTCGCTTCGTCCGAAAGTTGTCAGTCACCTTACTAACCAGATATCCCGAGTTACGGACGACGCTCAACGACTAGCGCTGGCGGAGAGATTTCAGAAGTCTTTCCCGGGCGATGCAGAATCACAGCGGATCGGTGCGCTTGTGGTCGATGCCTATGTTCGAACCAAACGAGTCGACGAAGCTTTTAATTTGGGAGCCAACATCCTGACAAAGCAGCCGGACAATATTGAAGTGTTAACAACCCTGGCGATAGCAGGCACCGATGAGGTCAGGCGTCAAAATCCCAAGTACTCCGACACAACTTCCCAATATGCGCTCAAGGCGATCGAAATGATTGAGGGCAACAAGAAACCTGCAAGCCTTGACGACGCTGCCTGGACTCATCAGGCGACGCTGTTGCCGCGACTGTATTTAGATCGGGGAGCGCTGGCGCTGGCCGGAGGTAAAATCGCAGAAGCGAGGCCGCACCTGGAAAAGGCTATTTCTCTGGATCCGGCCGAGCCCTCGGCTTATTTTTTCCTGGGGGGCATTGTTGACGAGGAATACGCCAAAGTCGCCGAGTCGTTTCAGGCAATGCCTGCGGGTAAAGAGAAGCAGGATGCGTTGAGAAAAGCTACTGAACTAATGGATAAAGTTATCGATCTCTATGCCCGAGCACTGGGTGCTGCTGCCGATAAGGCGGAGTATAAACCGCTTTACGATAAGGCATTGGAATCGATTACTCCTTACTACAAATATCGACATAACCGGTCGACTGACGGCCTGCAACAACTGATCGACAAATATAAAGCGCCGGCGAAACCTTCATGAGCTATTCATCCACCGATTACGCAGATTACACAGATTAGAAGAAGACTCAAGAAACAAAGCAGAACAGTTCAAGAACCAGAGTTGTATTCTTATCAGATTGAATCTGCGTAATCTGCGTAATCTGTGGATGATGATTCTCAGGCTGCATAACGCGCGTAGACCGTCTTAACTTTCTCGAGAAAGTCTCGCCGGTCGACAATGAAGTAGAGTTTAACGTTCCCTGGTCCGCCGGAAAGTTTCTCTAACAACCTCTCCAATATCTCAAACTGATCACGTTCAGTGATTTCTTGCGCGTCGAGATAGCCCGAATAGCGCAGGCGACGAATCAAATCCATCAGCGTCAGACGACCTGCCAGAGTTTGACCGCCATGTGTGTGAGAGCGACTTACGAGATACTGAACAATCAAAGCTTCGTTATAGAGAGGCGGCGACAGGAATAGTCGCGAGCCTGCGCGTTCCCAACCATTCACGAGCCGGTTTGAGGGGCGAATCGTCTTTAGATTCTCGAAGGCTGTTGTCCAGTCAGTCTTCGGTTCCAGACGCTCAAGAAAAGCTCTTGTTGCTCCCAGGAGCCAGCTTTCACTCTCGAGATCGAGCGTTTCCGTCAGCGTGCCAAGCCAGTCAAAGAGTACGGCACGATGATCGGATTTGAGCTCGCTGAGCTGAAACTGTTCTTTCTTCGGCAGAGTTTTAGTCAGTTTGCGGCGGGCCGCATCGCTAAGCTTGCCACTTACGATGCGAGTGGTTTCAAAGCGCGCGTGCCAGCGCTTTGTGGCGTTACAGTGCGGACAACGGGGATTTTTCTCATCGCTATCAAAAAAAGGCCGTGCGGCTTTACGTCCAGTCAATTCTTCAATTGTCGGTGCATAACGTTTAATTTCCGAGTACGCAGTCCTGGGCGCCAGTCCAAACTGGCGCGTGAAGATGTCGAAGATACAGGCAAGACAGGCGTGAGTAATGTATTCCGTGACGGTACCGGGCGGAAAATCGCTGAGATCCAATTCGCGACTATTCTTGCCCATAGGATTCGTGTCACCACTCCCACGCAAGCTACATGATCGAAACAAGTGCCGGCCGCAGTCCCTCATCGGTGTGTCCCAACGCCAAATCAAGTTCCGCTTCCAGGTCGCCCGTCGCCGCTTTGAGTTTCTTGAAATCGAAGAACTCGCTATCCAGCAGGTGCGACGGCTTAACATTACTCAGAGCGTTGAGCATCGATCCACGAAGATGAGGGATTTCCTGTTCCAGATTGTCAATCAACCCTTTCATTCGGGCTCGCTTCAAGTTCGACTGTGAACCACACAGGTCGCAGGGAATGATCGGAAACTGTTCTGACGCGGCAAACTCGGCAATGTCCGACTCGCGACAGAAGGCGAGCGGTCGTATCACGGTGTTGCGTTGATCCAATGAGCGGAGCACTGGAGGCATGGCTTTAAGCGTGCCCCCGTAGAAAAGGTTCAGCAGGAAAGTCTCGATAATATCGCCGGCGTGGTGTCCCAGCGCAATCTTATTGCAGCCTTCAGCTACCGCGACGTTATAGAGAATTCCTCTTCTCAGACGGGAACAAACGGCGCAGAAGGTTTTTCCTTCTGGCACCAAACGCTTAACGATTGAATAAGTGTCTTCTTCGATAATTCGAAACGGGACGCTTCGGTCCGTAAGATACTGGGGCAAAATGTGAGCAGGAAAGCCGGGTTGCTTTTGGTCGAGGTTCACCGCCAAGAGATCGAAGTTGACCGGCGCGCGCCTTTGCACATCGAGCAGCAAATCGAGCAACGTATAGCTGTCCTTGCCCCCGGAAAGACAAACCATTAGGCGGTCGCCGTTCTGGATCATTCCGAACTGGTCAATCGCCTCGCCCATGTGGCGCAGAAGTTTCGTTTTGGTGCGGTTTTCAGCGGCCATCTTCGTCAACGACTCCGTTTTCTGAGTCTAGAGGATGCCATGTCCAGTCAGTGCTGACAAACGCACCCCTTTGAATTGCGGCTACTCGTCGCCGTTGCCATTTGGTCAAAAGCGCTGACAAGTCAGCTCACTTCAAAGCGGCAGTGTCGCATTAGGATCAATGAATGAGCGGCTTGGAAATTTCGCTGTTTTTATACTTATGGGGATTACATTTTCATTACAGGGGTAGACACCGGCGTTGCAGTTTGTCTAATATGTGTTTCCGCTTCCGGGCGGTCGACCACTCGGGCTAGCCATCCAGCTAGCGAACAATCAACTACAGAAAGGCAAGCGCGTTGTTTTGTTGCTCTTACCGACCCGATTGGAACCTGTGACTAAACTTACCGCGGCCCCATATTACGGAGGTTAATGATGCTCAGGATTGGAAAAAACCCCAAGGATCAGGATGAAAACGAACGTGCTAACGAGAAGCAGGACACTTCTGCTTACTCCACTCCCCGGACCTATTCCCCGGCCACAGGTACGGAAAACAAGTCAGCCGCGGATTTCGCACCCGTGCCCGCCAAAGCAATGACGGAGAGTGAGACGCTTGCCCGCGAAATCAAAGAAGGCACGCTGAGCGGTTTTGTCGGTGGCGGCACCGAGCTCACCGGCGAGGCTACGTTTAAAGCTATGCTGCGAGTTGATGGACATCTTTCCGGCAAGATCAGCTCGGGAAGTGGAACCCTGATTGTTGGTGCGAACGGTAAGGTCGATGCCAATATCGAGGTCGCGGTAGCAGTCATTCACGGCGCAGTCAACGGCGACATCATCGCTTCGCAACGTCTCGAACTCGGCCGTGCCGCCAAAGTAAATGGAAACATTCAAACACCCTCGCTGGTGATTGAACAGGGCGCTGTCTTCGAAGGCAATTGCAAGATGGCCAAGATGAGCGCTGCTGTCGGTGAAAAAGCGCGGGAAGAGAAGGCGCCGGAAGCGAGGCCCCTCGACACGACCGGCATCAAGCCCGCTGCCGTCACTGCGGGCGCGGCCACGACGGGCGTCACCGCCTCCAAGCCGAGCGATATTTCCGGTCTGGCGGCGAAGCCTGCGGAAGTCTCTCCGGCTTCAAAGATGGCCAACTAAGCAGAACTAGTAATTCAGTAACAACGGCGCCTGACTCGATGGAGTTGGGCGCTTTTGGTTTTTGGGACTGAAAGCCGCTTGACACGAGCCCTCCGAGTCGTCGATACATAGATTGCAACTCCCCCTTAGAGCGCTCCAAAAAGAATCTTTCCGGGCTAAAGCTTGGGCTCAAAGCTGACCTTCGAATGACGAGAACTTTGATATCCTTCTCAACCTTATCCATTTTTGGTTGTGGAAGGGCTATCTGCGTAGCGTTAGTTGCCTTCACATACCTCTCACCAGTCGTGGCTCAGAAGCCTGCAGCAGCCGCAGGACGCGGGGGCACATCAGCCAGCGTTTCCTCAAACGTGTTAATGCGCATTGTCCGCGCCGAGGACGAGCGGAGTTGGAATAACGACCTGATTGAACTGCTGGGAGATAGAGATCCCGCCATTCGTAAGCGAGCAGCTCGGGCGGCGGGTCGGATTGGAGATGAGCTCGCGGTGTCGGCGCTAACTTCCTTGTTGCAAGGGGACAAAGACGACAACGTGCGAGCGATGGCCGCATTTGCCCTCGGCGAAATCGAATCCGCAAGTGCTACTGAGGCATTGACTGCACAACTGTCAAAACAGGACGGGTCAATGTTACGCGGACGAATCGTCGAAGCTTTGGGTAAGATCGCGGCTGCCCTTCCACCCGCCAATGAAGAACAAAAAAAGCAACTTGGCAAAACGATTTTGGGAGTGCTCAGCTTTGAAGCTCAACGGCGTTCACGCCCGGACAATGAAGTAATTTTACTTGCATTAACCGCCACACTTCGTGCGCGTCCGGAGGGTGCCGGCAAAGTCATTGCCGAGTTTCTCTCTTACTCCGATCCGCGTGTTCGCTCCGACGCGGGAAACTCACTCGCGCGTTTGCGCGCGAAAGATGGCAACGAAGAGCTGCGCAAACTGTTGACGAGCGATCCTGATGCAAGTGTTCGGGCGAACGCGGCGAGAGTGCTGGGGGCGACTGAAGACAAAGCTGCGTTCGATGGCTTACTCGATCGTGCGCTGAAGGATCCGGATTCACGCGTTCGTGTGAGTGCCATTAGATCTCTGGCGGCTCTCAAAGATGCTCGCGCTGCCGAACCACTAATGAAGGGTAAGGTTAAATCTGTACCGCAGCGGCAAGGAAAGGGCTCATCCGGCGATGCTGAACTTCTAGAGATTGCTACCACAATTGGAAGACTGCTCGCGGGTGCTGAGAACGAGGAAGCACTAAACTGGCTAAAACAAACTCGCTTCCGTCTTGGACACGCTCCAGAGTTGGACATCGCCCAGGTTCGCGTCGACCCTAATTCTTATCTGCGAGAACTGGGCACGGGAGCGGCTGGGCAGAGGAAGGTCCAGGAAACTATCTTGCTTGATTGGAAAGCGGCTTCCAGCCTCGCGCAAGGTTTGGGTGAGATTGCTGCTCTTCCGGATTCTACAAAAGACAGAGCTTCGCTCGCAGCGCAGGCTCAGAATCTGTTGCGAGCAATGCTTGACTATAGTAACTCAGGAATAAAGATCAACACTTTGGTTGCCGTTCATTCTGAGTATGCGATTCCTGATGTGCTGCGCGCGTATGCGGCCTTCAAGCCAAAGGATCTTGATGAAGTTTTTCGCCAGCACCTTAAGGAGTCCGATGTTGTTGTCCGCACAACTGCAGCCGAATTGTTAGGTGAACTTCCTCTCGATGCCACAAATATCCAGGCACTGGAGTCGGCTCTGAAAGTGGCGATGAGACATAAAGACTCAAACGACGCGGCCCTGGCGATTATCGATGCTCTGGCCAAACAAAAGAACCGAAACGCGAATGAGGCGATAAAGGCCGCGCTTGCGTCCTCGGATTATTTAACTCGTCGCAAGGCGGTTGAGTCGTTAAAGGCAACTGGCGGCGGAGACTTCACTGCGCGGCTCGGTCCTGTGCGAACGCGAAACACGCCGGCCGACTACGCACGCGCCATTTCTCGAATAGGCAAGCGTGTGCTGGCAGTAGTCTCTACGAGCAAAGGTTCATTTACGATCGAATTCCTTCCCGATGAAGCCCCGCTGAACGTTGATAATTTCGTGCAACTGGCAAAGCGCCGCTACTTCACTGGCATCGTCTTTCATCGTGTAGTACCAAACTTCGTGGTGCAGGGCGGCGACCCGCGAGGGGACGGCAACGGCGGGCCGGGTTACCAGATCCGTTGCGAGATAAACGAAGTGCCATACGACCGCGGGGCAGTGGGCATGGCTTTGTCAGGCAAAGATACGGGCGGTTCCCAATGGTTTGTTACGCATGCACCGCAGCCGCACCTCGATGGCGGCTACACCGTGTTTGGTAAAGTTATAGCCGGCATGGACGTCGTTGATAACATCGCCAGGGGCGATCTGATTCGTTCAATCACGGTAAGAGAAAGCACCAGCCGGGGCCCGAGCCGGCGCCGGTAGCTTTTTGTAGCCAAGTCCAGAGCAACATTTGTGACCAAACAGCGATCCACGAAATCATGCCAGCTAACACGACATCTTCTTCGTGTCGTTTCGAGCAATGTCGTGGATCGTACCCTTTGCATGAAGGTCTTTTGCCTTTGCATCACGATGGCGTTCCCGTCGCTTGCCGTTGCGACACGAGCGCGACCGCGTCAAGCTCCGGTGCCCGAGCGCAGTCGCTACGAGATCACATTAACGCTCGACTTCGATGCGCGCTCTTACGTTGGTTCAGAGCGAGTGCGCTGGATCAATCGTGGTGAGCGCTCAACCTCGGCGCTGTATTTTCATCTTTACTCCAACACGCGCTCCGAAGGTCAACCGACTGCCCTTGCGCCCACCTCCACCAGGCCAATTGCAGCAGAGGCTGATGAGCCGCGTCTGGAAGTCACGAACGTTCGCTCGGGCGCAAATGACGCGCCGCTGGCTGTTACTTTTGAAGATCAGCGCGCTACGATGCGAATTAATCTTCGCGAGCCGGTGGCCCCAGGCGAATCCATTGAGGTGGTTCTGGACTTTAAAGGCAGCGTTCCGGAAATTGATCCTGAAGAATCCGGCATCACTACTCACGTCATCAAACAGGTCAGCTCCGCACTGAGAGATGAGCGCGAGACAAGACGAGCGCGTGATGTGAACTTTCGTTGCCGTGGCGTCATCTTGCTGGGCACAGCCTATCCGGTGTTGGCAGTGCACGACGGCGACGAATGGCGACGCCGCCTCGAACCAAGCGTTGGTGACATGGTTTTCAATGAGTCAGCGGACTATGAAGTCACTATCACGACGGCGCCGGGCGTTACGGTTTATGCCTCAGGAATTGAACGCGAAAACAAAGACCAAAGCAAAAATACGAAGGCTTTTGCCGGTGCTGCGTTACGAGATTTCGCGATTGTCGCTGGCCGTGGTTTGCGTTCCGAAGAAACCGTTGTTGGTCAAACCACATTGCGATCCGTATTTTTGGCGGAACACGAGCGAGTCGGCAGACACGTCTTGACCGTTGGCGCGAATGCTTTACGCGTTTTCACCTCCCGCTTTGGTCCGCTTCCGTATCAGACCATCAACATCGCCGAAGCGCCACTTGTTGCCGGACTGGGCAGCACGGAATTCTCCGGCCTGACTGTAATTGCGAGCGCCTTTTATGTGGACTTCGATTCTCCAGCGATGCGTAATCTGCCGGAGATCATTCGCGAACAGCGACCTGCCGTGGAACAGAGTTTGGAATGGACCGTAGCTCACTTGCTGGCTCATCAATGGTGGGGGGTGGCGGTTGGAAATGACCCGGCGCGCGAACCGGTGCTTGATGAAGCCCTGGCTGGCTGGTCAGCTCTCCTTTATTACAAGGAAGTTCGCGGTGAGCAACAGGCCGCAATGGTGCTCGAGGATCAACTCCTCGGAGTTTACCGGCTCTATCGAACTTTTGGCGGCGAAGACATGGTCGCAAATCGAGCCGCGCGCGACTATCGCAATTCTTTTCAGTACACAGCGATCGTTGCGACCAAGGGCGCGATGATGTTTGTTGTGTTGCAGCGTCTGCTGGGCGATGAGAAGTTCTTTGCTGCCTTGAAGGGCTACTACCGTGCAAATCTGTTTGAGATTGCGCAGCTGGAGGATCTCCGGGGAGCTGTGATTGCGGAGAGCCCCATCGAACAAAGAAGAACAGTTGCACGTACCTTCAATCGCTGGCTGGAAAGCAAGCGAGGCGATGAAGACATTGCCAGGCCCGATCAGGAACTGGCGACTTCGCTGGGAATTCCCGCGAAGACAAACCAGCAGAAGAAAGGGGACCGTACGGCGCTGACCGCCTTTGCGCGGCTGGGCAAGTTTTTCTGGCAGCAAATGACCCGGATACGCTAAGGAGTTTCTGGGGCAAATTGGCGAATAAATACAGATTCGACCAACCAGGACGATTTGGCACAGCGTTTATCCGCGGCCGAAGTTTTTCAAACTCGGGCAAGGGGACTAAAGACTGGTAATACTATGAGAGCTTACAAAGAAGAAGAAGTCAGACTGGCAAAGACGCAATCGGGGAAACTCAATCGCCCGGTCGAAATTGAAGAGAGCCTTGATCGCCTGAGTTGGCTGCTGGACGATCTTTTTCGCATTCCCGGCCTGGGTTGGCGCGTGGGGCTTGACGCTTTAGTAGGACTGATTCCCGGCGTCGGTGACACAGCAACAACAGTTGCCTCTCTTTACGTCCTCGGCTCAGCTGTCCGGTATCGCGTTCCCAAAGTAACGCTCCTGCGCATGGGACTGAATCTCGGAATTGATTACGCGCTGGGATCTCTGCCGTTGGTTGGAGATGTCTTTGATGCGTGGTGGAAGTCCAATCAAAAGAACGTTGCCCTCCTGCGCGAGCGGGCAACAGTCTCTGCGAATGAGGCGCGTCAGGGAAGGATCAGCGACTGGCTATTTGTCGGTTTTATTATGATCTTGCTCGTGGCACTCGCCGCGGGCGCCGCGCTGATTAGCATTTACCTCCTGGCAACACTGGCGAGAAGTCTTGCTAGTGTCCTAGGAAGCTGAGGCGACCGTCTGCGGCACCACTGCGGTTGCATTCATGGGACGCAGAATGCGCTCGAGGGTTGCTTTCAAAAGATCCAGACCTCGTTCACCGGCAGCAAAACTCCGAAGTTTTCCCTCAGCATCGAAAAGGTAATAGGCGGGAACGTAACCCTGATCGTTTTGAAACGCATCGCGTAGTTTGTGCTCATTATCTACCGCGCAGGGTTCAATAATCTTATAAGCGGCAACTGCGTCCCGCACCGCTTCCACATCAGTGTCCGCTTCGTAGCGCGGCATGTGCACTGCGATCACTCGTAATCCCCGCTCGCGATGTTCGTCCCGCCACTCAGCTATCCGCGGCAGATTCTCTTTGCAGATCCCACAGCTGACTGACCAAAAATGAACGAAGGTGGGTTTACCTCTGGATTCTTCTTCGGCGTTTGCCTGGGTTGTGCCAAGCCACTCCGTAGCCCCATTTAGTCGGGGCATCTCGGTCCCGATTCTCATTGGCATAATGAACTCCGTAATAGGAAAAGTGACAAGTAACAGGTGACAAGGAATAGGAGCAGCAATAACCAATTCTGCTGCTTACCTATCACCCATCACCCGTCACCGCTTTTAAGCGTTGAGTGTCTTCTGGCCAGGTTTCCATTCGGCCTGGCAGAGTCCACCCGTTTGCAGTGCCTGGATCACGCGGAGGGTTTCTTCGGCTGAGCGGCCGATGTTCAGATCGTGCACAACCTTGTAGCGCAGAATCCCCTCCGGATCGATTACAAAAAGACCACGCAAGGCGATGCCGCGGTTCTCAATCAAGACACCGTAGTCGCGCGCCACCTCTTTCGTGGCATCTGCAGCCAACGGGTACTTGAGACCTTCGACTCCGCCCTTATCGCGAGGCGTATTGATCCACGCGCGATGCGAGAAAGCAGAATCGGTTGAAACACCAATGATGTCGGAGCCAATCCCCTGAAAGTCGTCGTAGCGATCGCTGAACGCAGTCAGTTCCGTAGGACAGACAAACGTAAAGTCGAGCGGATAGAAAAGGAGTACGAGCCATCGGCCTTTGTAATCGGCCAGCTTAACGTTCTCGTTCAACTTCTCCAGGTTTTTCGTCGAGGCCATATCGAAATCCGGCGCCGGCTGGCCCACCATCGCCTTCTCAATTGCTACTGCTGTTGCTGTCATGCATCCTCCATTGGTTTTGATTAAAGATTATTCCTGGCTGTCGCCTCTCACGAAACGACAGCTTGTCGTTAAGTATTCTCCTGTTTGGCTTCAAGGCAATCCGGGCAGACGCCTCTAAGGGTCAGATGAACTGATTCGGGCTGAAAGCGAGACCTACGCGCAGCTTCGCTCATCAGTTCGGCTGCTTCCCTCAGATCGAAATCCACCAACTTTCCGCAGTCGGTACAAATGGCGTGATCGTGACGCTCCGTAATTCCATCGTAACGGCTGGCGCCGTCACCAAAGCTAATCTCACGCACCAATCCCGCCTGGCGTAAGTAACGAAGCGAGTTGTAAACGGTGGCGTAGCTGATGGCCGGAAGGTGTCTTCGAGCGCCTTCAAAAACGTCGCTGGCGGTTGGGTGATCCTCACGCTCGCGCACCGCCCGCAATACCGCCTCCCGCTGCGGCGTCAGGCGCTTCGCCTCCCCTTTTGTTTCTGAAATTTGAGCCATGAAGTAGAGTTATACTAATTCTAAGACAAACAGTTGTCAAACTCTGCGGCAGTTTTGGGTGAAAGAGCGTTGGAAACCGGCTAGATATCCGGCAGGGGGCGCGATGAATCAGGCTCATCGCAGCGTCAACGGCATTTCAGGAGGGTGAAGGCAGACGGTTATGGGCGGCGTAGTCGACGATGCTATGGACGTAGCTGGGGAATTGAGGACAACTTATCCCGTGGGACGCAAGCAGCTCACTCGACTCATCACTGTCATAAGTCTGGTTCAGGAAGAAGTAGGGAACGGCGGAATGAGGAAGGCCTGTCAGTGGCGGAGATAACGGCAGCATAAGTGAGAACTGAACCAATGGGGCGGGGCAGGTTATGCGAGAACCGCTGCCGGTAAGTTCGCGGGCGATGGCATTGAAGAGTTCGAACGTAGAAAGCGGAGCGGGATCCGCCAGCTGCAACGTCTTACCAATGGCGCGCGTGTCCTGTGCGAGCGCTGCCAGAGCTTCAACGACAAAGTCAACCGGTACCAGGTTCAAACTCACCTCGCGGTTGCCGATGTTGAAGAATGAAAGGAAGTGGGGCCACTTCAGCAGATAGCGAATCAGGTAATAGATGCCGTCAAATTTCGCGGTTTCACCCGTTCGGGAATCGCCGCAGACGACGGAGGGACGATGAATGGTCACCGGCAGGCTGGCCTTCAGGGAGTCGACTTCAATTTCGGCAAGATACTTGGTCTCTTCGTAGTGATTGCGAAAGCCGGCATCGTGTTCTAATTCGTTTTCGAGAATTCGGCCGCGACGCTTTCCGGCAACATAACATGTTGACACGTAGTGATAGTGACGCAAGTTTGGAAAAGACCGAGCAAGCTCGTTTACGTAACGCGTGCCCGTAACATTCACGCTCATGGCCAACTTGCGCGGCACCGCCAGATCGTAGGCTGCCGCCAGATGAAAGATCAGCGTAGACTCGGCCCGGGCCATTTCCAAATCGCGCTCAGTAAGACCGAGGTCATTCCGGCTGATGTCGCCTTCGAGAATGCGAAAGTCTCCGAGAGATCTGCCTTCAGAACGGGCAAGCTGCTCCAGTTCTTCTCGCGCCCGGCGCGCAAGAGCAGGCTGAACGAGGAGCAGGAATCGTCCACCTTCCTTTGCCAACCTTCTAACCAGGCGACCAGCGATGAAGCCGGGAAATCCGGTAACAAATGCAGTCTCTCCAAAACCCATAAACCAAACTCAGTTCTTGCCGCAACATCTTCGTCAGTTTTACCTAGCGAGTATAATTCACGCTCACAATGACAACATAACCGTCTATTCCAATCAGCGTCTTCTCCTGTCAGACGAGGTTGGAGTTTCGTCCGGAACCTGCTTTGGGAGATCTGAACTCATCAGCGAGGAAAGAATGATGGCATCAGTTAAAGGAATCTGCCGCCGCGCGCTGTGGACGGTATCGTTGGGATTGCTCTGCATCCTGAGTGCCTTCTCGCAGAAAAAAGAAGAGTGTGCGACACGAATCACGCTGCTTCAGGTAAATGACGTATACCAGTTCGCCCCGGTCGATCGTGGCACTCGTGGCGGTATCGGGCGCGTCTTAACGTTGAAGAAACAAATTCAAAAGGATTCGCCAAACACCCTTTTTCTCTTTTCCGGCGACACAATCTCGCCCTCCGTGGAATCGATTACCTACAAAGGCGCGCAGATGATCGAGGCGTGGAATGTTGCCGGTCTCGATTATGCGACCTTCGGCAACCATGAGTTTGATTTCGGGCCTGACGTATTACTCGAGCGCATCAAGGAATCACGGTTTACCTGGTTGGCGGCAAACGTGATCGACAAGAAGACTGGCAAACCGTTTGGGGGCGTACCGCCTTTCGTAATCCGGGAATTTTCTGGAGTGAAGATCGGGATTTTCGGCCTGGTATTGCCGGAAACGAAGACCACTTCGCGGCCGGGACCGGATGTGGAGTTTCTTGATCCCTGCGACACCGCGAAAAAGGTGATATCAGATCTGCACGAGCGGGGGGCTAAGGTGGTGGTGGCCTTAACTCATCTCTCAATGCGCGAAGACAAGGAGGTCGCCCGTTGTTCGGATGTAGACGTAATTATTGGTGGCCACGAACACACATTGTTGGAATCTGCGGCGGGCGGCGCTGCGATTTTCAAGATGACAGCGGATGCTCGTGAGTTGGGAAGAATCGATTTGAATATCTCGAGGTCGAGCGGCAAATTGGAAAGCATCGATTGGAAGGTGATTCCTGTTAACAGTGAAACGCCTGAGGATCCGGATTTTGCTCCGGTCTATCGGAAGTATTCTGGTCTGTTGAAGGAGTTGTCGCAGCCCGTCGGGCGGGGAACCGTTGCTTTAGACGCTCGCAGCGCCGAGAGCCGCACTCGGGAAACGAATGTGGGCAACCTGATTACCGATGCTTTTCGCAACGCCACCCGCGCCGATGTTGCAGTGATCAATGGCGGTTCGATCCGCGCGGACACGATCATTAGTCCCGGCAGGCTTACGACGAGAGACTTGCTTTCGATTCTGCCTTTCAAGAACAAGGTAGTAAAACTGGAAATGACAGGAGCCAGGTTACGAGCGGTGCTGGAGCACGGCGTCGCGCGCAGCGCTGAAGATGCGGAGCCCGGACGGTTTCCGCAGGTGTCGGGCATTCGTTTCACATTTGACGCCAGCCGTCCTGCCGGCGCGCGCGTAATAGATGTAACTGTAAATCGCCTTCCGCTCGACGAGAATAAGAAATACACTTTGGCGACGACGAACTTTCTGGCAGAAGGCGGCGATGGTTATGCGGCATTGCAAGAGGAGCGAGTTTTAATCACACCCGACCAGGGAATGAGTGATTTCGATGTTCTGCGCCGGGCGCTGACCGCAAAGACGATTTCGCCAAAAGTAGAGGGACGTATCAAACGGCTGGATAGTCTGCGAAGTGAAAACGCAGAATGCCCGGAATAAGAAAATGATTGTTGACCAAACTTATGATGACGGCGCGTCGGCGGCGAAGTACGAAGCCAGGCAATTGTTCCAGGAGGCCTACTCGGCTCAATTAGAGCAAGAC
Organism: Pyrinomonadaceae bacterium; assembly: GCA_051000815.1. GTDB lineage: Bacteria > Acidobacteriota > Blastocatellia > Pyrinomonadales > Pyrinomonadaceae > PSRF01. The sequence goes on from JBPCNX010000098.1 coordinate 52,077, forward strand.
TTTGAAACCGCGATTGAACTCTACCGGCGTTCGATCGAAACGTATCCCACCGCCGAAGCCCATACGTTTCTGGGGTGGGTCTATAGTTTTCAGAATCGATACGATGAGGCTATTGCCGAATGCCTGGAAGCTATTCGGGTCGATGAGACGTTTGGCAACCCCTATAACGACATCGGGAGTTACCTACTGGCGAAAGGTGATTCCTACGGCTGCGTGCGGTGGTTCAGACGGGCTTTGTTGGCGCCGCGCTATGAGTCTTATGTGTTCCCTCACTTCAATCTCGCTCGGGTTTATGAAAGGCGCCGCAGGTATTTGGATGCTGTCAAACACTATAGCCTCGCGCTCGAACAACAACCCGGCTTCGCTGAAGCAACAACCGCACTCCGTCGCCTGCAAGCCTTGCTGAACTAGGATACTGATGAGTTTGGGTCGAGGGATTGTTACCACTCATATCAGAACCGGGAGGGGTAGCGGACGGGTTTGTAGTGGGAAATTCAAAGTTTCAGGACTGGGTTTGTTGTTCGTTGAAAGTCGGCGAATGGACCCGGTCGCTACCGCTCCCGGTTCTGACATTGAGTGGGACCGAGGTTTGACCAAATTACTAGTACCTAGTGCGTGGTAATTTTGGTCTTTTGGCGGTTCGCATCAACCGCTACATAAACTACTTCCGCTTCGGTTACGCGCACCCGCTCGCTGCTTGAGCCCACTCGTTCCGCCTCCACAATTACGCGAACCGTAATCGACGTAGTCCCAATCCGCACGGTCTCACTATAAAGACTGATCAGATCCCCGACGAATACCGGCTTGTGGAAAATGACTTCGCGCATCGCCACTGTTACAAACCGATCCATTTTCGTGCGCCGGTGCGCTTCGATGGCGCCTGCCATATCGATATAACTCAGAATAACGCCGCCGAAAATTGTACCAGCCGAGTTTGTGTCGCGTGGTAGAAGCGTTATGCGGATCGCCGGATCTCTAAAGGAATTCATGGCGCTATCGTAACAGCTAACAGCAAGAATGCTGCCGCGAATTAACGCGGAAAACGCGGATCAAGTCCCAGCTAATAGTTACCGGAATTCTAAATGCTGACTCGCTGCCCCAGTCCTCGCGTGAAGCTGGTCGTTCGCTGTTTGGGGAACGGAACCGGGACTTCGGTGTCTAAAATAGCGGCGAGTGAGTTGCTGGCGGCGTTAACCTGATTGGTACAAGTTAAGGTTGAAAATTATGGCAATCCTGGCGCTACCCGGTCTTATGGCCGTAGCAGTTCTTTCTAACCCTGAAGGCGGTATTTCCGAATTCAACGATCTTGGCAATCTACTCCTGGGAGGCTTCGTGCTGGCTGTGGGTCTGGCCGTGGCCCTCACTTTCGTCCGGTTGAAAATGCGTGACAAAAGACCACCGGCAAAGCAATTCATTTCGATAAGTACGCTCGACAAGAAGGAGTGAGGTCCTAGCCGGCGCGGGAAACAAACTGCTTCTCTACCCATTCTGTAATCACTTGTTTCAGTTCATCCAGGTGACCGGCAAAAAAGTGCCCGGCCCCTGAGATTATCCTGAGTTCGACAGCAGAATTTTTTCTCAACTGGCTAACCAGGTGTTCGAGCTCATCCACGTTTCCAAACTCATCCTGATCCCCGTGCACGAAGAGTATTGGTTTGCGACAAGCTAAGAGGAAACTGAAGTTGTACTTGTTAACCGGTGTGCCGATGCTGATCAGATTGACAACGTGCGCGTCGGCAATTCCCACTTCCAATCCGACGCGCGAGCCGAAAGAAAATCCGCAAAGAGTAATCGGCAACCCGGGATAGTTCGTCACCAGGTAAGTTAGCCCGTCTCGCACATCTTCCAGTTCACCGCGTCCTTCATCGTGTTCTCCCGAACTTTGTCCCACGCCGCGAAAGTTTATGCGCAGGGTTGTGAGACCAGCATCGTTCAAAGCGCTGGCTGCACGAAAGACTACCTTGTTATGCATAGTGCCGCCTCCCAGCGGATGCGGATGAAGCACGAGGGCCACACCGCGCGCACGCTCATCCTGCGTCTCCTTGATGATGGCTTCGAGACGTCCGTGCGCCACGGGAATAAGAAGATTGCCGGCTGGATACATGTTCAATTCAAGCTACCAAATCGTCTTCAACGTGTCACGGAGTGGAGAATAGCTTTAGAGGGGACAAGGCTTCGCAACTCTCGCAAGCATTCCGCGAAATGGCCTTGTTGAAATACTCATTGCGCATAGCGCCCTGAAAACTATAGACATCGATCAACGATTTCGGCTAAATTGTTTAAAGCCTTAGAGAGACACACCCACAAGCAGGGGAAAAGTTTGGACAATGCAGGCTAATTATCTTCCTTCAGTTGTTGCTTCCTTAATTGACCCAGCGCTCATGATCGAATTCTTACCGGCCCGGACTACCGATTCTGTTCGTCAGCCACTCTTTAAAGATCGATCGCAGCCGGACGTTGAAAAGAGACGCCGCGCTCTGGTTGTTGATGATGTTGCAGACGTGACTGAAATGCTCTCGGTGCTCCTCACGCATGCGGGTTACGATGTGATAACGGCGGGCTCGGCCGCCGCGGCAATTACATCGGCAAGTCAAAACCAGTTTGATGTGATCATTTCCGACATCGGCATGCCGCAAATGAGTGGGTATGAACTGGCGCGGGCCGTTCGCGGGATACCCGGTTATGAGACCGTACCAATGCTCGCGCTAACCGGCTACTCGAAATTCGACGACCCCCAGCGATCGCTTGATGCCGGCTTTGACGCCCACCTCACCAAACCTGTCGAACCAAGGGAGCTTCTCGATCTTATCGAACAACTGTGAAACCGGGCTGCGCTTGTCGAGAGAGCACAGTTGATGTTTGATGAAGACTTCCCTGGCCCTTCCCACTATTGTCAAATCCGAAAAGGCAATTCGCGTCCTCCAATTCGTCGCCGGTGCGATCGTTATTGGTGTCGTATTCTGGCGACTGCAGTTTTCAACACAGGCAATTTGCTGCGGCGACTTCGATGGTTACTATCACATCAAATGGAGCCGCTTGCTTTGGGAGGGCCTGCGCCACGGCAACTTTCCCCCGCTTTTTTCCTGGCTGCCGCTCACAACTCTCAACTCGCGCGATTACGTAGATCATCATCTACTCTTTCACATCTTCCAGATTCCCTTTACGTTTGCCGATCTGCGTCTGGGTGCAAAGGTGGCTTCTATTATCTTTGCCAGCCTTGCCGTGCTCGCTTGTTATTGGCTGCTGCTAAAATTTCGCATTCGTTATGCTTTTATCTGGCTGCTGGCGTTGCTCGCCTGCTCCGCGCCTTTTCTTTTCCGAATCAACATGGCGAAGGCCCCACCTCTGGCTATTATTTACCTGGTCGCCGGCATCTTTTTGTTGTTCAAGAAGAAGTATTGGCCCCTGGTTCCGCTCGCGTTCGTGTTTGCGCTGACTTACGACATGGTGGTGTTGCTGATTCTTGCCGCCTGTTTCTGGGTAATTGTGATCGCGTGGACGGAGCGCCGGTTTGAATGGCGGCCGCTGGTGTGGGTGCTGCTGGGAACCGCGGCAGGATTTGTCATCAATCCGTATTTCCCACACAACCTGCAACTCTTCTGCGAGCACCTGCGCATCAAGCTGACGCCAAGTGACTTTTCGACCAAAGTCGGCCAGGAGTGGTACCCCTACAATTCCTGGGAGTTCATTGGGAACTCCGTAGTTGCTTGCGTTGCGATGTTGATTGGTTACCTGGCCTTCGATCCCGGGGATCGAAAACGCGCGCACCATCCACTCTTCTTCCTGTTGTTTGCTACAGCATTGATGATCATGACGGCGCGTTGGAAGCGAATTGCGGAATACTGGCCTCCATTCGCCGTCATGTTCGCGGCTTTCTCTCTGCAGCCCTGGATTGCTGGGGCTCGTTCCGCGTTTACCAATCTGCCGACGGACGTGATGGATGAGTTGCAACCCTTTCTGGATCGCGATGAACTTGCCATCTCCTCTCAGGAAGACGAGCGCGCTGTGCTTTGGCGAACGATTATTATCGCGGTGATAGCAGTCGTGTTGGGATTCGCTTTTGCTCTCAACCTGCGCGTGACGATGGTCGATATCGGAACGAGTGAACGACATGACTACTTTCGTGCCGGCGCTGGATGGATGCGCGCAAATGTCCCACCCGGTGAACTCATTTTTAATACGGACTGGGACGATTTCCCCCGACTCTTTTACTTTGATCCAACTCATCGCTACGTGTCCGGCCTGGATCCGACATATCTTTTCGACAAGGATCCGGCCTTATCAAAGCTTTACGATCGTGTGACGCTTGGCGAAGAAGCCGATCCAGGGCCCCTGGTCAGGGATCGCTTTGGCGCTCGTTACGTTTTTACCGATAATGGGCATAATGATTTCTATACCAAAGCGATGGAGAGCGGGTGGTTTGAGGTGATCTACGAAGATGCGGATTGCACGATCCTTTACATTCGCGACCAGAAGGTTGAACCGGAGCCAGAGGAGCCGGCGATCGAGGGTCTGACTGGAGAAGCGCCGGAGGACGATGAGCCATGATTCGTTGGTATGATGTAAGCTAGGAGAAATTCAAGAAGAGGACATGGCTAAAATAACTCTGAAGTCGTCTATGGCTGGAATTGCGCTTGCAGTAATGGGCCTGACATTGCCGGCTTGCAGTTCGGAAAACCCGACCCAGCCCTCCGCGGGCAATGCTCCCAGTTCAGCGCCGGCTGCGGCCTTGCCAAAAAGTTCTTTCGAGCGCGACCTGCAGTTTATTCGCAATGGACAGTTCACTTATGTTTGGGTGTTTTCGCGAAAGGATGGCAAGCCGCTTGACAGGGATGATGCCAACTTCCTGCGACAAAGCGCCCCTCAGGTTATTGATTGGGTAACCACGGACGAAGGGAAACGCGTGATCGGCGGCACCAATTTCGACCTTGAGCAGGGTGGGCTTCCTGAACTGAGAAAGCGTTTCGTGGTTGAGGACTATACTGGGAAGTAAGGGTTTTGGAGTGCGGCAACGTGTTGCCGCTCTTTTGAAAACCGCTGACAGGTCAGCGGAAGCCAAATTACGGCACCAGGACTAACTTGCCAAACTGCGCGCGGTCTTCCATTGACTCATGCGCGCGTCTCGCTTCCGCCAAAGGCATACTCCGATCTACCACAGGGCGAAGCGCTCCACGCTTCACAAACTTCATCGCTTCCAGCAACTCGGCCTTCGTACCCATGAACGATCCGAGAATTGTCAGGTGGCGATAGAAAACCTGTCTGATATCAGTTTGCGCGTCATAGCCACTCGTTGCGCCACAGGTAACCAACCTGCCGTTGTTTTTGAGCGACGCGATGGAGCCACCCCAGGTTGCCGTGCCAGTGTGTTCAAAAACGACATCAACTCCGCGACGCTCCGTTAAGCGTTTGACCTCTTTAGGCCAGTCTGCATGGGTGTAATTGATCACCTCGTCAGCGCCCAGCTCTTTTGCTTTTGCGAGTTTGTCATCCGCGCCGGCTGTGGCGATCACTCGTGCACCGCGAAGTTTCGCTATCTGGATTCCCATCGAACCAACACCGCTGCCGGCTGCATGAACGAGCACGTCTTCGCCCGGCTGCACTTCGGCGCGCGTTACGAGCATGTGCCAGGCGGTGACAGTGACCAGTGGTAATGCTGCAGCTTCTTCCCAACTCAGACTCTTTGGCTTCGGAATCACATTCACCGCGGGCACAGCCACTAACTCAGCATAACCACCGTCGCGACGGTATCCGAGAATGTCATAGTCGCGGCAGAAATTATCCCGGCCACGTAGACACTCGTGACAATGTCCGCATGAAACACCGGGCTGCACCAGCACTTCATCACCCGGACTCACCCAGGTCGCTAACGCCCCAACCTCTCGCACAACGCCGGCAATGTCATTGCCGAGGATGTGTGGTAAGGGGATCTGGATTCCGGGTAGGCCGCCGCGCGCCCAAACATCGAGATGATTCAGAGCGCAGGCCCTTACCTCAATTAGAACTTCGTCAGCTTTGATCGCGGGCTCAGGAACCTCGGCATACTCGAGCACCTCGGGCCCGCCGTGTTTACGAAAAATGACAGCTTTCATGACTCGCGAACTCTTTCAGAGTTCTAATGGTTGCTGAGATTGAAAACCCAGGGTAGAAACCCTGGGCTCAAATTCGCGAACTCCTTCGAAGTAAAATTTTGAAACTGCTCGCGACGATTAGTTAGCAAAGTTCTCGGAGATCAACTCGCCAGGCGTTAATGAAGGACGATCTTCGGCCTGTTGTCTGGCGTGGTACGACGAACGGGTGAGCGGGCTCGATTGCACGTGATGAAATCCTAGTTCCATGCCAATCTCACGCCAACGCTCAAACTCGTCCGGAGTAACATAGCGTTCGACAGGTAAGCGTTTTTCATAGGGCTGCAAGTATTGTCCGATCGTCATGATGTCACAGGAAACTGCGCGCAAATCCTTCATCAGGTCCACAACCTCATCGAACTCTTCGCCCAGTCCTACCATGATCCCGCTCTTGGTGAGCATGCCGCGACCCTCGCGATCACATCTGTCGGCAGCGCGCTGTAACAGCGTCAGCGACTGTTGATAAAGAGCGTCAGGCCTTACGCGGCGATAGAGTCGCGCGATTGTTTCTGTGTTGTGGTTGAGCACATCCGGCCGGGCGTCGAGCACGGCATTGAGTGCGTCTTCGTCCCCGTTAAAGTCGGGTATCAGTACTTCGATTTTGCACTCGGGATTTAAGGCGCGCACCTGGCGAATGGTTTCGGCCCAATGGCTCGCGCCGCCGTCCGGCAAATCATCGCGATTAACCGACGTGATCACGGTGTGCGCGAGATTTAGATGGCGCACCGCTTCAGCGACGTGGCGTGGTTCCGCCGCGTCAAGCGATCCCGGTTCTCCTTTGCCGACAGCGCAAAAACCGCAGTGACGGGTGCAGATATCGCCGCCCAGCATGAATGTTGCCGTCCTGTCAGACCAGCACTCAAAAATGTTGGGGCAACGCGCCTCCTGACAAACCGTATGCAGATTGAGCCCTTCGATCAGTTGCAAAACGTGGTTCTGATTCGTGGGATCACCGAGACGAATCTTCAGCCAATCCGGCTTGGGCTGGCGTTGTCGGGGCGTATTGCTGATTACGTTAAGTTCGCGGGCCAAGGTGTGAACTCCAGTCAGATTTGCTACGGCAAACATTCTAACATCGCGCCCGCGGCAAGCAGTAATGGGGGGAAAATCAGCCGCGGATAACGCGGATTTACCGGATCAGAAATCTTTCTAAAGGCTAGGAAGAATCAGCTGCGGATGAACGCTGATTAGGATCAGAAATTTCCTTGCTAATGAAACTTTCTGAAGTTCTAATCCGCGTTTTCCGCGTGAATCCGCGGCTAATAATCTTTTCCGCCTGCACCCTCCAGGATCGCAGCGAGTGCCTCCGGATCCATATTTCCCCCTGAAAGAATGACTCCAACGCGTCTTGTTCCCACGGGTAGTTTGCCAGTCATGACCGCTGCCGCCGCCGCTGCACCCGATGGCTCCACCATCAGCTTCATACGGAAAAGTAAGAATTTGATCGTCTCGAGGATCTCTGTGTCCGAGACTGTCAAAACATCCTCGGCATGCTGCTGCAAAATAGGGAACGTTAAGGCGCCGGGCGATTGCACGCGTAAACCGTCAGCGATCGTTGGCGGGGGTGGAATCGAAACACGCGCTCCCTTATGGAACGACTGTCTTGTGTCGTCCCCCGTTTCGGGTTCAACCGCGAAACAGCGAATGTCAGGGTTGATTCCTTTCGCAGCCGCGCTTACCCCCGCAAAAAGACCACCGCCGCTACAAGGCGCCAAAACGCAATCCAGATCGGGGACATCTTCCAGCAATTCCAACCCGCAGGTTCCCTGACCAGCCATGACCAAATAGTCGTCATAGGGGGGAACCATTACGAGCCCGTCCCGCTCGGCAAGCTCAAACGCGACGGCTTCGCGGTCCTGCTTTTGACGATCGTAGAAAACTATCTCCGCGCCATATTCCCATGTCGCGGCAACCTTCGCCTTCGGAGCATCATCCGGCATCGCCACCACTGCGCGTACGCCCGCCTCGCGAGCAGCCACCGCGACAGCCTGCGCGTGATTCCCAGAAGAAAATGCCACAACTCCGCTTCGTTTTTCCTGGTCAGTCAGGGAAAGAATTTTGTTGGTGGCGCCACGGATTTTGAAGGCGCCGGCGCGTTGCAGGTTTTCGCACTTAAAGAAAACCTCTTTACCGGAAACCTTGTTAAATGAACGTGAAGTTACGACCGGCGTGCGATGGATCTGTGAGCCGATTCGCGCTGCAGCGTCTGTGATCAATTCGAGTGTAAGCATTGGCTGAATTTAGGAATGACAAAAGGCGCCAAGGTGGCTGGAACATCCGATCTATCTTTTTACAGCCTCCTGATAATTAACTTCCTGCGGCTTGCTCTGAAACACTTCCCCGAAATGAGTGATTATGCACTCTTCCACCTCGGCGAGCGGAAGCTCGCGGCCCAACAGCTCCTGCATGGAAGTAACCGGCTCGCCTTCGCAGGCGATGATTAGATCGAAATAACTGAGATCCGTATTCACGTTCAAAGCGAAACCGTGGGTCGTAACCCAGCGCGCAATATGCACTCCGATAGCGGCAACCTTCCCGCGCGCAGTGTGTACACCCGTAAGGCCATCGATGCGAAAAGCTTCAATTTCAAACTCAGCCATCGTGCGGATCAGGACCTCTTCCAGGTCTCGTACGAAACGATGCACATCCTCTCGATCTGTGCTGAGATTGATAATCGGGTACCCCACCATCTGTCCCGGGCCGTGATAGGTGATTTTGCCGCCTCGATTTGTTTCAAACACTGTCACACCTCGCGCAGCCAGTGTCGCAGCGGGCGATATAATGCCTGCATTGTCACCGCGTCGTCCGATTGTCAGAGTGTGCGGGTGTTCGAGCAGCAGGAGGGTATCAGGGACTGAGCGATCCTGGACCGCGCGCTCGATTTCTTTTTGCAGCGCGAGCGCGGCCTCGTATCCCATGCGGCCCAGCCGCGCCACCTGCAGTTCCTTTTCCATCAACATCGCGAGTCGAATGCAACCATCGAGCGGTTGGTAGCGTCATTCTAACATTGATCGCAATTGCAATTGTTCCAGAACCTTAGGCTCCCGGCACGGCCATGGACGGACGCCTCTACAGCACTGGCTTGACTGACGTTGGCACGAAGAATACCTTGGAACTCTGCAGAGACAATCAGATCCAACTGAACCATAGGAGAATTGCATCTTGAAACGAACCATCACGCTCTTCCTTGCGGCAATGATCATGTTGCCAGTAACCACACTCGCACAATCACGATCCCGAAGCGCGAAGCCTCCGATTCGACCCACGACTACATCCCTGGACGATAAAAGACGGGCTGGCGCCGGTAGGGTTGCCGAACAGATCAAAACCTTAACGCGGTTTATCTATTTGCTTGGCGGCGTGGCCAAGGGCCTCGAAGGCGTAGACGACGCAGTCCGCCGCAATGAAGCATCGCCGGCCATTCTGGAGCAGGCAAAAAGAAACAAGCTGACGGTGCGAACGAGTATTCAAGGTGTTCGGGATGGTCTTGACCGGTTGGAGTCTGAGTTTAGCTCGACTCCCGAATTGCGGCGTTACTACACAAGACTTGCAGGCGTGGCGGCAGGTGCGGCTTCAGCAGATGAGCAGGCGGCAGCGAATCAGTTTGATCGGGCGGGGAGAAGTTTGCTCGACGTGGTTAATCGCCTTACTGATGTGCTCCTGGAAATGCGTTAGAGAAGAGCAAGGATGAAGGATGAAGGATGAAGGATGAAAGAGTCTCGCCGCAGCTCCACAGTCGCATTGAAGAGATCTCGAAAGCCCTAAAGCATAAATTTTAATAACATGTCTTCCTTTTCATCCTTCATCCTTTCTCCTTCGGGTAATAGCCCTGGCGAGCACGGACGCGCGGCTCCGGGCGCGAAGGCAGGGTGACTTTGATACTGCGAAACTGCCCACCCGTTTGAGAATTTGAGTAGTACTGCAATAGATACTGCCCTCTGAGCTCCGCCGCTATTTCGTTAAAGACCCGCTCAAGATCCTTTTCTCCGTCCGGCACGAACGCATTGCCACCCGTGGAGTCGGCAACCGCTTGCATAGCAGCCTGGGCGCGCGTGCTGATTGAATTTAGTCTTACTGAGGGTCCACCGGGATTGATCGAGTAGAAGGCGGCATCCGCCTGCTGCACAGCCTTCTGCACTTCGAGCACTGCTCGCGCACGGCGCGAATCCAAACTTCGCTTCGCAGCTGCGGGTGTTACTTCCCCTCTTTGATGAGCGCGAGCTTCAGCCGTTGTCAGGTCTTTGACAAGATTGCTGAAGTTATCGTCACCATCAGAGATCACCAGAATCACGCGACGGTGACGCTCTTCCGACTTTTCCACAAGGTACTTCGCCGCCGCTGCTACGGTGTCGTAAAACGCGGTAGGGACAGGAGCCGTCGCGGCCGGAATCATTTGCAGTCTTGCTGCAGCACTATCCGCCGACGCTAAGGGCGTAACCACTATCGGCCGATCTGCGATAGTAAAAATTGCCGCTCGATCGGTAGGTTTCATCACCTGGCGCAGGAAGCTGGCCGCCGCTTTTTGCTGAAATTGGAAGAAGCCCTTTTGGCTGACACTGCTGGAAATATCAAAAAGAATCGCAATGTCCAACGGCACCTGATCAGGATTGCCAAGATCGGTAAGCTGTTGCTCGCGACCTTGCTCCTCGACTCGAAAATCGGTGACCTGCAAACCCAGCACAGGCTGACTGTTGCTATCGACAACAGAAACCGGAACCATTACCAGATTCGAGCTGACGCGAATGACGTCGACGTCTTCGTCCTTAGGTGGCGGAACCGGAGTGGGTGTGGGGGTAGGTTTTAATCTTGGTGGCGACGGAGGTGGCGGCAGGTCTTTCAACCTCTGGGCAGCTGCCGGCTTAATCTCGCCGAGGGCATAGAAAAAAATAGCCAGCACTGCCAAAAGCAGCACTGGCCGTAAATGTTTTCCGAAACCTATGTTCATTCTGCCAATCCTCATGCCGCCGGTTGCTGGCCAGAGCATGATACTTCAATTAGTCGTGTCCGACGGCATGATTCATGGCAACTATGACTGGCGATGAGAGATGAAAGTTGCATCTCCCATCACAGTTAGGTTCAAACTAATTACCGGTTCCACTACTCATTGTTGGGGCTGACTGGATCAGACCCTTGTTAACCAGCAGCTTCACTTCGACCCGCCGGTTCTGCGCGCGACCATCACGAGAAGTATTCTCTGCCACCGGATTCGTTTCGCCGTAACCATAAGGCGTCACGATGCGGCGCAGTGGAATGTTGTGATTCTCGATCAGGTAACGAATAACCGTATCGGCACGACGCTGGCTTAGCGCACGATTGCGATTTACGCTTCCCGTAGCATCGGCAAACCCGGATATCTCGAGCACGTAGCCCTTTGAATTCAGCGCCTTGGTGGCCACTTCATCGAGCTTCGCCTTTGAGTCGGCGGAGAGCACCGAGCTGCCCGTGCGGAAGTTTACGGCCGCGACGGTTTGTGGCTCATAGTCGTCAAGTGCCGAGATGCGATCGTTGGTCGCGTTCACGCCGGCCACCGCTGAATCCGCAGTTTCCTGCGCTGCCTTCGCGCCGCCCTTGGCGGTATTGGCTACCGCAGCCAACTCATCGAGCTGGCCGGAAAGTCGCTGAGCATTCTGTTCCACCTGGCTGAGCTTCGTCTCGGTTGTAGTAGCACGATCTTCGAGCGGCGCCGCGCGCGATTCGACAGCGCGAGCAACTCTGAGATCAGATTCGTTAAATTTTACCTTGTCGGCAATAAGTTGGCCCGAGGCATCGCCTCGACCTTCAACTTCCAGGTTCAGACCGCGAAGGATCTGTGTCTGCGCATAGTTTGCGCCGCTGCGAAGAAAGCCGCCCTTCGCTTTGACACTCGTCCTGTCTGTCAACTGCACTACTGTATCGACGCCGTTAATGTCGCGCACCGTGAACGTATCGGAGTCGCGGCGTGTGACCACGCCCTTGAGTTTCATCTTTTGGCCGCTGGCAACTGCGCGCGAGCTGGACGTGGTGCTGTCCTGCGAGAGGGCCACCGGAGCTGTGAAAAGCAACAGGCCCATTACAAGCGCCAGGATGGAAAACATTTTGAACTTCGGGATTACCATAGAAAAAAATCTCCTTATCTTCGAAAGTGGGTGACCCACGATTGCGAGCCGGGAGCCGTCTAAGTCAGACGACCTATCTGTACAGTTTTTGTCCGCATTGAACGTTAGGCCCACAGTTCTAATCGCAAGCGAACGTTAAGTCAAGACGTTTACCAGCGATGGCCTCATTCTTCATCGAATCGTCACTTGATCGCAATAACTACTTGATTCGTTACAAAAATGCGGCGGCAACCCGACATCGTTTTGCCACCGCGTCAACAACTTTTGAGATCACACTAGAGCGAAAACTCGCCCGCCTCCAACTGTTCTTTTACGTAAGCGAGAAAACGTTCGGCATCGGCGCCATCGATCACCCGATGATCGAAGCTAAGCGCAAAATACGACATCCAACGAATAGCAATGTAGTCGTCTCCCTCCGGCGTTGTGATTACCTTGGCCCGCTTTTCAATCTTCCCGACTCCCAGAATTGCCAGTTGTGGTTGATTGATGATGGGCGTTCCGAACAAACCGCCAAACACTCCAGGATTCGTGATCGTAAAGGTACCGCCACCGACCTCATCGGGTTTCAGCTGCTTGGTGCGAGCGCGATCGGCGAGATCGTTTGCTGCCCGGGCCAGTCCCGAAATCGAGAGATCATCCGCGCGTTTAATCACCGGAACGATCAGGCCCCAATCGAGCGCCACGGCCATGCCGAGGTTAATGTCGCGTTTGAAGATGATCTGATCGCCGCTAACCTGCGCGTTAAAGATGGGAAACTTTCGCAGTCCATCTGTCACAGCCTGAAAGATAAACGGCATGTACGTCAGCTTTGTGCCGGTCCGCTCGAGGAAGGACTCCTTATGTTGCTCGCGCAGTTTTGCAATTGCAGTCATGTCGATGTCGTAAACAGTCGTGACGTGAGCGGATGTGCGACGCGACACCACCATATGGTCCGCGATCTTCTTGCGCATCACGCTCATCTGCTCGACACGATCGCCCTCTGCCGGTCTGGCTTGCGGGGGAGCAGGGAGCTCGCGCGCCGGTGCGGGTGCCGCGCCACTCTTTGCGGCGAGCGCCGCACTGGGTGCTCCCGACTCGATGAAACTCAAAATATCGTTCTTGGTTACCCGGCCACTCAATCCGGTTCCCTCAAGCCCGGCAACATCCACACCGTGCTCCTTCGCAATCTTACGCACGAGGGGACTCGACTTAGTGCGTCGCAGTTCCTCGACGGTCGCCGTGCTAGCACTCTTGCCGGCAACCTCTCCGGAGTCGGCAGGTTGAGGCGTTGGACTGGAAGGTGTCGGGGCCGGGGATGCTGAAGGTTTGGCCGCGCCACCTGACGGCGCCGCTTCGGATGTTGCCGATGGCGTTGCGGCTGTGGGCGCAGCGACCGAAATAGTGGGGGCCGGAGTAGTATTAACTTCCGGCGATTTCGCTTCCGACTTTGGTGGTGCTTCAGTCTTCGGTTCAGCAATCGTCGCCGGCGCTGCGGCTCCATTGCCGCCGGCCGCGGCGCCATCGAGCACCGCTACAACCGTATTGACTTCTACCGTGTCGCCTTCTTTGAAACGAACTTCCGTCAACGTGCCTGCCGCCGGCGAAGGAATCTCCGCGTCAACTTTGTCGGTAGAGATCTCAAACAACGGCTCATCGCGGTCTACGTGCTCGCCGACCTTCTTTAACCATCTGGTGATGGTTCCTTCCGCGATGGACTCGCCCATCTGCGGCATTACTACTTCAGTTGCCATAGCTACTCCAATTTAAGACTTCAAATCTAACCCCAACTTCGTTTGTCGACTGACAAAAGTGAACTCAATACAAAATGGCGTGTATTCCCCATTTTGAGCAAAACCAGACCGCTGCTAGTCGCGTACAAACGATCCACGAAATAACACGACCGTGAAACCAACAGGTTTCGTGTCGCTTAGTTTGAGTTCGTGGTTTGTATCCTTGTATCGGCTTTTAGTTTCCAGCCGATCGACTTTGTTCTTCAGCTGTTGTGGGATCGATAACCGTCTTGATTTCCGAAATACGATTAGCCGGGAAACCACCCTGCTGCGCATGTTCGCGAATCATCTCTTCATTCGGCGAAATGTAAACGCAGTAGACTTTGTCGCCGGTCACATAACTCTGGATCCACTGAATCTGCGGCCCCATCGACTTCAGAACGTTGCATGATGTTTGGGCCACTCCCTGCAGTTCCGCCGGGGTAAGATTTCCCGCACCCGGTATCTCGCGCTCGATTAAGTATTTCGGCATAGTTGTCTCCTTACGAAAGTTATTGAATACCCGTCAGGTCCTGGTGTCATCGTTGAATGCGAACTGCTTGTTTCGCTCCCTTCAAACCGGCATTCCCTAATACGCCGCCAATTTTCGCGCGGCGTCAACGACGTCTTTGATTTGCGGTAAGTAGTAATCTTCGAGGGGCGGTGAATAGGGAACCGGCGTGTCGATGGAAGCCAACCGCAGCACGGGGGCGTCTAGCCACTCAAAAGCTTCTTCGCTAATCAACGCCGCAATCTCGCCGCCAATGCCGCCGGTGCGCGAAGCCTCATGCAAGACGAGCGCTCTACTAGTCTTCTTCACGCTCGCGAGTATCGCGTCCTTATCGAGCGGCGCGAGGGTGCGCAGGTCGATAATTTCGACATCCAGCCCTTCTTTCTCGAGTTCCTCTGCGGCGTCCAGCGCCGTCAACACCATGGCGCCAAAAGTAATGATTGTGAGATCGCGTCCTTCGCGCACCGTGCGCGCTTTGCCAATCTCAACAATGTAATCGTCCGCGGGAAGTTCCTCGCGCAGTCGCGGCAGCCTATAGAGTTTCTTATGTTCGAAATAAAGCACCGGATCGGGATCGCGAATCGCGGCTTTGATCAGACCCTTCGCGTCGTACGCAGTTGCGGGCTCGACCATCTTCAGTCCGGCAGTGTTCAAAAAGAAGCTTTCCGGATTTAGCGAGTGAAAGGGCCCGGTGCGCAGTCCGGAGCCGCAAGGGCCGCGAAAGACTGCGGCAATCCCGCCGCCCCAACGGTAACGAGACTTAGCCGCGTAGTTTGTCAGCAGATCAAAGCCCGCGGAGATGAAATCGATAAACTGGAACTCAGCCACTGGCCTCAGTCCCATCAGCGCCGCACCGCAAGCGGCGCCAACAATGGCGCCCTCGGAAATCGGGGTATCGACAACGCGTCCTTTGCCAAACTCATCGATCAATCCGTCGGTAACTTTAAAGGCACCACCATAAGCGCCGACATCTTCGCCGATTACAAAGACCGAGGGGTCGCGTTCCATCTCTTCCCAGATGCCCTGGCGGATCGCTTCAACAAGCGTAACAACACCGCCGCGCTCGGGGCGCGCCGACTTGTGCTCTTTTTTAGTTGCGGTGGACATTAAGTATAGGGTCTTTGACCTTTGGTCTTGGAACTGTCGGTTTTAGAACTTTGTGCTTTGTACTTTGTTCGCTTTTGAAACTACGTTAAGAATTGCCATGGGGTCACCAGATCAGTTTCAAGTTGGAGCCGCGAACAAAGCACAAAGTACAAAGCACAAAGTTCTTAGGCCAAATACCAATCTTTACTCGATCTCAATCGCTCTTTCTTTCGCGATGCCGCGGGCCTTCATGACGATGTCGTCGTCTACCGTCCCGCCACCCAGCATTTCGGTAACTTCTTCAACGGGTCGCCCCAGGGCGATGGCAAACTTTTCGTCGCTACCTTCAAAGCCGGTATCGCGCAATTGCTTTAGTAACTCGCGTCCCTGGGATTTGCTTGTTCCGCGATCGTCGACCGCTTTACCGGCTGCTTGTCCCGATTTGTTGTCTTCTGTTCCCATGATCGTTTTCCCCCCTGATTTAGTGTCTAGTCTCGCCCGCAATGCGCCGCAGGCGCTCAATTTTCCGGCATTGCATTATCAATTCAGTTTCGCGCTTCGCGCTCATTGCGGGCGAGACGCCCGCGATCCCAGTAATTTCCCGAATCTGACTCCTAACGTTAATGTCGACAGATCAGTAAAAACTTTCACCTTTCCAATAGCTGCGGCCGCAAGGCCGGCGCTACAACCTGTTCATCAAAAACGCCGTAGGCCGCGCGCTCAGGTTCCGGCATCGGCGAACTCTCGGCCCAGGCGCAGTCTTCTTCAATCTCGCGCACCACATCGGCCGTGATCTCTTCCAGTTTCGCTTTATCTGCAATGCCATGCTCAAGTAGGTGGCGTTCAAAACGATCGAGCGGATCGTTGTGCTTCTCCCACCATTCAATCTCCGCGGGCGGCACATAACGCTGATCGTCGTGTTCAGCGTGACCCTTGCGACGATAAGTCTTGGCTTCTATTAAAACCGCACCGCCGCCTCTTCTCGCGAACTCCGCTGCCCGGCGCGTCGTCTCGTAACAGGCAACTACATCATTACCATCGACAATGTGTCCGGGAATTCCGTAGCTGGCTGCTTTCTCAGCGAGGTCTTTGACCGCAGTTTGCAACGCTGTCGGCGTTGAGTAGGCGTAGTGGTTGTATTCAGCAACTACTATTAAAGGCAAACGCTGCACGGCGGCGAAATTCAAACCTTCGTGAAACGCTCCGGTGCTCATGCCGCCATCACCGATATAAGCAATCGCGACAATTGGCTTTTTCAACATTCGCGCGCCGAGCAGCACGCCGGTCATTACCGGAATCATGTCACCCAGGTGCGAAATGGGACCAACAAACCCTTTTCCCATGTCGCCGAAATGAATGTTCAGATCTCGGCCGCCCGAAGGTCCCCAGGCTTTCGCCATGTACTGCGCAAAAATCTCTCGGGGGCGGATCCCTTTGACGAGGACGGCGCCCAGATCGCGAATCAGAGGTGTGATGAAGTCGTGGGGCTGAAGCGCGTAAGCGGTGCCCACTGCAGTCGCTTCCTGGCCCAGCGAGCGAAAGACGCCCCCGACTACCTTCGTCTGCCGGTAAAGATTTACCAGTCGTTCTTCAACCAGTCGCGTGAGTTTTAAATAGCGGTAAAGCTCAAGCAGTTGCTCCGGCTTGAGCGTTGTGTCCGTCGTGCATAGTAGCGGTCTTCCCTCGTCCGGCTTTCGGGGCGCGTATTTGGTAAAGATTCGCGGTTCCTTGCCTGGCAGCGCCGAACGCGCTGGACGACGACGGCGGCGGCGAGGATCTTTCGAATCAGATTTTCGTTGCGGTTGATCCATTACGTCCTTAAATATGTATTGTCAGCCCGTGCACCCCTTCGGCCGCTTCCATGATCGCTTCAGAAACTGTTGGGTGGGCGTGCATCGTGCGACCGAGTTCGTCGGCGGTTGATTCGAGTTGCATGGCGACGCAAGCCTCGGCGATCAGTTCGGTGGCGTGCGGACCGATGATGTGCACGCCCAGAATCTCGTCGTATTTCGCTTCGCTGACGACCTTCACGAATCCTTCCTCTTCGCCGAGAATGCGCGCCTTGCCGGAAGCGGAAAAGGGAAATTTGCCCAGCCTCACGTCGTAACCCATCTCCTTCGCTTTTGCCTCAGTGAGTCCGACCGAAGCGACTTCCGGATCACAGTAGGTGCAATTTGGAACGAGCCGCAAGTTGATGGGACGCACATCTTTGTGACCGGCGATGTGTTCTACCGCGACGATGCCTTCCTTCGAGGCAAGGTGCGCCAACAGCGGAGTTGGCACAACATCACCTATTGCATAGACGCCTTTTTCGGCGGTCTGCTGGAATTGATCGATCTGGATGAATCCCTTCTCTACTTTGATCTTTGTTCCTTCCAGTCCGAGCCCTTCCGTGTACGGCATGCGGCCGACTGCCACCAAAAGCATTTCTGCCTCAAGTCGGACGGCTTCACCCTTGGAAGTCTTGCCAGTTACCACCACGCCGTTCTCAGTTTTTTCCAGTTTCTCGAGTTTGGTATCGACCTGCGACTTCATGCCGCGCTTGCGGAACGACTTCTCCAATTCCTTCGACACTTCCTCGTCTTCGAGAGGTACAAGACGAGGCATTAATTCCACGATGGTAGTTTCCGCGCCGAAACGCGAATAGACGGAAGCGAACTCAACGCCAACCGCACCGGCGCCGAGGACGATTAGCGACTTTGGCACGTCCTTGAGCTCAAGGATGTGATCGCTGTTCACAACGTGCACGCCGTCGGTTTCAAATCCGGGAATCGGGCGGACGACAGAGCCGGTAGCCAGAACGATGTTCTTCGTATTTATAGTTTCTTTTTTTCCCTCGGCAGTCGTGACTTCCACTTTGCCGGGGAGGGCGAGTTTTCCGGCGCCGCTGAAGGTCGTGATCTTGTTCTTCTTCATCAGGTATTCGATACCCTTTGAATTCTTCATCACAACTTTATCTTTGCGCTTTTGGACATTTGCAAAGGCGAGCTGAATCCCCGAAGCTTCGACGCCAAAGTCGGCGGCATGCTGCATCTGCTCATAGACGTGGGCCGACATCAACAATTGCTTTGTGGGTATACAGCCGCGCAGCGTACAAGTGCCGCCGAGACGTTTGTCCTTCTCCACCAGAGCGGTTTTCAAACCCAATTGCGCGGCGCGGATGGCCGCCACATAACCACCGGGTCCGCTGCCGATGATAGTTACGTCAAACTGTTCAGTAGACAATTTGTAGATTTCCTCTCAACAAGGCAGTGAAGGTGAGGGTAATGAGTGAACATGGTGTTGCTTATCACCTATCACTTATCACCTGTCACGGCGTCTGTGTGCGTTCTTAGAGACAGGCATTATAATCATTCAGCCGTAATTCAGGAAATCAGACCCAAGTCTCAGGTCTCAAGTCTCAAGCGTCGGGTAGGCGACTTGAGACTTGGGACTTGAGACTTGAGACTTAAAAGAGATGAAACATTCCGAAGGCTTTCTTAAACTCGTTAACGACGCCAAGAGCCGGATTCGTGAAGTCTCGGTCGCAGACACTCAATCTCGCATGTCGGCGGATCCAAACGTAAAACTAATCGACGTTCGCGAGGACAACGAATGGCAGGCTGGTCACGCCACTGGCGCCGAACATCTCGGGAAGGGAATTATCGAACGCGACATCGAGCAGCAGGTGCCCGATAAGTCTACGGAGCTGATCCTCTATTGTGGCGGTGGTTATCGCTCAGCGCTTGTGGCAGACGTCCTTCAGCAGATGGGTTACACGAACGCCTTCTCGATGTCCGGCGGTTGGAAGGCCTGGAAAGAATCCGGCGCGCCTGTTAGCACCGAATAGTTTCGAGCGCTTTGGAATGCTTGTGGAGCAGGTTCCGAGGTGTGTTAAGGGCGAGCCTTCGCAGGAATTTCTTGCAGGATTTCGACCACGCCAGCGACATCAACAGGTTTTGTGATGTGCGAATAAAAACCCTCTGCTTTCGCTCGTTCCACATCTTCAGCTCTGCCAAAACCCGTGAGCGCCAGCACTGGCACCTCTTTACAATGGGCAATTTGTCGCAAGCGGCGCAGTAGTTCGAAGCCGTCCATCCCGGGCATTGAAATGTCAGAAAGGATTACGTCAAACTTTTCCTGAGCGGCGATTTCCAGCGCGTCCGCCCCGCTGCCCGCTATCTTAACTGAGGCCCCATCCATCTCAAATAAGTGTCGCAGCATATCGACGGTGTCAATGGAATCGTCAACGACAAGGATCTTCATCCGGTCTAAGGCACCGGGCTTTACTACGCTGGTACTCGTTTGCAGCTCTCTTTCGGCGTGAGTAAGCGGCAAAGTGATTGTGAACTGAGCGCCCTGTCCCACCCCGGCCGAGGACACTGAAACGGAACCGTCGTGAAGCTGGACCAACTCATGTACCAGCGCCAGGCCGATACCCATGCCTCCATGTCGCCGGCTAATGGTTGCATCAGCCTGTCGAAACATTTCAAAAACATGCGGCAGAAATGCCGGCTCGATTCCCTGGCCGGTATCTTTGACGACGACGTGCGCGTCTTTGCCATTGCGTGAAAGGCCCACCGTCACAGTTCCGCCTGACGGAGTAAATTTCACCGCGTTGTTCAGCAGGTTCCAAACAATCTGTTCCATCCTTAACGGATCCGCGTCCACGAACATGACTTCATCGGGTACTTGTAAATCAATTTGAATTTCCTTGGCGGCAGACTCCGCGCGTACGGTCTCGACGGCATTGTTGATGATCGTAGTCAATGCCACAGGCTCCCGGTTAAGTGCCAACTTGCCCATATGCAGCCTGGAGAGGTCCAGCAGATCTCGCACCAACTGCGACTGCGAGAGCGCATTGCGCTTCAAAGTTTCAGCAGCGCGTCTGACAAATGGAGACTGTTTTGCCTCATCACTACGTAACAGAACCTCAGCATAACCAAGAATAACGTTCAGCGGATTTCGCAACTCATGAGAGAGCGTGGCAAGAAACTCATCCTTGAGGCGGTTTGCGTCCTCAGCGCTTTGCCGCGCCTCGTGTTCGCGTTTGAGCAGCTCCTCACGTTCAACCTCCGCGAGTTTACGATCCGTGATGTCGTTATCTGTTTCAAAAATATTCGCGGGCCGTCCCTGTTCATCACGATCGAGTGCCCAGCGCGAGACCGTGGTGATCCGTATGCCGTCCCGTCGCACGTGGACAAGTTCACCGGTCCAGCGGTTGTCACGATGCAGTTTTTCCAAAATTTCCAGCAACGGTTCGGGATACTCCGTTTGCAGTAGTTCATGGGCACGCTTTCCCAGCGCTTCTTCACGTAGCCAGCCGTAGGTTTCTTCAGCGCCCTGGTTCCAGTACACGATGCGACCATTAACATCGCGAACGATAATCGCGTCGTTACTCAAATCCAAAAGACGCGCTTTCTCGGCCAAAGCCTGATCAGCGACTCTTCGTTCGGAAATGTCACGAAAGACGACGACGAGACCTGTGACTCTGTTTCCGTCGCGCAGTGGCGAGGAGCTGTAGATCACCGGGAAGAAGGTGCCGTCCTTGCGGATGAAAAAGTCTTCGCAGTCGGTTAGTGAAACGCCTTCCCGCAATACAGTCAGTCCCTGGCATTCCTCACGAGGAAAAGGCCTGCCATCCGGATACTGGAAATGAGTGACGTCGTGCATCCTCCGTCCGATCAGTTCTTCAAGGGTCCAGCCAAGAAGTTTTTGCGCTGCGGGATTCATGAAGGTTACGAGGCCTTCGCCATCGACGGTATAGAGGCCCTCACCCATTCCGAGCATCACGGCTTCATCAAACTTCAGCGCGCGCTTCAGTTGCTCTTCTGCTTGTTTGGCCGCCGTTACGTCGCGCGCGATCTTGGAAACGCCGACAACTTCACCGTCCTCACTCTTTATCGGGGAGATCGTAAGGGAGACGTTGATTAGAGCACCATCCTTACGCCGCCTCACTGTTTGAAAGTGCTCGATTCGCTGACCGGCGCGAATCTGTTCCAGAATTTTCGACTCCTCATCCATCCGGTCACGAGGAATAAGCATTGTTATGGGATTGCCAATCGCCTCAGCAGCGTTATAGCCAAAAATTTCCTGTGCGCCATCGTTCCAACTCTTAATTACACCGTTGAGGTCTTTGCCAATGATTGCATCGTCTGAGGATTCGACTATGGCGGCCAGCATCAGGTTTGCTATTTCAGCCTGTCTGCGTTCCGTTATATCTCTCAGATAAACCGTCAGTCCCTTATCGTCCGGATAGGCATGCGCCTCAAACCAGGTGTCCGGCACGATTTTGGACTCCAGCTCGAAATGCACCGGCGCCTTTTCTTCTACAGCCTTGTGGAAATTAGAATAGAAAGGAGAGTTCACAGTAGCCGGGTAGAAGTCCCAAAACACCTTGCCAATCAATTCCTGACGCGTTTTCCCGAACCTGATCTCTGTTTGGCGATTGATGTCGATGAAGCGCCACTCATGATCCAGCGAATAGAATAAGTCAGTAATACTTCCCAGAATC
This sequence comes from Pyrinomonadaceae bacterium, assembly GCA_051000815.1. GTDB lineage: Bacteria > Acidobacteriota > Blastocatellia > Pyrinomonadales > Pyrinomonadaceae > PSRF01. The sequence continues at coordinate 74,135 of JBPCNX010000098.1, forward strand.
CGGTTGATCTGTTCGTGTGACTCGCTGAGCGCCTCCAGGGTTCTGTCTCTTTCCTGTGTAGCTTCCGCCAGCTCCATCTCGTAGAGACGAGCGTTACGCAGGGCGATTGCCGCCTGATCCGCAAGCGCGGACAGCTGCCATTCTTCTTCTTCGTTGAGGGGGTGCTCGCGAGTTATGACTACTACGCCCTTGACGGCATTTTTCGCGATGACAGGGACCGAGAACAGCGTCTCGTTAGGAGCAACAGCGAGGGCCTTGTTAAGTTGCCCTATGACATCTTCCTCAACGTGGCTCGTAAAAGTCCTGACCAAATCGGGATCGAGGCCGCGGGCTGCCTGAATTCGTAAGAGACCGTCCTTGTCGACGAGAAGGAGCGCGGTGAGTCGTGCGCCTACGAGGTGAGTGGCATTTTCGACGATGAGATCCAGCACCTCGTCAAAGTTAAGCGAGGTTGTGATTGCGCGATTGATCTCCGCCAAACGCTTGTAAGGTTCTTTGTTGCCTGACGCCCGCTTGCCCATCAGAAACCTCAATCAATTCCGGGTGCCTTTGACCTGAACGCCCTTGCTGGTGATTTCCAGAAGATGCTCCCGGTTGTCGTGGGCGCTGGCCCGCGTCTTGATAATACGAAGCGTTCTTGCCATTTCCGTGTCGGGGGTAAAACGAAGAAGCAAAATATTGTCGCTCATATTCGACACTTCCTGGTCGCTGATGCCGTGAACTTCGAAGAGGTCGGTTAACTCATACATCATTAAACACGTGACATTTTCCACTGCGAACCATTGGGTCAGGCTATAAATGAAATCGGAGAAGCGTTGTTTGTCGATGCTGCCCCGCTCAAGGTCGCCCAGAGCATCAATTACCACGCGTTTGGTCTTGCCTTCGCGCACTCGGTTAAACAGCTCGGATGTGACGCTGTCGAGTTGCATCTCCACGGGGGAGCGATACATCATTTCGAGGGCGCCGTCCTTTAAGAGTTTGTTGAGATCCCAGCCAAAGTTTTTCATTGTCCTGGCAAGCTGGGTTGGATTCTCTTGCAATCCCACGTACAAGCCCGCCTCTCCCAGCCGCGCGCCTTCAGCTATGAAGTGAAGCCCCATGATCGTCTTACCGGCGCCAGTAGGTCCGGCAATGAGGGTTGTGCTGCCGCGCCAAAAGCCCTCAGCAACCATTTCGTCGAGTCCGGGGATTCCGGTGGTTACTCGCTCGCGGCGTTCGGTATAGCTGGGAGACTCAGCGGGCGTTAACAGGCGAGGATAAACCTCAATTCCATCCTTAGTGATCGAAAAGGCATGCATGCCCGGAATCGAATTTGACCCGCGCAGCTTTTCCACCCGCAGGAAGCGCTGTTCGCGCACGTTGGTGGAGTGCTTCATCATCTGCAGTACGACATCGGCGATCGCAAACTCAGGCAACTCTGTCATCATCTGCTCCGCATACTCGCCTACAAGGAAAGTCGTGCACGCATATGCGGAGAGCACGCTGGCCATGTCGTAAATGACAGTGCGCCGATCCAAAGGTGACTGAAGCAGTTCGTTCAGGGCCTTGAAGGAATCGATGAAAACAAACTTCGGCTGACGGCTGATGAATAGATCAGCGATAACCTCGGGCAGTTTTATTACCCCTTGCTCGCGCAGCAGCACGCCCAGATCTTCGTAGAAGATTGACTCCCCAATCCGTGCGCCATCAAAGAAGTTATAAGTCTGGCCGTGTGTGATGAATTTTTCTAGCGGTTCCGAGAGTGTGGTCAGATAGAGTGCGGGCGCTTCCCTTGTCGCGTTAGCAAAGGCGAACTGCTCTGCCAAAATTGTCTTACCAGTACCTGGCGCGCCCATCATGACTGTGATCGTATTTGCGGGAATACCGCCGTGCAGAACCTCGTCAAGACCTCGACAACCGGTCGCTATTTTATCCACAGTCACGAATTACCCCCTGCTGATTTCTTCTGCAACGCGATCAGCTTGTCTACCGTTTCGATTAGTAACTCTTCATGTAGGGGCTTGATCAGAAAAGCATCAGCTTCCACCTCGCGGGCGCGGTCCTCCGCGTGCAGGTGACTGAAAATTAGAACCAGGGTGTCCCGGGTGCGGGGATCAGACTTTATTTCGCGGCAAAGTTTGAGGCCGTCAAGCTTCGGCACCAGGATTTCAGTGACAATAATCTTCGGTCTTAACGCGCGAGCCCGCTCCAGCGCGGCAAGTCCGTCAGTGGCAAACTCGACGGTGTAACCCGCCTGTTCAAGAAAGTATCGCTCCAGGCGCTGAACAACTGGATTTCGCTCAACGACCAGAATCAGGGCCTGCTTACCCGGGCTCGAATCGTCTTTAGCGGGTGAAGAAGAATCAGGAAGGGTCATCACACGTTAACAGCCGGAGGATCGACCGCTTTACCTTGTTGGGGAATAAGTGAACCTTGCCTGAACTGTATATCACAGCCCCGCGTTATGACAAGAACTTCAATTTGGGGGTCCGGGTCGAGTAATTCCGTGCAGCTGAAACCTCCAAACCGAACACTAAAACCCCGTGTTTCTGTTAATATTGAGAGCGGCGCCCGGACTAGCAGTGCCAACCAAAAATGTCGCAAAAAGCCACCGGACAGAAACAAACCCGCACAGAAACCGACTCCATGGGTGCGATCGAAGTGCCCGCCGATAAATATTGGGGAGCTCAAACTCAACGTAGCCTGCTGCACTTTAATATCGGCGACGACAGGATGCCACGGGAGATGATCCGCGCCCTAGGGATTCTCAAGAAGTCCGCTGCGCTCGTGAATCAAGAGCTCGGCAAGCTTCCCGGCGACAAGGCGAAACTAATCGCAGAAGCCAGCAACGAAGTAATCGAGGGAAAGCTCGACGACCACTTTCCGTTGCGCGTTTGGCAGACGGGAAGCGGCACGCAAACCAACATGAACGCCAATGAAGTGATCTCGAACCGGGCCATCGAGATTTCCGGCGGAGTGATGGGCAGCAAATCGCCGGTGCATCCGAATGACGATGTGAACATGTCGCAGTCGTCAAACGATACGTTTCCTACCGCGATGTACATTGCGGCCGCCGAACAATGGCACAAACTAATTCCCGCGGTGCAGAAAGTCCACGATTCGATTGCAGCGAAGGCCGAGGAGTTTAAAGATGTCGTAAAGATTGGACGCACACACCTCCAGGACGCCACTCCGTTAACGGTAGGCCAGGAAATGTCCGGATGGGCCAATCTACTGGAGCGCGACATCCAGCGGTTGGAATTAGTGCAGCCGGAATTGTTGGAATTGGCTATCGGGGGAACGGCAGTTGGTACGGGTTTGAACTCCCATCCGGAGTTTGGCTCGCGGGCAGCGAAGAAAATTGCCGAGCTCACGGGATTGCCATTCAAGTCGCACCCTAACAAGTTCGCCGCGCTCTCCGCCCATGACGAGCTTGTGTTTGCCAGTGGCGCGTTAAAGACATTGGCGGTTTCGCTGATGAAGATTGCCAACGACATCCGCTGGCTCGCATCCGGCCCGCGTTGCGGACTTGGGGAACTGATCCTGCCGGAGAATGAACCGGGGTCTTCTATCATGCCCGGAAAAGTTAACCCCACACAGAGTGAAGCGATGACAATGGTTTCCGTCCAGGTCTTTGGTAACGATGTAGCGATTACCATGGCGGGCTCCCAGGGCAACTTTGAATTAAACGTCTACAAGCCCGTGATGATTCATAACCTGCTGCACTCGATCAGGTTGATTCACGATGCTTGTCACGGCTTCGTTGAATATTGCATCGCCGGGATTGAATTGAATCGAGATCAAATTGACGACTACTTAAAAAACTCACTTATGCTCGTGACGGCGCTGAACCCTCACATTGGTTACGACAAGGCTGCCAAAATTGCGAAGCATGCACACCAGAAAAATACCAGCCTGCGCGAAGCGGCAGTGGCGTTGGGATTCTTGTCCGGCGAGGATTTTGACCGGTTCGTCAAGCCGGAGGAGATGACTCATCCTTAGGGTTGTGCTTTGTACTTTGTTCTAGTAGCGGCACTTGAACTTTCGAGGAACGAGTAGGGTTTACCCAGCGAACAAAGTACTAAGATCAAAAGTACAAAGTTCAAAAAGAGCCACGGCTGTTATAGCTACGCGGATATTCAAGATTGCCCGAACGAAACGACAAAGTTAAAGAGAACGTTGCCGGCGCTTATTACGTCGACTCTTCGTGTATCGACTGCGATGTTTGCCGCGACACCGCCCCCGACAACTTCAAGCGCTCGGACGAGAATAGCTACTCATTTGTCTACAACCAGCCGGGAACCCCCGAAGAGAAAGCTGCCTGTGAAGAAGCCCTGACCTGTTGTCCCGTTGAAGCGATCGGCAATGATGGTGAGTCGGAATCGTGAATCCACAGATTTCGCAGACTCAACCGAATAGGACAAAACTCATAGGAGTAGAGTTCTTTCCCATTCTGCATGGAAGGGGCCGAACCTATCCACGAAATCACACGAAATCACACGAAATCACACGAAATTACACGAACATGTTTAGTGTTCCTTGTGCGAATTAGTGGTTCGGTTCTTCCTTGTAGTTAGTACACTGCCGCCCTGTCGGGTTGTTGACTTCTGAATCCGTGTAATCTGCGCAATCTGCGGATGAGTCCATTGTTGGGCCGGTAGCAGTCTGGCGCAAGAATCGATTCCTCCCAGCGTTCTTTATGTCGGCGCTAGTACTTTTCTCTCTCCCGGCGCAGAATGAGTAAGCAACCAATAGAGGGAGATTATCGTGATGAAAAGAGTATTAACTGTTTGCAGCGTCCTGGCGCTGCTTTCGTTTTTCGCAGTGCAGGGAATTGCCGGCGGAACTGCGAGCGATGCAATAAATGACAAGATCTTACGAGGACGATTGCAGAAGACCGTCGAGCCCGGCGGCTGGTTGATTGTAGATGGAGGCCAGAAATATCTCATCATCAACTCGCAACGTTTCCGCGATGAGAGCTGGTTTCGAGAAGGCGCAGAAGTAGAAGCGGCCGGGGAAACCAAGTCGGATGTAATGACCGTTTACATGGAAGGGACACCGTTTGAGGCGACGTCGCTTCGACCCTTAGCAGCAAGCGGCGGTACGCAAAACCCGATTGTAAGCGGCGACGCGAAACGGGCGACGCGCGTTCTCGTAGCGGGCGACTCGATAGTCCAGGCGCAACCGGATACCGCGATTCTGACGATATCGGTAGTGACGCAAGCCAAAAGCGCTATTGCAGCGCAGCAGCAAAACGCCGCGCAGAGCGATGCTGTAGTGCGCACCTTGAAAGGCGCAGCCGGCACTGGCGCTGAGGTGAAAACGACTGGTTACAGTCTGCAACCACAAAGGATCTACCGCGAGAATCAGCCACCCACGATCACTGGCTACGAAGCTCGCAATACCGTGGTTGTGACGATTGGAGACCTTACCAAGGTGGGACCGATCATCGATGCGGCAGCGCAAGCAGGCGCCAACGACGTGGGCGGGATTTCATTCACCTTAAGAAAGGATCGCCCGGCGCGCGACCAAGCGCTTGCCCTCGCAACCCGTGAAGCAATCTCGAAGGCACAGGTAATCGCTCAAGCCCTGGGCGGTCGCGTCGTAAGAATTCTGGAAGTTCAGGAAGAGGGCATTGCGAGACCGCGGCCGTACGAGGCCGATGTGAGCAGTCGAGTAATGATGCAGAAGGCAGTGGGCACTCCGATCGAGGTCGGTAGCCTCGAAACCACGACCCGCGTGCAGGTGGGAGCGGAGAGCAAGAACCAGGAAAACGGGGAAACCGGGAAACGGGGAAACGGGGGAGCGGGGGAACGGGGGAACGGGGGAACGGGAGAACGGGGGAACGGGGGAACGGGATAACAGGGACAGAAGAACAGGAAACCAGTTTCGTCATCGCCCGGTTTCCCCACGGTTTTCCCCCTCACCCATTCCCTAGTTCCCCTTTTCCCTAGTCCCCGTTCCCCCCCTTTCCCCTGTTCCCCTTTTCCCTTATGCTTCCGCCATGGCAGAACCAAAACGCGCTTTTTCCATGATGGCGATCCGCAGCCAGGTAAGGCCATCCGGCCGTCTTTGGAATCCCGCCGCGGACGTTTATCAAGGCGGCGACGGCTGGGTGGTTAAAGTAGACCTCGCTGGAGTTTGTCCGGATGAATTGGAACTTGTGCTCGACGACTCCAGCCTGATAATTCGTGGTTGCCGGCGCGACACTCTCTATCGCGAGGGCTTCACGTATCAACAGATGGAAATCACCTACAGTCGCTTTGAGAAGCGTCTCGACTTCCCCAGTGCAATCGAGCCTTCCTCCCTCAAGCACGACTATCGCGATGGTTTCCTGATAGTTCATGTGAGTTGTAAGTAGTCGCGTTGACTAGTGGAGTCTGAACAAGGAACATGGCGGAGAACCCGAAAACAACTGAACAGGCCGAGTCGTCAGAGTCCCGAGAGAAACCTGACCAACCGGCTGACACGTCACGTGCTGGACAACCGAACCCCGCCATACAGCAGCCGGGTGAGTCGTTTGAATTGGCCGTACTGCCGCTCCAGAACGCGACGCTCTTTCCCGAGACCGTAGTGCCGCTCGCCGTTGGTCGTCTGCTTTCAATCGCCGCTGTTGAAGCCGCCCTTGCTACCGAGGAAAAACTTCTGGCCTGCATTTCCGTCCGCGCGAATAAGGGTGAAGGAGACGCGACGCCTGCCGATCTCTACGATGTCGGCACCCTCGTAATGATCAAGCGCATGGAACGCGTCGCGGACACAATGCACATCATCGCGCAGGGCACGGAGCGGATTAAGGTGCTCGAATGGAAACAGCAGCAACCTTTTCTGCGGGCCCGGGTCCAAATTCTGCCGGAACCGCGAGTGGTAGACGCGGAAGAGGTAGAGGCGATGCGGCGCAATGTCCAATCGATGATTCAGGAGGCGCTCGCGCTTTTGCCCGGAGTGCCACCGGAAGTCCGTGTGGCAATGCTGGGTTCGGTTGAGCCGGTGCGTCTCGCTTATTTCCTCGGGTCAATTCTTAACCTTGGTGTGGAACAAGAGCAGAAGATGCTCGAGGCAGACACTGCCGACGAGCTCCTGCGGCTTTCGCACGGCTATCTAGCGCGCGAGCTGGAAATCATCCAGTTGCGTTCCAAAATCACCACTGAAGCACAGTCGGAAATGGACAAGGCGCAGCGTGAATACGTGCTGCGGCAGCAGATGAAAGCGATCCAAAAAGAGTTGGGTGAAGACGAAGGTGGTGAACGTGCAGAAGCTGACCTGCTGCGCGAGCGGTTGGCAGCCGCCGATTTGCCTGATGAGGTTCGCACTGAAGCCGAACGCGAGCTGAAACGTCTGGAAAGATTGCCGGCAGCTGCGCCCGACTACCATGTTATTCGCACCTATCTCGAGTACGTTATCGAGCTGCCCTGGAAGAAGTCGTCGGAAGATAAACTGGATCTCAAAGAAGCTCGCGGGATTCTCGATGAAGACCACTTTGGTCTCGAAGATGTTAAGGAACGAATCCTGGAATTTCTCGCTGTGATCAAACTGCGGCCGGATACAAAGAGTCCAATTCTTTGTTTCGTCGGACCGCCTGGAGTCGGCAAAACCTCGCTCGGCCGCTCGATCGCGCGCGCGCTCGGCCGGCAGTTTGAGCGGTTGTCACTCGGCGGCATGCGAGACGAAGCGGAGCTGCGCGGACATCGCCGCACTTACATCGGCTCGATGCCGGGACGAATCATTCAGTCGATCCGCCGCGCCGGTGTGAATAACCCGGTGTTAATGCTTGATGAGATTGATAAGCTGGGCAACGATTATCGCGGCGATCCGTCGGCTGCCCTGCTGGAAATTCTCGACCCGCAACAGAACAACACCTTCCGAGACCATTATCTCGATCTGCCCTTTGACCTTTCACGGGTTTTCTTTATTGCCACTGCCAATCAGATGGGACCGATTCCGCCGCCGTTGCGCGATCGCATGGAGGTAATTAACCTCGCCGGCTACAGCGATCCGGAGAAATTGGAAATCGCCAAGCGTTATCTGGCGCCGCGACAGATAATCGAAAACGGATTGCAGCCTGGGCAGTTGGAGATCTCTGATGATGCGATTGAATTGATCGCCGCGCGCTACACGCGTGAAGCTGGTGTCCGCCAACTCGAACGCAACATCGGAAGGGTGGCACGCAAAGTGGCCCTGAAAGTCGCCCAGGCCGAAGCGCAAAGCGTCAAGGTAACCGCGGCACAAATTCCCGAGTACCTGGGTCCACCGCGCTTTTATCCTGAGCAGGCGCGCAAGGAATTACCAGCAGGCGTTGCGACGGGAATGGCGTGGACGGAAATGGGTGGCGAAGTGTTGTTCATCGAGGCGACGCTGCTACCGGGCGGACATGGACTGACGATTACCGGGCAGTTGGGTGAAGTGATGCAGGAATCGGCCCGGGCCGCGCAGTCGTATCTTTGGTCACACGCGGCCGAGTTTGGCATCAATCCTGGGATGTTCAAGGATTATGGCGTGCACCTGCACGTTCCCGCAGGGGCCATTCCGAAAGATGGGCCGAGCGCCGGGGTAACGATCACTTCTGCCCTTGCGTCACTCTACACGGGGCGGCGCGTTCGTCCCGACACCGCGATGACCGGCGAGATCACGCTTTCCGGTCTCGTATTTCCCATTGGCGGTCTTAAAGAAAAAGCACTGGCTGCACATCGCGCCGGGATTCGCCGTCTAATTATTCCCGCGCGCAATGAGGCGGATGTGGAAGGCATACCGGATGATGTTCGTAATGACATCGAGCTGGTTTTTGTTTCGCGCATCAACGAGGTGATCGAAAACGCGCTGGAAGTATTGGTAGCGAACCCGCCGCCACCGCTGCCGGCGCCGGATCAGGTGCGCGATCATGGCTCGCGAGTATCGGACGATACAATTAACATCCCCCAAACGCTGAAGCAGTCGTCAAGCTAATCGACAGCATTCCCTCCTCGTTCGAAGACCCAATACATTTTCCATTTCTCATTTTTCAATTTTCATATTTCAGTGAGGGCGCCGCCAGCATTCAAATTTGAGCGGCTTACTCCAGAATGAGAATAAGACTGAGAAATGAAAACTGAGAAATGACAGATGGAAAATGACCATTAGAAGTTTCGCTGACCAACCCCTCCAAAACAGTCTTCTTGTTCTTACTACTGACTACTGACTACTGTCTACTTCATTACGGCAGCGCTTCGACGTTGATGAAGAAGCGGAAATTGCCGCCCACTTGCACTCCCAGGAGGAAGCGTAAGTCAACTGTTGCCCCCGCCGCGATTGGAACGGTTGTGACAGTCATCGTGGAATTGAATCCGCCGCCGCTCGGTTGATTGGGCGGCGCCACTTCCAGTGTTGTTCCGTTAACAGTGATGTCTCCTCCACTTGTCCTAACGAGCAGGTTTCCCGAAGTTATGGCTCGTAGATCAGCCGTGCCCGCCGGTGGTGGGAATGTTGTGATGTCCACAATGCGGAATCGCAGCCGTGTCACAAGCCCTCCCGTGTTGTTGGTGAACTTGCGCCTGATATCCAACGTTCCTAGCGTCGAGGTGTTCGGGTCACCGGGAGTTGCGTTCCGCACCCTGTTGGGTGGCAAGCTGGAAACAACTAAAGGATCAATCAAGCTCGCCACGATTGATCATAGCGTGATTTCCAACAACACCGCGGGAGCACAGGGCGGGGGCGTATTTAACGGCAGCGGAAGTTTGGCGCTGAATTTCAACGTTATCGTCGGCAACACAAGCGGAAATCCCGCCAGCACTGGCCTCCGGAACAACACCGGCGCAATTAACGCCGATAATAACTGGTGGGGATGCAACCAGGGCCCAAGCACTACTCCGTGCGATCGCGTGTCGGGACCGCTCGGATCTGGAATTGCCGCGTGGCTCACCCTAAGTCACACAGCCTCGCCCAGCGCGATCGAGGTGAATCAGTCGACGACATTACAGGCAGACTTCTTTACTAACAATCTGAGCACCGGGATTGGAGCGAGCGACTTGGTGGCCCTGAACGGCAGGCCGGTAGTATTCAACAATGCAGTACTGGGAACAATCTCAGGCGCCGATCCGGCAATCAATGGTGGTAAGGCCAACGCAACCTTCACAGCCGGAGCGACTGGAGGCAATGGCAGCGCCGACGCGACTGTGGATGCAGCGACCGTCACGGTCAGCATTTTCATTGGTCAGGCGGACACTCAGGCTCCAGCCATTACCTGCCCTGCTAATATCGTGGTAGACGCTCCGGAGGGCGAGTGCGCGGCTCAGGTAAACTTCTCTATAACGGCGCAGGACAATTGTCCTGGCACAGTAACAATTAACAGTAGTCCTGCCTCCGGTTCAGTTTTCCCGGTGGGCACGACAACGGTTAATGCTTCAGCCACGGATGCGTCGGGTAATGTCGCGAACTGCAGTTTCACAGTTACCGTCAGAGACAAGACGGCGCCTGTCATCACGCTCAATGGACAGACACCTGTGCTCTGGCCGCCAGATCACGATTACAGAACCATCAACGTAACCGACCTGGTCGCCAGCGCCAGCGACGAATGTGATGCCGGCGTAGACATCAATGATGTGGTTATCTCACAGGTGAGCAGTGATGAACTTGAGGATGGCCCGGCCGACGGTAGTACGGTTAACGACATGGTAATCGCCGCTAATTGCAAATCAGTGCAACTGCGCGCTGAACGTCAGGCCAGCGGAAACGGACGTGTTTACACAATCACGTTTAAGGTGACAGACGCAGGTGGCAATACGTTTACTATCACCGCGCAGGTAATAGTGCCGGCCACCAGCGCCGGCAGTGGGGCCGTGCTTGGGCCGGGTCCGGGCTATACAGTAATGAGCGCGTGCCCGTAGCGCCTGTGAGGTTAGGAACGCCAGCGGGATGCAACCGAACGAGTTCATGAGGCAAGTTTGGTCTCATCCTTTACGAAAAACCGGTGAATCTTTAAACCGAATGAGGAGGCTGTTATGAAGGAGTTGCATAGCTCAAGAATCAATACTGGCTTGGCGTGTGGCTGCCTTAACCGTCGTTATCGGCGCTCTAATCGGAGCCGCGACTTTGCTGTCAATCTTAATCCTTCACGCATCACAGCGGCGGTTCCGGTGACTTCCGTGGAAGGCCGCCGGGTAGTCGAAGCAATCGCAGATGATCTTATTTATCTGGCCGCGCCCGAGCCGTTCGGTAACGCAGGTGTTTGGTACAGAGACTTCAGCCGGCCTGCCGATGACTCTATTAGCCAACATCTGAGCGCCTGATTGAGGCTATTAAACCCGCCATAGTAAACCCATCTTTCCGACCTGAGAGAGAACCTCAGATTTGAGCGCTCTGATTCGATTGAAACCGTCCTGCAATTCTGATCGAGAAAGCTACTTCTTGAGGTGCTCCCTCAGATTCAGGTTTCGGATTAGTCTATGCAGGTAGTTTGGGTGTACACCCAGTAGCTTGGCGGCGTCGGTAATATTTCCCTTCGTCTGATCCATCGCATCTAGAATGATCTCTTTTTTGGTCCTGGTGACGGCGTCGTGGTAGCTGGTGCCCACGGTTGCAGGCGAAGACGAAGTCTCTTTTTCCAACACCGCTTCCGGCAGATCCTCGGGCAGGAGTAGTTCGGTGGAACCAAGCACCACCGCGCGTTCGATCGCGTTCTCCAGCTCACGAACGTTACCCGGCCAGTCGTAACTGAGCAAGCGTCCCTGAGCCTCGGGAGAGATTCCCATTACTCGCCGATTGCATTTCTCACCGTGCTTGGCTGCGAAGTAGTTTGACAGCAGGGGAATGTCCTCGCGACGATCCCGCAACGCAGGCATTTCCAGTTGCACCACGTTGAGACGGTAGTAAAGATCCTGTCGAAAAACTCCTGCCGCTATTGCCTGTTCCAGGTCTCTGTTGGTTGCGGCGATTAGCCGGATGTCAGTTTTGATTGTCCGCGTTGCCCCTACACGTTCAAATTCGTGTTCCTGAAGGACCCGCAATAGTTTTACCTGAAGTGGCGGCGCGAGCTCGCCGATCTCATCAAGGAAGAGTGTGCCGCCGTCCGCAATTTCCAATCGTCCTCGCTTCATGCCCAATGCGCCGGTAAAGGACCCCTTCTCGTGTCCAAATAGCTCGCTTTCCAGCAGCGATTCGGCAAGGGCGGCGCAGTTGACGGCCACAAACGGCTTCTGAGCGCGCTTGCTGTTTGCATGGATGGCGCGCGCGGCGAGCTCCTTCCCGGTCCCGCTTTCGCCGGAGATGAGAACGGTGGCATCAGTCGGCGCCACTTTTGCAATGACCTGGTAAACGTATCGCATCGGAGAGCTTTCGCCCACCATACTGTGCTCGATATTGACGTCAGCGAGAAGCCGGAGATTCTCGCTCTCGAGCCACTCAAAACGGCGGGCATTCTCGATCGCCACAGCGGTGATGGCCGCGATCGCGGACACGAGTTGCAAGTGGTCCTTGTCGAAATGAACTTGCGGTTCCTGTGTATCCAGATAGATCACGCCGAGCGTGCGTTCCATCATGATCAAGGGTACGCAGAGGAGTGAGCCAGGTTGTGCCTCATTCAAACTGGGGGAGACGGCGGTGAGTTCGGCCGCTACATTGCCGGCCAGCAGCGCGACTCCCTCAGAAAGCACGCGCTGGGCAATGGTGCGACTTACCCTCACTTCCTGTGCAGCTCCACGAAGTCGATCGAGACCAAACACCGAAACAAACTTTCCGTTGTTGGCCGGGGAATGGTCTTCTGTTAACAGGATCGCGCCGCGCTGAGCCGGGACCACTTCAAACAGCAGTTCGAGCAAGGTTTTTTGTAGATCTTCCAGCCCCCGGATCGCATTGATCGTCGTGCTGACTTTCATCAACGCGCTCAGGTCTCGAGCCATCAGGTAAAGCGAGTCGTTGAACCCGATCTGCATGGTCGATCCGCTCAAGAGGAAGCGCTCGTCGAGACGAACGTCACTCGACTGTGATTGGACCTCATCATCGTGAAGCAGAAAAAGAAACTGGGAGTCCCCGACACGCACTCGGTCACCGTGTACGAGCTCTCGATGTTTGACGGGCACATCGTTGATAAACGTGCCGTTCAGACTGTCGAGGTCCTCGATGACAAATTGATCGCCCTGCCGCTCGATTTGTGCGTGACGGCGCGAGACTGAAGCGTGGGAAACGCAGATTGCCGCAGCCAACTCGCGGCCAATTACAGTTATTCCGTCCTCGCCTATAGGAAAGACGGAGCCCTGGAGTTTGCCGCTGATGCCTGCGAGTCGTGGATTCATTTGAAGTGGAAAGTTCTTACGGCCCAAGTTTACGTCGGGCGTATTTTAAAGAAAAGTAATTAACGGAGTTCGAAGTTCGAAGTGCGGAGTTCGAAGTGCGGAGTTCGAAGTGCGGGGTTCGAAGTTTCGGAGTGCGAAGTGCGAAGTGCGAAGTTCGGAGTTTCGAGTGCGGAGTTCGAGGTTCGGAGTGGGAAGTTCGAAGTTAGGCAATTCAGGCAGACCACAGCAATCCGGTCCGTCGGGCCGGATCAACATCCGAACCCGGAACCCCGAACTCTGAGCTCCAAACCCCGAACTCCGATCCCCGAACTTCGGACTCCGCACTTCGGACTCCGCACTTCGGACTCCGCACTCCGAACCCCGAACTCTGAGCTATCCGAAGAGATAGCGACCCTATCGAATTAGTTATCATAACCAGCTGATCGGATTAGCCGAACTGCGAAAGCCGGTTAGAGACTGAATGAGTTTAAACCACGCCGATACTCCGGTTATCACTTCCGCACTTGAGGGCCAGAGAGCGTTTCGATTTTCTGGCACACAACTGGCAATGGTCAAGGTCGTAAGCAAACACGAAATAGCTTACGACAAGATCTTAAAGTTCGATTGCTTCCACAGATAGCCCAGAAGGCAGAGGAGTTAGAAATGAGAAAGGAAATCGTCAAAGGATTCACGATGGTGTTGCTTGTTATCAGTCTCGCCCTGGTGACCGCAGTAGCCTCGGCGCAGGGACAGTCTGCGAATCGGGTTGTTAGCACCATTCCGTTCGACTTCGTCGTTGGTGACAAGACGCTGCCGGCAGGAGAGTACTCAGTAAGAGGAATGACGCGCGGTGGCGAAGCGATTTTGATCTCTGAAAGAGACGCCAAGGCGTCAATCATCCAGATGTCTAAGGTCCTGACATCCAACAGGAATAACACGCGAGCGCGCCTGGTGTTTCACCGCTATGGTCAGCACTACTTCCTGGCTGAGGTCTGGAGCGGCGGCGACCAAACAGGACGGCAGCTATTCCGCTCGCGGCAAGAGCGCGCGATTGACCGCGAACTTGCGGCGATCGTTTCCAAAACAGAGCTGGCGGGCAGGACTTACGAAACCGTGGAACTGCTGGCAACGGTGCGTTGAAATTTCCCCGCGGCAGGGAGCGAGCGCTCATTGGATCGCCTTGCTCCTGAAAATCAAAACGGCAACCCCATACCCCTCGGGTTGCCGTTTTGGTTTGTTTCCAGGACCGTTTTATCCACAGATTGCGCAGATTACACAGGTGAGCAAACGTAAAACCGGCATCGTTTAAAACCCCGATGGCGCCTGTGTAATCTGCGTAATCTGCGTAATCTGCGGATAGCCTACGTCAACAACATCTTTCAGGGAATTAACTTCCAGTTGTTGGTCGGCGTCGTGGGAATCCTCTTATTACGCTCAACCCAATCAATAATCAATTCTCGTATCTCTGAGCTTGAGCGATAAACGACGGGAGCATCCTTGTACATCTTGTAGCCACCACCGCCGTTAACCCGGTAGTTGTTCGTGGCCAAACGCAAAGTCTGCGTCGGCGTCAGCGGCTTCCCGCGAAAGCGTAGATTCTGTATCCGATCACCGATGGGGCGTCTGATATCGATTTCATACTCCACGCCCTCAGCCAGATCGAAGTTGTATGCAGGAATTTTATCGTCTACCAAATCAACCGGCGACTTGCCCGGTTCATAAGGCCGAAAATATTTTGCCGAGTGTTCAAGCGCCTCCTTCAACTGTTGCCCGGTCACTTCGAGCACCACGAGAGTGTTCTCGTAAACGTAAAGCCCGGCAATGTCGCGCACTGTCACGGGTCCTCGCGGAATGCGCGCATCGAGGTTGAAAGGCGCGACCATCGATACGTCAGCTTTGCCGGAATCCAGTTGCACACGCTGGATCAAGTCCAGGATCGCAGTATCGCGGAAACGTGCTTCCTTAGCCGTTAATTCATCCGCTGATTCGCCAATCACTTGCGACAGCCACTGCTGCGTTTCCGCGTGGTAGGGCTCGGCCAGTTTCAGCACTTCCAGATCTGGTTCCACTTTGTCGTCCACAGGAATCGTGCGTGCGGCTTTCGCATAGACGCGCCAACCATCGCCGTTATTCTCCATGTAGAAATCTGCGCGGGCGAGATGACGGCCCCAGTAGTTCGCCTGAGTCATCAAAACGCCGTTTAAGTAAACTGAAGGCGTGTCGCGGTGCGTGTGACCCATGAAGATCGCATCGACCCCGGGAACCTCGCGGGCGATCGCGCCTGCCCGGTTCTCATTGGGTGCCTGCCCGGGATTGGTTTCGCCGGTGCGCAGATCCTCTTCGAGACCCATGTGCATCGTTATGATAACCAGATCCGCGCGTTCTTTGTTGCGCAGCTCGGCAACCCACTTTTTCGCTTCAGCCACTGGTTCACGAAATTCAAGGCCGGCGTAGTTGGGAACATTCTCCCAGTTGGGAATGCCGGGTGTCGTCAGCCCAAGGATGCCAACTCGCACCCCAGAAATTTTTTTAACCAGGTAGGGCTTGTAATACGTTTCCGCAGTTCCTTTCTTATAAGTGTTGGCAGAGAGCCAGGGAAATTCAGCTTCGCCGCGCGCCTTCTCCAGCACCTGCAAACCGAAGTTGTATTCGTGATTACCAACCGCCATTGCGTCGTAATGCAACGAGCTCATGACCAGCATCATCGGATCGCGAGGCTTGTTGTTTTTCTTATTGTGATAGTACTCGACTGGAGTCCCCTGGATAGTGTCACCCGAATCGACGAGCAATGCGGTTGGATTGTCTTTTCGCGCGCGCGCGATAAGCGTCGCAATCTTTGCCAGACCGCGGTTGTCGGGTTTGTTTGTGTAGTAGTCAAGTGGATAGATGTTGCCGTGAAGATCGGTCGTTCCCAGGACGGTAATCTGGACGCGTTTCGGATTCGCGTTCTGACCCGCGACGGTGAGGACGAAAATGACGAGCCCCAGTGCCAAAATCGCTGGGACAAATAATAACTTTCGCTGAAGTTTCATGCTTGCACCTTAGCGAGGTTGGCTCGGACCGGCAAACACCTCGCAGGCCGTCAGTCCCCTTACTTTGACTTCGTAAACTTTACGAAAGTTTGCTCGAATGAAAGCCAGTTTCTCGCGATTTTCAAAATACGTGCGACCGCGCTGAACTATGAAATAGGCGGAGTCAGTAACCTTGGCGGGATTAAAATCAGGGGCGGATATAGCCTGCAATTTCAAGTCCGGGCGTGAGAATTTCCCCAGATAGTAGTGAGCGACCGGGGGAGCCTCCTGGGCAATTGTTGCGGCCTGTGGCGCGGTGTCGCAAACGAATTTTATCGCCTCGCGCAAACCGTCGTCATAAAACTCATCGTGAGGGAAAAAGTAACCGGCCTTATCGGCGGCCAGCGCGTTTGTATAGAGAGCGTAATGCGGGTGGTTGGCAAGAGCTATCGAGGCAGGCCACAGGACAAAGATCAAGACCGCAATCGCAGAAACTGCGACTGTTGCGTATTTGAAGTCTTTCATCCTGGCCGTGAGCAACTTAATCATCGCCATCACGCCCACGGCAGCGAGCATGTAAACAATTGGCATCAAGGAGAGCGTGTAACGCAACCACTTTCCCCCAATCAGCGAAAAAGGAATTATCCAAAAGAGGAACATGAAGAGGAGAAAAGCATGACCGTGGTGGCGCCGCCGTTTGATCGAAACGAAGAGACCGACGAGAAAGGCTGCGAGAACTACTAAGGGAATCTTGATCGCCATGAAGAGCACGTAAAAATAAAGAGGCGTGCCCCAGAACGGCGTGCTCGACATATTGTTTTTGTACAGCTGGTCGCCAATAAGATACCCGGTGTGCACTAAAAGCTGGCCGCCCATGTAGGCGTTCAGGTACTGCCAAACCTGCGGCAACAAGATCGCGGGATTTGCGATCAGGAAGACCACAAGAATCAGGAGATAGTAAATGGTGGGCGCCTTGCCACTGGGTTCACCCGGCTGGCGCGGTCGCACGTGAAACTTGTGATGATACAGAGCATTAAGTCCGTAGTAATGAGGAAAATATTTTGAGGCCAGCATCAGGCCAAAAGATGTGGCGCTGAGCAGATAGTTGCGCCGCTTTCCCGCCTGGTCAGCGGGAGGAATCTGCTTTGCGCGCAGGTAGAAATAGAAGGCAAAGAGAGTAAAAAACACCAACAGCGTATCTTCCTTCCCAATGCGATTCATGGCGATGGCGTTGATGCCGAAGGCCCAAAAAGCGGCCGCAAGCAAACCGGTCCAGCGATCGAAGAAGGCCGCCGTCAGTAGGAACAGCGGTACGACGGTAAGCGCGCCGAAAATCGCATTCGGAAACCGGAGAGCAAATTCGTCGCTAATTGTGTGGGAACTGCCGACACGCGCGGCAGTCGTTAGCGAAAGGAACATCAACGCCTTCATCAGCATTGGGTGTTCTGCGTTTGCCGAGATATCCCCGCGCTGATAAGAGCGCACCGCGTCGAGTTTATTGATCTCGTCTTCGGCGAATCCGAGCGCGCCCAGATTGCTGGCGCGCAGACCAAAACCGAGAACGATGAAGATTGTGAGCGTGCCGACTACGATCCAATCGAGGTTGGCGACCAGGCCTTTATGACTGGCGACTTCTCTTGAGGACCAATGAGTGTGCTCCGGGGCAATCTCAGCAAGCGTCGCTGAACTGCTTTTTGAATTACCTGACAATCAACGTCCCCTCCAATTGCTCGTGTGGTGAATGGGCCAATTATAGACGAATCTGACGCTGATTGTTTACAGGGTAGGTGTGTGCAGAAGCTAGCCAGCTTTCGCTCGGGCGGCTGTCAAACTCCCAGGGCGCTGTCCATAAGCTGGAGTTTGCTAACGCCTTCGAGGTTCCTTACACTGGCGACAATGGACAATCTCATCCGTTCCAATCTTCAACAGCGACCCATTCGTACGCTTGTGAGCGTTGCCGGCGTTGCGCTCGGCGTGACGCTGGTTATGTTGTTTACGGGCCTGACTCGCGGCATGTCAAACGACATGGCACGGCGCGCATCGAATTTGCGCGCCGAGATAATTTTTACCCGCCCCGGTTCCATGCAGTTAACATCGTCCACCTCGAATCTCAGCACCAAATATGTCGATTTATTGAAGCAGATCGAAGGTGTCGAAGATGCGTTGCCGGTGATCGTCCAGGTGTTGCAAGGCAATCGCGGTTTTGGTCTCGAGCGAATCGAGGGTGTCGACTGGGAGCCTTTCTCAAGAATGAATGACATCCGTCTCATCGCGGGACGTGCTCCTCAAGCGAATGATGAAGTGGTGGTTGACGAGACAAAGGTACGTAACAACAAACTCACGACCAGCAGCGTTTTGAATCTGATTGGCGAAAAGCCTTATCGCGTTGTGGGAATCTATTCGCCTGAATCCACAGCGCGCGTGAAGATGTCGTTGCGGGCCATGCAGGAAGCTTTCGAGGCAATCGACAAATGTACTTACATCATGGTGAAAGTCCGTGATGGAATTGACAAAGCTGTGGTTGCGAAACGCATTTCGGAACAATTGCCGGGGAACAAAGTGCAGTTTACCGAAGACGTTTTCGTGAGTCCTGAGCGAAGCATTCCTTATCTTCCCGTGTTTTTGCGCGTGCTCGTCGGACTCGCTGCGGTGGTGAGTGCAGTTGTCGTCATGCTGGCAATGTATACGACGATCACTGAGAGAACCCGCGAGATAGGGATCCTGAAAGCGTTAGGCGCATCGCGCGGCTACATCATCGGTCTGATCGAAAAGGAGGCGCTGCTGATCAGCGCTATTGGCCTGGTCGCCGGCTTTATTGGCTCGTTTGTAATTGGGTATCTGATCCAGCGCTTCTACGGATTGCTCTTCGAGTTCAGCTGGACCTGGGGTTTAACGGCGGCGGCAATCGGAATTCTGGGTGGAGCTCTAGGTGCTCTCTATCCGGCGCTGCGTGCCTCGAATCTCGATCCCGTTAGCGCGCTGGCGCACGAATAGGAAAGTCCCAAGTCTCAAGTCCCAAGTCCCAGGTCTGAGACTCGAGACCTGAGACTTGAGACTTGGACTTGAGATATGAGGTCTCAGATCCGTTCTACGTCGCAGCGTCGCCAATCGCCTCATCTCCTTGGTCCGCTGCTGCGCGTAGCGAAAGACCTCGTCTCACCATTAACGTCACACCGACTGCTGTCCAGAAAATATCACGCGCCTTGCGCACAATCGCCAGCGTGACCCCAACCGCCGTTGTAAAGCCCAGCACCTTCGCCAACATCCCGGTTCCCGCTTCATCAACGCCTGTGCGCAACGGCACAAACTTGAAGACCACGTTGATCACGCGGTTTACCGACTCGAGAATAAATGCGGTGAACAACGTGGGAGCAAGCGTATCGCTGATGAAAGACAGCGTAGTGTAAATCTCCAGGACGCCGGCCATGTGAAAACAAAGCTCCAGCCCGAAGATCGCGAGGAAGCGACTGCGGTTTCGATCATAGAAGCCGTAGATGCGTTCCTCGAGAGTACGGGTGCGAGTAGTCGCTCGTTCAATCCAGCTGCGAGCGGTGGTTCGGTTGCTGAGAAACACGAACAGGCCGCTAAGGAACCGCCAGCGCTTATGTATCACCAGGTAACCAAGCAGAGCCACCACCGCGAGGGTGACAAGAATAATGATTGCCGCATAACGCAGCCCTTTTGGTAACGGGAAAGACAGCAGCAATGCGGTTGTCCCGGAAAAAATGAAGAGCACTACGGAGAGACTGTAGAAAATATTTTCGATGGCGAGAGCTGACAGTCCGGCCATCATCGGAACGCGATGTCTGACGAACGCGGCTTTAGATGGTTCGCTCACCGCCATACTCGCCAGCGGTATGATATTGCCGAGCGCGTCGCCCATTATCCGTGCGGCGAAGGCGTCGCGGAAACGCAGTTGGTGCGGTGCCTCTAAGCACTTGGTCCACGCCAGCGATCGAACAATAAGGCGAGTAGCGGAAATCATTATGACCAGCAGAAACGCGATTCCCAGTCGCTGTATCCCGTCAACGATTTGCGAAACGCCTGCTTTCCTGACCGTGTAAGCAAAGAGTAATAGCCCAAGAACTGCAAAGATGATTCCCACGGGCGCAAACCTTCTTGATTTGCTTCCCCTCTTTAACTGTTCAGACATTAGTGCGTTCCTGGCGAAGGCTCCGGGCAATGAATTTTGAATGTGATGGCAATCCATATCATGCATCCCCGAGGTACATGGAGCAAGCGACATGCCCGCGAGGCGCCAGCGTCAGCTTCAGGTTTTGGGCCTCGGCGTGGGCGAGGCAAGCGGGAGCAGCACCGTGTGTCGGATATGAATACCAGGTGTCGGATTTTCAACGGTGTAAACTAAAAACCCGGTAACTTGAAACTCTAAGCTGACCTCATCCTATGCGGGCCTTTTGCCTTTAACTTTTCGGTTGATTATGATGCTAGCCGTTCAAGCCATACATTTCTTTTAATAAGGTAAGCGGGCATCTCGACTGGAGCAGAGGTGAAGATGAGTCAAAGTCAAACAGCAATCGAGTCGGGGTTAGGGAGCCCGCTGACAACCCTCTCGGAAGATGAGCAGATGTTTCGCGCCAGCGTCCGCGAGTTTGCCGAAGGCGAATTGCGGCCGCGCGTTGACAAGATGGAAGAGGAAGCCAAGCTCGATCCGGCGTTAATTAAACAGTGCTTCGAGCTCGGGTTGATGGGAATCGAAACGCCGGAAGAATTTGGCGGCGCCGGCGCCTCCTTTTTCACTGCCATCCTCGCCGTCGAAGAACTCTCGCGCGTGGATGCGTCGGTAGGTGTGTTTGTGGACGTGCAAAACACGCTCGTCAATAACGCGCTGATTCGCTGGGGTAGTCCTGAACAACAGAAGAAATATTTGAACCAGCTGGCTACTGAACGCGTCGGGGCTTATGCCTTGAGCGAGGCCGGATCAGGCTCGGATGCGTTTGCAATGCAGACCCGCGCAGTCGATCAGGGTGATCACTACCTGATCAATGGCCGTAAGCTCTGGATCACCAATGGCAACGAAGCGGAAATCTTTGTCCTCTTCGCCAACGCCAATCCGGAAGCCGGTTACCGCGGCATCACCGCATTTATCATCGAGAAAAGTTTTACGGGATTCTCAGTTGGGAAAAAAGAGAACAAACTAGGTATTCGCGCCTCTTCGACGACGGAGTTAATTCTCGAAGACTGCCAGGTGCCCAGGGAAAATGTACTCGGCGAATTAGGCAAGGGCTATAAGACGTCGATCGAAACTTTGAACGAAGGGCGCATCGGCATTGGAGCTCAGATGATCGGCATCGCGCGCGGCGCGCTCGACGCCGCTCTTGCATACACGAGTGAGCGGCAGCAATTTGGCAAGTCGATCAACCAGTTCCAGGGTGTGCAGTTTCAATTGGCTGAAATGGCGACTGAGTTGGAAGCCGCGCGGTTGCTGGTTTACAACGCCGCTCGGATGAAGGACGCGGGGATGAACTTCGTTAAGGAGGCCGCGATTGCCAAGCTGTACGCCTCGCGGGCAGCTGAACGAATCAGTTCGGTGGCAATTGAGCTGTATGGCGGATATGGGTTTGTTAAGGACTACCCCGTTGAAAAGTTTTGGCGCGATTCGAAGATCGGCTCGATTTACGAAGGCACTTCCAACATGCAATTGCAGACGATTGCGAAGCTGATGATCGGAAAGTGATGAAATTGCCGATTGGCGATTGCCAATTGCCAATTGGCAGGCAGCACTTCGCAGTTCTCAGAGTCAAGAGTGAGTAGGCATTATCTAATCGGAAATCGCCAATCCTTTACTATGAGTCGCATCGAAGTCTTCAAACAGATTCTCGAAAC
Source organism: Pyrinomonadaceae bacterium (assembly GCA_051000815.1). Lineage (GTDB taxonomy): Bacteria > Acidobacteriota > Blastocatellia > Pyrinomonadales > Pyrinomonadaceae > PSRF01. Next base: position 96,207 of record JBPCNX010000098.1, read on the forward strand.
TGACCCGAGCAACAGCACTGTGCTGTTCGGTCTCGCCAAGGAATATGAGAAGGCGGGTGACAACGAACAGCTGATCGCCATTCTCGATCGATACCTTGCCAGCGCCGACGATGAGGGCAACGCCTACGGAATGCTGGCTTCAGCCTACGAGCGTACGGGTCAGCGCGATCAGGCCAAAACGGTGTATGAACGCGGCATCGCTGCTGCCATGTCCCACGGGCACCCGTCGATGGCTGAGGAGTATCGCACGATCCTGGCAACCGAGTTCCTATAGTCAGCTTTGGCATCTGCGAACGCGCGCGTAATGATCGGCGGCTATCCCGGTAAATATTATGAGCGACACAAAAGTCTTAAAACTTGTGAGAAAGACGAAGGCTGATAACGAACGCGCAGAGACTCCGCGTGAGAAGAAGCCCGCGGAAGGTCCACGCCCGACGCCCGTTGCGGTTCCTCAGGCGGCGGCAGCCCCTGCCACAGTCGCCCAACCCGCGCCAGCCAAAACTCAAGCTGCTAAACCTGCCAAGCCTCAGTTGCGGCGCAAGCTGGATCGCGAGCAGATGCTGGCGATCTATCGAACGATGTATCTGTCACGCAAGCTCGACGATAAAGAGATTCAACTCAAGGGGCAGAACAAGATTTTCTTTCAGATCAGTGGCGCCGGCCATGAAGCTGTGCTCGTGGCTGCGGGGATGGCGCTTAAACCCGGTTACGATTGGTTCTATCCGTACTATCGCGACCGCGCCCTTTGCCTCCAACTCGGTATGACGCCGCTTGAGCAACTGCTGTCTGCTGTCGGCGCCGAAGCGGATCCCAATTCACACGGGAGACAAATGCCCTCGCACTGGGGCCATAAGAAACTAAACATCGTCTCGCAGTCTTCTCCCACAGGTACACAGATGCTCCAGGCTGCCGGATGCGCGGAAGCCGGGTTTCGCGTGAAGTTAATCAAGGAACAAAAACAGAAGGCGCAGGGGTTTCAGGCGGACGAGGTGGTTTACGTTTCGCTCGGCGATGGCACGACGAGCGAAGGCGAAACCTGGGAAGCTCTGAATACGATTTGTAATCTCAAGCTGCCGGTCCTGATACTGCTGGAAGACAACGGCTATGCGATCAGTGTCCCCGTGGAAGTCCAAACGCCAGGGGGCGATGCCTCCCGGCTGGTTGAAAACTTTCCCAATTTGCTGGTGCAGCGAGTTGACGGGACCGACGTACTGGCTTCGCTGGAAGTGATGCAACGCGCTGTCGAATATATCCGTTCAGGCAAAGGGCCCGCGCTCGTGCACGCTAAGGTCATACGTCCTTACTCACATTCGCTTTCTGATGACGAAAGGCTTTATCGTCCGGACGAAGAGCGCACGTCCGATTCCGAACGCGATCCAATCAAGCTGTTCGGCGCCCATCTCGTTCACGAAGGTCTAATCGATCAGGACGGTCTTCAGAAGATCAAAGGCGATATTGACAGGGAAGTGACCGAAGCTGCCGACCTGGCACTGGCGAGCCCGCAACCGGATCCGCAGTCAGCGACACAGTATGTTTATTCTCCCGACGTCGATCCCACAGGAAAGGAGTTTGACACGGAAGCCGGCGCCGAACTCTCAGGGAACCCGGGGACAATGGTCGATCTGATCAATCGTTGTCTGCACGTGGAGATGGCGCGCGATCCGCGCATCCTGGTGTTTGGCCAGGATGTTGCCGATGTCTCTCGCGACAGCTACCTGGAGAAGGTTAAGGGGAAAGGCGGGGTCTTCAAGGTTACGGCTAACCTGCAAAGAAAGTTTGGCGGGACGCGCGTCTTCAATTCTCCCCTGGCTGAAGCGAACATAGTCGGACGCGCGATTGGTCTGGCGACCCGTGGCTTAAAACCGGTCGTCGAGATTCAGTTCTTCGACTACATTTGGCCGGCGATGCATCAAATCCGTAACGAACTGGCTCCAATGCGTTGGCGCTCCGGCAATGAGTGGAAGGCCCCAGTCGTTATCCGCGTGCCGATTGGTGGTTATCTGAAAGGTGGCGCGGTTTACCACTCGCAATCGGGTGTTTCGACATTTACACAAATTCCCGGGTTGCGTGTCGTGTACCCTTCGAATGCGCTTGACGCCAATGGTTTGTTGCGCACGGCGATTCGCTGTGACGATCCGGTATTGTTTCTGGAACACAAACATCTATACCGGCAGGCTTACAACAAGTCGCAATATCCGCCGGATGATTTCATGATTCCTTTCGGCAAGGCGAAGACAGTGCGCGAGGGGACAGACCTTTCAATTATTACCTACGGGGCACTGGTGCAGAGATCGGTTGTAGCAGCAAAGCAGGCGGAACAGCAGGGCATTAGCGTTGAGATCATCGACCTGCGCTCTCTCGCTCCGTACGATTGGGAGGCTATCGTCGCCACGGTCAAGAAAACAAACCTGGTGATCGTCGCTCACGAAGATTCAATTTCATTCGGTTACGGCGCCGAGATCGCGGCGCGCATTGCTGACGAACTCTTCGAATACCTCGACGCCCCTGTTAAAAGGGTTGCCGCGCTTGATACCTTTGTTGCTTACGCGCCTCAGCTGGAGGACGCGATCCTGCCGCAGGCAACTGATGTCGCAAAAGCGATAGCGGAGCTCAAGAACTACTAAGTCTCAAGTCCCAGGTCTCAAGTCTCAACTTCTCAGCTTGAGACCTGAGACCTGAGACCTGAGACTGAGACTGCTTCCAGCTTGAGACCTGAGACCTGGGACTTGAGACTGCGCTAGCTCTTTTCCTCGCTCGGTTGGGTGAGACTGAACCAGTTTCCGGAATTATCTTTGAACACAGCTTCGATCCCGTAGGGCCTTTCCGCCGGTTCGGAGACAAACTGCACACCCTTACCTTTCATTTCCTCATAAGTCCCGCGGCAATCGTCCGTATGAAAAGCGCCCGCGCCTAACACTCCCTTGTCCATAATCGCCCGCAGTTGGGAGGCGGTAGCTTCGTCCATCAACATACCCGGCTTCGGCTCCATCAGTATGATTTCAAAATCAGGCTGATCCGGAGCGGTGATCGTGAGCCAACGAAAATCCGGTCCGACCATCGCGTCGGTGTGCAGCTTGAAGCCCAGCTTGTCGCGGTAGAAACTCAGGGCTTCGTCCTGGTTGTTAACGAAGATTGTGGCATGGGACATCTTACGGATCATATTCACTCTCCTTGGATAGGTTTCCCCGGAGAGTAGATGATCCGGAGGATAAGTGCTTCTCCAAAATTGCTAATCGACCCGGTCAGCATAGGCTTACCGCACGGAATGCAGCAGAGCCGCAGACGAGTTGAATAGTAAGTCTAAACCGATTCGAGACCGTACATCACCAGAAAGCAACCTGGAACCTGGCGTTTGGCAGCTTTCGTCTCGCGGCTTTTTTCGCGGTAGGTAATTGGGGGGTGTCCCACAGACTTGTGGAACAGACTGCTGAAAGAGCCCAGGCTCTGAAATCCCACCTCAAAACAAACGTCCGTCACGCGCAGGTCCGCGGAAGTCAAAAGTTCCTTGGCCTTTTCGATGCGACGTTCGACAAGATATTGATGAGGCGTCTTGTTGAAAGCCTGCCGGAACAGGCGCAGAAAATGAAACCGAGAAAAGCATGCGTGGCTGGATATCTCTTGCAGGTCAAGCGGCAGGTCGTAGCTTTGATCAATAAATTGTCTCGCCCGATTCAACCGTTCGAAGACCTCCGGAGCGGTCAGAGTTGTTTGCTGATTTAGTTCGGTCGACTTGTTCATCAGCCGTCACCTCATTTTTTTGTTGGAGCGACTATCTTAGCAGAATGATCTTCAGACTCACCAGAATCGCAGATTCGTTCGCTTTCCGTGCCATGGTTTCTGTTGCGTCAAATAGCGAGCGGTGATATTAACACCCCACTCAGCGTTTGGCTCAAAGTACATGCCAGTCCGCGAAGCGGACGAATGAATTTAACCCAGCACTTTAGTGCTGGGAATGGCCCTCCCCACCGGGAACAGTCCGCGAAGCGGACGGCTGAAGTTGGTGAAAAAGGTGGTGAACTCGTTATGAGGTTTTCAGTCGTCCGCCTTGCGGACTAAATTCGGATCCCAGCACTGGTGCTGGGCGTCCGCCACGTCGGACTCAGCCGGCCAGGTTGAAAATGCTAGCTCACTACAATTGAAGTACGAAAGGAAAGCGATGCCAAATAATTTGAAACACTTCGCCGTTCACGCTGACGATGTGGAGCGCGCGCGCAACTTCTACCAAAAAGCTTTTGGCTGGCAATTCACGCCCTGGGGACCGCCGGGCTTTTTCCTGATTAAGACTGGAACAGACGAAGATCCCGGCGTCCAGGGTGCGCTCCAGGGACGTCGCGAAGTGGTCCCCGGTAAACCGACATTCGGTTTCGAGTGCACGCTCGGCGTTACGTCAATTGACGAAACCATTGCGGCTGTTGAGGGCAATGGCGGTAAAGTTGTGATGCCGAAATTTCACATTCCCACGGTCGGAACCCTGATCTTCTTTGAGGACACCGAGGGAAATGTAGTGGGTGCGATGCAGTACGACTAAACTAATAGTGCGGAGTTCGAAGTGCGGAGTTCGAAGTGCGGATCGTTGCTAATGTCAAACTTTCACGAAGTACCACGAAAGTCACAACTCTGAATTCCGAAACCCGAACTCCGAACTTCGCACTCCGCACTTCGCACTCAGTGTTAGGCCGGCTTCGCCGGCAAAGGCTTCGCAAGCACACCCGCGATCAGCTCATTCAGGCCCGCATCAGATCCGCCGTTACGAAACTTATAGAAATCCGTGACCTTCGCCAGCCACTGCGCCTTGTTCTGAGCATTCGCCGGATCGTTTCCCGCGGCAGCTATCGCGCGCGCATAAGCGTCAATCATGCGGTCGATTACCACATTCAACTTTTCCAGGGCCAACTTGCTCGCCGGGCTCTCTTCTTTTCCGGCAAAGTTCGCCTGGTAGGCGGCGGCCAGGGTCTTGTAGGGACCCGTCTCATAAGCCGCCGCCAGAAAGTAATAAGTTGAGGGCGCCTTCTTCAGATCCGTTTCCAAACGCGCGGTCTTAATGAACCAGTCAATTGCCTGATCCGGCGCGCTTCGAAAGTCGATGAATCCAAGCGTGTAATAAAGATGAGCGAGGGCGTCGTCTCTGTCTTTGAAGGGTTTCCATTCATCCGGCTTCTTGCCGCCTTCGATCGCTGCAATGGCTTTGAGCGCGTAGCCACGGGCGTCTGCATTGAAAGATTCATTCTTGGCCGTGGTGCTCGCGAGATAGGCGCCGTAGCCCAGATACATCAACGTGGCCAGATCGTCAGGCTCTTCAGTCAAAACAGCCTTGCCGAGGCGATAACCTTCGGCGTAATTCTTTTCGTCATAAATCAGTTGGGGCACTCTTTGCTTTCGGTCCCACTTGTCGTAAAGCGCCACCCAGGGCCGCAGGTAACGCGTATAAACATCGTCTTCTTTTGGATACTTCTGCAAATATTCCTTCGCCGCCTGATACGCCAACGTCTCATTAGCCAGCCGGTTGTTAACAAACCTTGTATAGATATCGATCTTTGCCTGATCCTCAGTCTCCTGAACCTGAGCCCATATGACCGGACCCGCTGCCGTCATTGAGACTGCGACCAGAAACGCCCCTATTACCACTCGTTGAATCAAGAATCTCATCAAAGAATTCCTCCCGCCGATTTCATCCTGCCCCATCCTGCCTTGAGATGCATGAGGCTCGTTAAAGGTTTTTCCTTACGTGAGGTTATAATCACAATTCGCGGTGTTGCAAACCCTTAAGTGGAGATTTAATGAGTTCACAACCAATCAGCAAGAGGCCAGACCACATCAAGTTTGATGGTCGCATCCTGTTTTTGACCGAAGATACTTCGCTGATCCGCCGGCAACTGGAAGCGGGCGACATGGCCGCTGAACTGGAACAGGAACTGGCCGGCCGCTTGCTGAACGACGATTTGCCGTTGCTGAGCAATATCTCCACCGACGAAATTACACCGGGCTGGGTGTGCTTCTACTACGATGAGACCCTTGGGCAGTACGTTTATGTGGGAATGCGCGAAGGCGCGGTCAAGAAAGACGAGATCAAAAATGGCGGCTTCGCCGTGGTTGTTTCGGGACTCTCGAAAGGTTGCGGCTCCTCGCGAGAAACTGCGCCTTACTCTGAAAAGTGGGCGGGAATACAGTTGGTAATCGCCAAAAGCATTGAGAAGATCTACGGGCAGAACTCACAAAACATTGGCCTACTGACATCGACCGATTTCGGCCTGATCGATCGCATCAGGAGTGGTGAAGAGATTCCTCTTGCCGAGTTCACGACCGGCCTCGATCCCATTTCACAATCAATAGTCGAGCACGGCGGCCTATTTAACTACAACAAAGCGAGGCTCGCAGGCGAGGTTTCTCCGCCGCCACTGGAAACCAGGGCCAGACCGATGACAATCGTTGAAAAGATCATCGCCAGGCATGCCTTTGTCACAGCCGGAAAGATAGGCGTCGAGGCAGTGAAGCCGGGTGATGCGCTCTTTGCTGTTGCCGATGTTCGTTTCTCCCATGAATACGTTACTCCGATGGCCGAGTCTTTATTCAAACAAGCACTGGGAGCGGATGCGCGAGTGTCGGAGCCCGAATCAGTATTTGCTTTTCGTGATCATCTGACGTTTCTCAGCAAGGTGATGTCGCCGAAGCATCGCGAGATGGGCCTGCTGGAAAAAGCCGAAGGTCTCGCCACCTCACAGGAGAGTTTCACCATGAGTCAGAACATTAAGCTCTACGGCGAGAATCCGGAAGGCGGTTCGGAGGCAATTTGCCATAACGCGGTCGTCGAAGACCTGGCCCTTCCCGGACAGATCGTGATTGGGACTGATTCGCATACTTGCATGGCGGGCGTGCTCGGCTGTTTTGCTTTTGGAGTCGGTTCAACTGACATGGCAAACGCCTGGTACACGAAAGACATTCGCATTCGCGTGCCTGAGACTGTTCGTTATGTTCTCAAGGGTAAAAAGCGCGCCGACGTTTCAGCCAAAGATGTGATGCTCGTGATCCTGGCCACTGAATACATGAAGACGAGCAAAGGCATCGGCAAAGTTTTGGAGTTTGCCGGCGAAGATCTAAGGCACTGGCCTATGGATGAGCGCGCCACACTCACGAATATGGCAGTCGAAGCCGGCGGCACAACGGGGATTATTGAACCTGATGAAGTAACACTGGACTACATCGTACGCACACGCGGCCTCGACGCGGAAGTACGAAAAGGGTTTACCTACAGCGATCCTGATGCCGAATATGTTGCGGTCTTCGAAATCGACCTGAACGAGATTCGACCGATGGTGGCTCTACCGGGTGATCCGCGCAACGGCATCCCCATCGCTGAGCTGCCGGACGAAGTTGTGATTAATGCCGCGTATGGCGGTTCATGTACGGGCGGCAAGATGGCTGACATGGATATGTATGCCGAGGTCTTAAAGAACGCTTTGGCCCAGGGTAGACGCGTCGCGCCCGGCGTCCACCTTTACATTCAGTTCGGCTCGCAGAAGATTAAACAGTACGCGCGTGAGCGTGGTTACATTGAAATTTTTAATCAAGCAGGTGCGGAATTGATCGATCCCTCCTGCGGCGCGTGTATTAACGCCGGCCCCGGTGCATCGCCTTCCGCGGAGACTGTTACGGTGAGTGCACAGAACCGCAACTTCCCCGGTCGTAGTGGGCCCGGCCAACTCTATCTTGCCTCACCTTACGTTGTGGCAGCTTCCGCGATTGCCGGAAAGATCGTCGAGCCGTTTGAGTTTCTGCGACAGCGAGACGAAGAGTTGGTTGATGCTTAGAATCTTGTAAGTGAAAGTTGGCCGCTGCTAGGATGCCCACCATGTCTGCCCCCCAACGATACGTTGAATGGATAAATAAGAATCTTGGATTCAATCCCCGTTCACAGACCAACTCCAACGCACTTTCAACTTTCATAGTTGAGGATCTGCGTGCTGCGTCGGCTTCGCTAGATAGCCTGATTAGCTCCGATCAAATAAGTGCACTTATTAACGCGAGTGTTGCTACAAGTGTTGCTATCCGGAACGTAGATTTAGTTCTGTACGAGAAACACTCTCTTCCGAAGCTATCGGTATCGCTATCGGTAGAGCATAAGACAGTGATGACGTCGCACGGTAAGGCTCGGCTTAACCGATACGGCGACATCATCTCTTACTGCAATCACATGCACAATCATCGGCGCAATTCCGTTGTGGGCGCTACCATCGTGATAAATACTTCAGCCCTGTATAAGAATCCCGACGCCTTCGCACAAGGTCTTATTCGTCCTAAGTTCAACATGGACAAGGTCGTTCAAGATACTGTCAAAGTTTTTACAGGAATTCCTTTGCGAGAATCGCCCGAAGATCCAAACGACCAGCCAGAAGCATTAACGGTACTCGTTGTAGATTATGATGGAGTGAATCCCGCAACTCTCGTGAAGAGCCAGCCCGCCCCGACACCAGACATGACCGCTCACTACGACAGTTTTATAACGCGACTTGCGAAGAAATTTGAGGATCGCTTTTGTCAGTAACAACTACGGGTTTTTCATGCTGGAAGAGGCCCGACACTTGTTTGTCTAATCTGCGCCTGGCAATCCGAATATATTCCTTCTCAAGTTCCACTCCGATTGCATTCCGATCGCAACGGGCCGCCGCAAGTAGGGTTGTGCCGGTTCCCATGAACGGATCAAGCACTGTGTCGCCGGTAAATGAGAACATCCGAACCAGCCTGTAGGCGACTTTCTCAGGAAATGGGGCGGGATGCTCTCTCGTTGACTCACCCGGAACAGTCCAAATCTGTTGAAACCATTCGCTGTATTCCTCTTTGCTTAATCGCGAGGAATCCCGCTGTTCCATCGTTGGCTGTCGATAACCGCCGGGTTTCCGAAGCATCAAAATAAATTCGATGTCGTTCTTAATGATCGCATTTGGCTCATAGGGCTTGCCTAAAAAGGACGATCCGTTTTCGATCTCATAGTTCGCATTCGAAATCTTGTACCAGATTATTGGATTCAAGTTGTCGAAACCCAGACGCCGTGTTCTCACTAATATGTCGGCGTGGAGAGGCATAACTACGTGGCGACCGTGCTTCCGACGCGATAAGCAAACATCGCCCACGACGCACACCACTCGCCCGCCAGGCACTAAGGATCTAAAGCAGTGCGCCCAAACCTTGTCCAGTTCGTCATGGAAACGCTCGTAGTCCTCAACGTGTCCGAGTTGTAACTCATTTTCAGGATATCGTTTGAGGGTCCAATACGGAGGTGAAGTTACTACCAGGTGAACCGATTCATCAGGAACCCAGTTAAGCTCGCGAGCATCGCCATGATGTATGGTGAGGTTCCGCGGCGTTGGTGATTTAGCGACTGCTTCCATGTCAAGCATCATAGATTCATTACTCATCGATTTCAAAGTCATCTTCCCCGTTAGGTTCCTTCGGAAACGTTTATAGGATCAGTTTAGAGACAAGGCAACTGTTAGGTCTATATCGGCTCAGAGTATTTCATGCAAAATCTTTGGGGCATTCAGAAGTAAAGATGCTCACCATCTTGTAAGAAATAGTTTTAGACGATCCTTATAAACCTCTTGACGTTGTTTGTGCCCTGAAGTAATCTCCGCGCGCCTTACGACCCAGGTTTGAATTAGCCGCATCTTCACACTCGCAACCACGGCCAGCGGCCGGCCTTGTAAAGTTGATCTGAATCGTTCCGAGCGTGTCGTCACAATTATTGCTTCGGCTTTGATTGTGAAGTCATGAAGTCTCAGCTGCGGTTTTTTCAACGAGTGCTGCTCGAGGAGAAGATTGGCAAGTTCAGCGGTTGCCGGCTCGAATCGGCGGAAGCTGCAAGACAGAGATACGGGGCGTCTGTCTGAACCTGGGTCGTAAGTAAAACTGTCCTCACCCCAGAACCGATACTGACGTTTGCGGGGGGAATAGGGCCCTCACCGCCCTGTTCGCTATGAACCAGTCCAAGGTCCAACGTCCCAGGTCCAATGTCTGTTTAGATTGGATAGACTTTGGACTTTGGACAGTGGACTTTGGACTGGCCTTCATCCCTCATCCGTTGATTTTCAGTTGCCGTCCGCAGTCCAGGTAGCGATAATGCTGCCAAATTCCAACCAGGAGAAATTCAATGATTTCCAAAGTTTCACTGAGACGCTCTTCGCTCTTTCTATCGTTATTGCTTCTTGGCGCCTCGGCGTCGTCTGCTTTCGCACAGGCGCCGGCGGTGCGGACTCCGCGTCCCAGCCAGAAGGCGAGCGTGATGCAAACTATCGGCGTCACCGATGTGACGATCACCTACAGTCGCCCGGGAGTGAAAGGACGAAAGATCTGGGGCGATCCTCCTCCGGAATTAGCTGCAGGCACGGCCACTCTCGACGATCAGAATAAGCGTCCCAAGGACATGGTCATTGTTCCTTACGGCCACGTCTGGAGGACCGGTGCGAATGAAGCGACGCAGTTTGAAGTGACAGACGAGGTTTTGATAAATGGGCAAAAACTTCCCGCCGGCAGTTACAGTCTGCACACGATCCCCGGTAAGGACGAATGGACGATCGTGTTCAACGGCACCGCCAACCAGTGGGGCAGTTTCAACTATGACGAAAAGAAAGACACTCTGCGTGTGAAGGCGAAGCCGGAATGGGTAAACGACAACCAGGAGTGGTTGATGTACAGCTTCGATCCGGTCACCGAAAATTCCGCGCAAGTCAACATTCGCTGGGAAAAGGTGCGGGTGCCATTCACCGTGGAGGTGAAGGATGTAAAAGCGGTGACGCTTGCGAAGCTGCGTGCCGCCGTAGCCGCTGCCAAGCCAGACGACTGGCGGACTCCCTTGCAGGCCGCTAACTACGTCTTCTTGAGAGAAGACAAGATGGATCCGACTGAAGCAATCGGCTGGCTTGAACAGTCACTTAAGATTAAGGAGACTTTCGGTAACATGTATTCGAAGGCGCGTCTCCTTGCGTCCCAGGGTAAGACTCAGGAAGCTATCGCCGCCGGTGAGAAAGCGCTTGTGCTCGGCAAAGAAGCCAAGGCCAATACGGCAGATTTGGAGAAACGCCTCGCCGAGTGGAAAGCCAAGAAGATGTGAATTGAAGGTCTGAAGGAACTCAACGCTTTTCTTCATTCGTGGCGATTCGTGTGTCTTCGTGGATCGTGTTCGCCGAACCCAACAGTCTTACGATCCACGAAGACACACGAAGCGTCACGAACTATGCAAGAGCCACGGCGTTATCCTTCGCACCGTCAGTTGCAAATGCCGAGGAAAGCCATGGACATGCGTCAGTAAGACGAGGTGAATCGGTCAAATACAATTCCTACCAGTCCGCAGGCAAGATCAGGTGCGCGCCGCAAACTAACAGGTCGCGTTAAGTAGACGGAGCAACGCAAGCTTGACCCAAGACTCTCTAACCGCGACCAGCGCCGCAGATCGTGCCGGCGCTGACGCTGTTCACGGTTACCAGATCTGGAAAGTCATCGCAGCTTCCGCCGTGGGCACGATGATCGAGTGGTACGACTTCTACATCTTCGGCAGCCTGGCAATCGTAATCTCTCCGCTCTTCTATCCCAGCGGCAATAACACGCTTGCTCTGATTGCTTACCTCTCCACGTTCGCAGTCGGCTTCGTAGTACGTCCCTTCGGCGCCCTCTTCTTCGGACGTATCGGGGACCTGGTTGGACGTAAATATGCTTTCCTGGTGACTCTAATAATCATGGGCGGCGCCACCGCCCTGATAGGTTTCCTACCAACTTACGCCAGCATTGGGATCTTTGCGCCGATAACCCTTCTGGTGATCCGCATTCTTCAGGGACTTGCCCTGGGAGGCGAATATGGTGGCGCGGCAGTTTATGTCGCCGAGCACGTGCCCGATGAGAGGCGTGGCTTCTACACCAGCTTTATTCAAATCACGGCGACGCTTGGTCTCTTCCTCTCGCTCGTCGTAGTTCTTTTCGTGCAGAACGCGATGAGTAAGGAGGCCTTCAGCTCGTGGGGATGGCGCATCCCGTTTCTCATCTCGATTCTCCTGGTCGGTATCTCGCTCTACATCCGGTTGCGCATGAAGGAGTCGCCCATCTTCAGGCAGATCAAAAGCGCCGGACTTACTTCGGTGCAGCCTCTGAAAGAGGCATTCACCAGATGGGTAAACCTGAAGCGTGTTTTGATTTCGCTCTTTGGGGCGACCGCAGGTCAGGGGGTTGTTTGGTACACAGGACAGTTCTACGCATTGTTCTACCTGCAAACCATCATGAAGGTAAACGGACGATCGGCTAACTATGTTGTGGCAATTGCGCTACTTCTCGGCATGCCGTTGTTCGTGGTCTTCGGGGCGCTTTCGGACCGCATCGGGCGGAAGTGGATCATGATGCTCGGCTGCCTGCTGGCGGCGGTTTCGTATATCCCAATTTACAAGGCGATGCAGATTGCCGCAGGCTCGGAAGTCGTGACTGCAATTTCTCAGCGAAACCCGGTGACAGGCGCCATCAGCCTGACACCCCAGTCGCTCGTAGACGGAGTTCTGCAACCTTCGAAAGAGGTGCTGCCTTACACCGACTTCAGCACCTTTATCGGTTCTCCCGTAGCGTGGAAATTGATTCTGTTGGTGTTTGTCCAGGTTGTCTTCGTGACCATGGTTTATGGCCCGATCGCAGCCTACCTGGTGGAAGCTTTTCCGGCAAAGATCAGATACACATCACTTTCTTTGCCGTATCACATCGGCAACGGTGTGTTTGGAGGTTTGCTGCCGCTAATCGGACTGGCCGTCATTGCGCAAACGGGAAACATCTACGCGGGTTTGTACTATCCGATCATCGTCGCGAGCATAACCTTCGTCGTCGGTTCAATTCTCCTAAAGGAAACCAGACACATACTGATCTGGGATGAACTGGACAGCACGCCGGATGTGAAATAGGCGTAACGGATCTGAATTCAACCTTTCAACAAACCTGCGCAGCAGGTGAAAGCATAGAGCCTGGGGCGTGAGCCCCAGGTCGGCGAGCGTTAAATAATTTAAGAGCCCGCGAAGCGGCGCGACGGAACGGCCTTCGGTAAAGGTTCTGTCGCCCGCTCGCGGGCTAATGAGTTTGTGGGCATGTAACCTGGGGCTTACACCCCAGGCTTTATGCTTTCGTCCGCTTCGCGGACTAGACTGGGCTGGCCTTTCGTTAATGTTGAACATACTCTGAAACCTGTGCTGTGGTTTTCTACGTAAACATCCAAACATCATTTCCGTGGTTACGGGCGGATTCACAACATGCCGATTCTTGAAGCTCTCAAGCTCGCGCTTTCAGCGATACTTTCGCACAAGCTGCGTTCTTTCCTGACGCTGCTGGGCGTAATCTTCGGCGTGGCGACGGTGATTGTTGTAGTGTCGCTGGTTGAGGGCTTCAATGCTTATGTTGATGAGAAGATTGCTAACATCGGGACTAACGCGTTCTCGGTGAGCAAGTATTCGATTGACGATTTTTCCAGCGTGGAAGCGCTGAATGCGGCGCGCCGCCGTAATAAGGATATCACTCTCGACGACGCGGCCGCGCTCGTTGCCCGCGGCGGAGCGATCCAGGAAGTTGGCGCCAAAGAGGACATTACCGGCGACGTGAAGTTTGGCGCCACGAATCTCCGCAGGATTCACATCAGCGCCACGACACCAAACATCGCGGACATCGAGCGAATTGAGGTTGGCGAGGGTCGCTACTTCAACAAAGTTGACGAGCAAACGCGTAGTAACGTGACCTTCATAGGCTCGGATGTGGCCGACAAGCTTTTTCCCAGCGCGAATCCACTGGGGCAGACGATCAGAATAGACGGGCGGCCATTTGAAGTAGTTGGAGTTGCCAAGGCGAAAGGATCGGTATTCGGTCAACCGCAGGACATGTACGTGTCGATGCCGCTTTCCGCGTTCCTGGCGATTTACGGTTCGCGGCGCTCGCTCAATCTCAGTGTCACCTCAACAGGTGCGGCAACGTATCAGGACGCCGTAGACGAAGCGCGCATTGTGATGCGAACCAGACGCAAGCTGACACCGAGCGAGAAGGACAACTTTGGAATCATCACGCCGAGCGCGATCAACGAACTACGCGACAAGATCTTTGGTACGATTCAAGTGGCCGCAATTGGTGTTACTTCGATTTCGCTTGTTGTGGGCGGGATTGTGATTATGAATATCATGCTGGTTAGCGTCACGGAGCGCACCAAAGAGATTGGTATTCGCAAGAGTATCGGAGCCCGCCGCAGCGACATCTTGAAACAGTTTCTGGCTGAATCGACGATGTTGTCGCTGCTCGGTGGCGCGATTGGAATTGCGATAGCCTATGCCCTGGCCAAGCTGGTCGCGACATTCACACCTGTGCCGACGTCTTTGCCTTTGCTGGCGGTTACGGTTGCGTTGTTTGTGTCGGCAACGGTGGGGTTAATTTCGGGAGTGTATCCGGCATGGCGAGCCGCCGGGCTTGATCCGATAGAAGCGCTGCGAGCGGAATGAGATCGTGAATCGTGAATGGTAAATCGGAACTGAACCTGTTGCTAATTCGCAGGTCAGGAAGGGGGCAAGCGTAGCGGCCCCCGCTCAAATCCCAATAGCAACAGGGCAGAAGAAAAGACAAAAAGAGGGGGAGTTGAATTCAAGGTTGAAGTGCAACACACGAAGCGCAAGGAGCAATTACAGTACGGGAGCGGTAGCGACCGCACTCGCTCAACTAAGAACAAGAAGCAATTAAACTGATAGTCAGCGACTTGAAGGGTGTATTGGTGCATCATTTCATGAATGATTCTGTTGCTTGAGTGCGGTCGCTACGGCTCCCGTACTGTAATTGCTCGTTGCAATGCTTTGCTGAACTTCTTAGTTGAATATGCGGGAGTTGTTTCTCTGAGCATTTTGCATTTCAAACTCGAGCGGGGGAGCGGCTGGCACCTTGCCCCCTTCCCAACCTGCAAGTTAGCAAGGGCCTAACAATTCACGATTCACGATTAACGAAACATGAAACTGTTCCAAAGCAATCTTTACGAGAACATCAAAATGGGCCTGGACACGCTCTGGCAGCACAAGCTGCGTTCGGCGCTGACGATTCTCGGCGTGGTTATCGGCACGATGACCGTAATCGTGATTGCGGCATTTGTGTCGGGAATCGACGCTCGCGTATCCAAAGAGATCGAATCGTTCGGCACCAATTCGATCTACATCTACCGCTTCGATCCCGGCTTCAACTTCAATCCTTCCGCGGAAGAGCGGATGCGCAAACCGATCAGCTACGAAGACACGCTGGCCATCGCCAGCGAGTGTCCCTCGGTTGTGACCGCCGCCGCATTCATGTCGCCGGTGGATTTTTTTGGCGGACCATTCACCCAGCGCGTCAACGTCCGTTATCGCGATATCGAGATGACGAACTCGGCCGTGCAGGGCGCTTCGCCAACCTATTTCCTCATGGGAGTTACTACCATTGCCGAAGGTCGCTATTTCACAGAGGACGAGAACGCGCGCCATGCGAGTGTGCTGGTCATCGGTCGCGACGTCGCAAATACACTTTTCCCTTTTACGAATGCGCTCGACAAGGAGGCGACGATTAACGGCCGCGCGTACCGGATTGTCGGTGTGCTGGCGGAGCGCGATGTTTTTCTGGTGGGCGCGGAAGATCCCAATAACGAGAACAAAGCTGTCTACATGCCCTACCTCACTTTGCGCAAACTTTACCCGGACGTAGATGACAACTTTGTTATGGCCCAGGCGCGTCCCGGTCAAATGCAACAGGCGGTTGAGGAGATCCGCGAGCTCCTGCGCCGCCGGCGGAAGGTGCCCTTCAGCGCAGCTGATAATTTTGGCCTTTCCACCTCAGAACAGATCCTCACGCAGTTTGCCGCGATCACCGGCGGGGTCTTTGCTTTGATGGTGGCGATTTCGAGTGTTGGATTGCTCGTCGGTGGGATTGGCGTGATGAACATCATGCTCGTTTCAGTGACCGAGCGGACTCGCGAGGTTGGAGTACGCAAGGCGATCGGAGCCCGCCGCCGCGACATCGTCGTGCAGTTTCTGATTGAAGCGGCCACGCTGACAGGTCTGGGCGGGGTGTTAGGGATTCTGGTTGGTTCTGGGATCGCTTTGCTGATTCAAACGATCATGCCGACTTATATTCCGCTCTGGGCTCCAATAGTCGGATTCGTGGTCTCGGTTGGTCTTGGTCTTGTCTTTGGACTTTGGCCGGCGTGGAAAGCGGCGCGGCTGAATCCCATTGAAGCGCTGCGCTATGAATAGAAAGAAGCGGGCTTTGCCCGGCTGGGGCCTTAGCCTCTGCGCCGCTGATAGAACGGCACCGCTCTAAGCGAGGGCAAGCCGCCCTGCCCAACTGCGATATGCTGTCTCTTGAGTTACACTTCCAGCATTAATGGGTGTAGCAAAGTTAACCGATCAAAATACGATTGTGCCTACTGAGAGTAAGTATGCTTGCATTGAGCGCGAGCGGCGCTATCTCCTCGAAGATCTCCCGGCAGGACTGACCCGCGCGAGTCCTCACACGCAAATCACCGACAACTACATCACCGGAACGCGCCTGCGATTGCGCAAGGTGCGCGATCCCCAAACCAACAAATGGACTGTGAAATTTACGCAGAAGTTTGCGCCGGATCCAGGAGATTTTTCGCGGACAATCATTACCAATACCTATCTTTCTGCGGCCGAGTCAGACGTGCTGGCGGTATTTGAAGCCAACGAGATTCGCAAGAACCGTTACCCGTTTGAGTTTGAGGGACGGAAGTTTACGATCGATATGTTTCTGGGTGACCTGTTCGGTTTAGTCCTGGCTGAGTTGAGTTTCGATACCGATGAAGAACTGAACAATTTCCCTTTGCCGCGCTTTGCGCTTGCCGACGTCACTAACAGCGAGTTGTTTACTGGGGGCAGGTTAAGTGTCTTAACGTTTGCAGAGGTTCAAAAGGAGCTGAGGGAGCAGCGTGCGGCGGGCGGGGCGCAGTAAGCAGTAGCCAGTAGGCAGAAGGCAGAAGGCACAAGGCAGAAGGTATAGGCGAAGTAAGAAGAAGGTAAGACCAGATCGTTATGAAATCGAGAGTTCTGAAAAGCGTGTCGGATTCGAGAGTTGCCTACTACCTTCTTGTTTCTGTGTGTTGCCTCCTTCCCATCAGCCAAAGCGCTTGTCGACAGCCGATAAAACGATCCGCAAGAGTAGAAGTCATCAATGAACCACAGACTGCCGCAGGTGGAGTTACGCCGGCGCTGGAAACCAAATACTTTCGCGGTTCGATTGGCAGCACGCTTGGGCTGCAAGTGAAACTGATCCGCGATGGCGAAAAGCTGCTTGGCAGTTACTACTATCAGAAAATCGGTAAGAAAATTGATTTGCGCGGCAGTATCGATCAGTACAGCAATGTAGTCTTGGATGAGTTTGACGCATCGGGTAAACAGACCGGAACGTTTAAGGGGCTTTGGAGCACTGATGAAGACGGGCTGCTCAAGATTGCAGGCAATTGGACGCCTCCGAACGGTGGTCAACAGACTGCCTTTTCTCTTCATCAGGAGCCGATTGAGTTTACCGGGCCGGTGGAGATTGCTACCAAACAGATCAGGGAAAACAACAAGAAGCTGAAGTATGAGATTGGTGTTGAGTACCCGCAGATCACCGGTTCTACAAATCCTGCTGTGGAGAAATTCAACCAGCAGGCGAAGGCCCATGTGACAAAAGAAGTAAGTGAGTTTCGCGCTGCAGTGGCCGAATCGGCAGCAGAAGAAATCGCAACCACATCAGGAAGCGACTTCGGGATCGGCTACACCGTCGCAATCGCGCGCGACGATCTGATCAGCGTCGAGTTTGACGCCGGCAGTTACTACCGCGGCGCGGCGCATCCTAATTCCTATTCGCGGGTAATCAACTTCGATCTGAAAAACGGGAAGCCCCTGCGGCTGGCTGATCTGTTCAAGCCTGGCGCCAGGTATCTACAAGTCATCGCCAACTACTGCATGAAGGATTTGAAAAAGCAGTCAAAGGCCAAAGACGACATGCTCGACGACACTTCAATCCAGGAGGGCGCCCGTCCGGTTCTGAAGAATTATCGAAGCTGGACGATTACAAAAAAAGGCCTGGGGGTAAATTTCGATTCGTATCAGGTAGGGCCTTATGTAGCCGGTCCGCAATTCGTCATGGTTCCCTATTCTGCGCTCAAAGACATCATCAAACCTGACGGGCCTGTGGCGCAATACGTTAAATAGAACCTCGAGTACTCAATGAACCGCGGGATCGGCATACTCGTGATTGTCGGAGGCATTGGCCTTGTACTGGTCGGTTTCTTAATTTACTCCGGGGGCTTCAACTGGTTTGGACGGCTGCCTGGAGATATCAGGTACGAAGGTAAGCGAACACATATTTATGTGCCGATCGTCTCGATGTTGCTTGTCTCGTTTGTCTTAAGTTTGATCTTCTACTTGATCAGGAAGTTCTTTTAGAGGAAGAACAATCTTTAATTAGTCGCGTAGCGGACGAATGAATGTAGCCCAGCACTTCAGTGCTGGATCAGTGTGAAAAGAGAATCCAGTCCGCGGTAGCGGACGACTGATCTCATTACGAAGCCCGCGAGCCAGTTTACTAACTTCAGCCGTCCGCTAGCGGACTAGTTCCAGCAGCGAACCTACTCCCAGCACTCAAAGTGCTGGGCTATTATCATTCGTCCGCTGCGCGGACTGTTTGAGCCCAACCTCCGCGAAGCGTTGCCCTTTTCTTCACGCTGCCTCGACGAGGCCCGGCCCCGAGTAGTCCGCGGCATGCACGCGTGAAAAGTAAAGCGCCAAAACAAAAGCCAGAAACATAATTAGTGCACCAGTCCAGAACGTGACCATGAGGGAATGATCGCTCATGTGGTGGGGAATTCCATCCGCGCCTTGATACTGAGTGTTGCTGTGTATTAGCAA
This sequence comes from Pyrinomonadaceae bacterium, assembly GCA_051000815.1. Classification (GTDB taxonomy): domain Bacteria; phylum Acidobacteriota; class Blastocatellia; order Pyrinomonadales; family Pyrinomonadaceae; genus PSRF01. Next base: position 115,121 of record JBPCNX010000098.1, read on the forward strand.
TGCTGCTATTGAGGGTCCAACAGCGCGAGCCAGACTTCCTACCGATTGCGTCACACCCAGGACACTGCCTTGTTCCGCGGGCCCCACACTCTTTGACGCCAAACTGGTTAGTGCCGGCGTCGAAAGCGAGTTCCCCAGCGAGAAGATTCCCCCGCCAATCAGCAATCCCACCAGACCGCCTGCTTGGGGCCCGACGAATGGAACGGCAAAAAGACTTCCGGCAAAGAGAAGTGCGCCGACAATCACGAGGCGCAATTCGCCGAAGCGTCTTACCAGTTTGCCTATTAGTCCGCCCTGAATGATTACGGCGATGACGCCCACATACGCGAAGAGGTAGCCGTTGTGGTGGGCATCATAACCGAAACGAAACATCGTGTAGAGCGAGAACGACGTTGTCATAATCGAAAACGCCACAATGAAGAGAAAGTAAATTACGAGCACGAAACCCAGGCGTGGTTGTTTGAGTGATCTGATTAACTGGGCGAATCCGCGTCCGCCCGCGGCGGAAACTCGTGCGGGATGATCGGGAGTCACCGTTTCCGGCAGAGTGAAATAGAGCAACAGCGCATTGGCAAAACATAATCCCGCCGCAAACAGAAAGGGGACATGAATGCCCCAGCGACTCAGGATGCCGCCAATAGCCGGACCGAATATGAAGCCGAGACCGAATGCCGCTCCGAGCAACCCCATGCCCTTGGCACGATCTTCTTTCGTGGTGATGTCAGCGATGTAAGCTTGGGCCGTCGAAATGTTGCCGCCGGAGATGCCGTCGAGGATGCGTCCGAGAAACAGCATCCAGAGCGTGGTGGCGAAACCCAGAATCAGGAAACCAATTCCCGTGCCGATGATGGAGACGAGCAAGACTGGCCTTCTACCGTGTTTATCTGAGAGACGACCGAGGACCGGCGAGAAGATCAACTGCATGACCGAATAAGACGCGAAGAGTAATCCCACCGTGCGAGGGGTACCATTAAACGTCGTGCCTTCGGCGTAGTAAGGGAGGACCGGAATAACGATGCCGAAGCCGAGCAGGTCGATAAAGACTGTAGTGAATATGACGACCAGTGGGGAGCGCTTCATCGTGAGTCGTAAATAGTGAATCGTGAAATAGTGGATCGTGGAATCCTGAATCCTAAATAGTGAATCGTAAATAGGTGTCGAGCTATTTCTGGTGAAAACCCTTATCGAATCGATTTGCTACTCACGATTCTCCAATTCTCGATTTCACGATTTACGATTCACGAAGTCACGACTTACGATTCACGAGTTAGCGTTTACGACCGCTCGACAGCGCCAGATCGATGGAAGCGATCCCACCGCCCGATATTAAAAGCGCCAGCGACATCGCGAAAAGCGCGAGCGGATATTCAATCCCACTCTTGGAAGCAAAGAATGCGGGCCAGTGCACGCCCAGGACTGCGACCCCCATTGTGCAGGCGAGAAAGAAGGCGGCGACTCGTGTGAGCAAGCCGAAGAAAAGCAGAACGCCGCCGATTAACTCCGAGAGTGCAGCCGCGCCCATCCAGAGCCACGACGGCCTCATAAAAGAATAAGGAGCGGAAGCGGAGATGAACCTGGAAAATCCGGGACCTTCCCAGCTGCCTAACACTTTTTGCGCTCCGTGGGCGACAAATATCGCCGCCAACGTCAAACGCAGCGGCAATGTAATCCATAAAGGTGAAGTGGCAATGATTCTACGAAACATTTAAGACGACCTCGATTAGTTGTTTTGGGTTGGCACATAGTAAGGCAGCGAACAGCAGACAGCAAACAGCAGACAGCAGACAGCAGGCAGCAGGCAGCAGACAGCAGACAGCACCTGCTCGCGGCATTAATGAATGGCTTTCAAGCTTGAGGCGGGGACAGGGTCCACCTTCCTAACCTGCAAATTCCCTCGGGGTTCGTAGTAACATACAATTTCTCCCGCAGTATCCGTTCACGCGCAACATCCGATAGAGAAGGGGCAAAGGATTATGCTTCGAGGAAGTTTCCCTGCTTTTCGACTAGCTCTAATTATTCTTGTCTGTGCGCTGCCGATCGGCGCACAACAAGCTGGCTCGCGTGGGCCCGTGCCCGAGATAGCGTTCACTGTCTCCATGCCTAAGCCGCACACTCATATGCTTGAAGTTGAAATTCGAGTGAAGCGCGCAGCGCCGGCGCCCGCGGAAGAGTTTCTCGTCATGCCAGTCTGGACCCCGGGCTCTTACATGGTTCGGGAATTTGCGCGACATGTTCAGAATTTTGCGGCCCAGGATTCAACGGGACGGGCCCTGCAGTGGGAGAAAACCAATAAGAACACGTGGCGCGTGGTGACTCAGAATGCTCGCGAATGGCAAGCGAGCTACCGCGTTTATGCGAACGAACTCTCAGTACGTACCAATCAACTCAATTCGGATCATGCCTTTTGGAACAATGCCGCGCTGCTCATGTACCTGGATGGTTTTTTGCAAGCGCCTTCAACCTTGCGCGTGCAGGCGCCGCAACCCTGGAAGATAGCCACCGGTCTGCCGGCGGCGGGCAGGAACACCTTTCGCGCCGAGAATTTCGACATGCTCTACGACTCGCCGGTTGAGGTAAGCAACTTCCGAACGATCTCCTTTGACGTTAAGGGAGTGCCTCACCGGATCGTCATCGATGGTGAAGGTAACTACGACGCCGAGAGACTCAGACGCGATGTGCAAAAGATTGTCGCAGCTTCCGTTGAATTGATGGGCGGTGAAATTCCTTATCGCGACTACACGTTCATTCTTCATCTCAGAGCGAATACAGGAGGCGGACTCGAACATCTAAACTCGACGGCACTCGGTTTTCGCCGTTTCGGTTTCAAACCGGAGAGCAGCTATCGTGGTTTTCTATCGCTTGTGGCTCACGAATTTTTCCATGTCTGGAATGTTAAGCGTATCCGGCCGGACGCGCTCGGACCATTCGATTACACGAAAGAAAACTACACGAAACTGCTCTGGGTAGCCGAAGGCATTACCAGTTACTACGAAAGCATCATTCTGCGACGCGCGGGATTGATCACTGAAAAAGAGCATCTCGCGGCGGTGGCCGGGGCTTTTCAGTCTCTTCAGAAGATACCCGGGCGCATGGTTATGACCGTGGAAGAGGCAAGCTTTGATAGCTGGATAAAGTTTTACCGTCAGGACGAAAATGCTGTGAACTCGCAAGTCGACTATTACGATAAGGGAGCAATTCTGGGATTGCTGCTCGATCTGGAAATCCGCAAGCTGAGTAAGAATTCGAAATCTCTCGACGACGTGATGCGCCATCTCTATACCGAGTTCTTTAAACAGAATCGTAACTACACGCCTGCCGATTTCCAGCGAATAAGCGAACAGATGGGCGGCGCAGGTATGGATGAGTTTTTCTCGCGCTACGTGCGCGGCCGTGATGAGCTTGATTACAACCGTGGGTTAAGCGTTGCAGGACTGCAGCTGGATACGAGCGAGGCTGTGGAATTGGCCAAAGCGCAGGAGAAAGCCTATCTCGGAGCGGATCTCAACCAGGAAGCCGATCGGTTGATGGTCACCCGAGTCTATGCGGGCTCGCCCGCTTATGAACAAGGTTTGAACTCGGGCGATCAAATCGTCGCCTTAGACAACATGCGGGTCACCAAAGACTTCTTTGACGCACGACTGGCTGAGAAGCGATCTGGCCAACTCGCTATTCTGACAATTTTTCGTTTCGACGATCTCAGTTCATTACCGATCAAGCTGGGTTCGTCCAGCGATGCGATTTATCGCATCGTAGCTGTGACTAATCCCACTGGTGAACAGCAGCGGGTTTATCAATCATGGTTGAGCGCGCCACTCGTTCCTTCGAAGTAGGGTTGGCATGGCTGAGCCTGAGACAACTTACCTACCGATAAAATCGGTGGGTTATTTTCAGGCGTCCGCTTGCGCGGACTCAAAATTGACTTTTTGTGAAAAGTTCCGAGGGAGTGCCGCTTTCAGGTTTCCGATTGACGATTTACGGTTTACCCTTCACGATTCAATTGCTGACAATCGCAGTTGGCAATCTACAATGACAACCCCCGATCCTTATCAACACATCAAATTCAATGTCGACGATCGCGTCGCTCGAGTTAGCTTTGCGCGACCGCCGCTGAATATCTTTAACATTGCAATGATGCGCGAGATTGGCGCCGCTCTCGCGTCGTTGACCCAACAGCGTAATATCGTAGCCATTGTCTTCGCGGCCGAGAAGGATTGCCGGGCGTTCAGCGCGGGAGTGGCGGTTGAAGAACATGTCCCTGACACGGTCTATCAAATGCTCGATTCGTTTCATGGCATTTTTCGTCAACTCGAACAACTTGGACGACCAACAATTGCGGTGGTCGCGGGCTCCGCGTTGGGCGGGGGCTGTGAGCTGGTAGCCGCTTGCGACATTGTGATCGCTGATGAGCGGGCGCGCTTTGGCCAGCCGGAGATCAAGCTCGGAGTATTTCCTCCAGTTGCCGCGTTGCTGCTGCCGCGAATTATTGGCGATAAACGCGCTCGCGAACTGATCCTTACCGGTGAATTGATTGATGCCGCTGAGGCGGCACGTATGGGGCTGGTCAACCATCTCGTTCCCAGCAGCCAACTGGAAAAGAAAGTTAATGAAGTGCTTGCCAAGCTCCGCGAGCTTTCGGCCACTGCGTTGGAAATGACTCGGAGAGCGCTGGATCTGGGTCGGGGTCGTACGATCGAGGCAGCCCTCAAGGAAATCGAGGACTTCTATCTTCACGAATTAATGAAGACAAGTGACGCCGAGGAAGGTATCAACGCGTTTATGAAGAAAAGGAAACCGTCATGGCGGAATCGTTAGCCGGCGGCGGCGCGGGGACACGGAGACGCGGAGACGCGGAGATGGGGAGATGGGGAGACAGGAGACGCGGGGACGCGGAGAGATAGGGACGGAGTCGCGATGACAAACCGAGACACTCAGGTAAGTTTTAGCTCTCAATCCCCCCGTCTTCTCATCTCCCTGTCTCCCCATCTCCCCGCCCCCCGTCCCCGCTTCTCCACGTCCCCCTGTCCCCGCGTCCCCACGTCTCTATTCTTAGTTCTCACGTTGCTTGCAGGCAGCGTCAACGCGAGTGCTCAGGCCAAGCGGCCGCAAAAAAGGACCTCACAGTCCAGTCACGCGCGCGAAGTCATGACTCCCGAAGCGCGTGAGATGGTGGAACGCGCGATTGAGGTCGCCTGCACCGAGCGCAAGCGAGATCCCAAAGGCAGTGTTCCCATCGATGATATGCAGGGACGCCTCTCGCTGCCGGTGCAAAGCGTGGAAGCTGTTGCCGGAGCCGAACGGGCCCAACGACTCTTACCAGTTGCCAAGACCCTCGTGATCCAGTCTCTCAACCAGCTGGCGACGGAATACAAATTCTCCTCAACAAGCTCGCGGTCAAATCTGCAACAGGCTATCCGCCGCATCCGCATGGTAAGAAGAATCAAGCCGGATATGGAGTCGCGCGACAATGCATCCGTGTTACTCAGAAACCCGGTGACCATCACCTTCGGCACGATATTTCTTGCCGGCTTACCTTCGGACGAAGGAATGATTAGCGTGTTGAGCCATGAGTTGGTACACATTGCGGATGGCGACAATGCCAGTTTGCGAATTCTTTACCGGGCGATTGGCAATCGGGCCTCAGGCTTAACCGGCTTGAGTATTAGCGGTCAAAAAGCGGAGGAACTAACCTGCGACCTGATAGGCGCAGTCGCGGCCCGAGGGTTTGTCGCAGACTCGCCGGGTTATGATCCACTCGCCAGAAGACTCTCTCGCGCTGTAGCACATAACTGCGTCGCTGAAGACGAGGGCGACGAAGATCATCTCTCACCGCGAAATACGATTCGCGCCCTGCTGTCCTTGAATCCCACACTGACTCGCGAACTCGTCTACGGACGTGAGATCAGAAGATAGAAGCGCAGAGGCGGGGAGACGGGGAGAGGGACGCGGAGACACGGAGACGCGGAGAGGGGGAGATGAGGAGTTTCAAAATCATCGGAGTTGTTAAAGGCTCCATCTCCATGACACCTCTCCCTGTCTCCCGATTTCCGCGTCTCCCCATCCCTCGTCACCCCGTCCCCGTGTCTCCCCATCCCCTCGTCTCCCGGTCGCACCAAAGCACCTCATTGACACCCTGCAGCGGCCTACCTATCATCCGCGTGTTTCCAGGCTTTCATGATCTTTCCCCGATGAGTTTGACAAGTGTGACAGCAGAATGAAGAGCCTCAAGAGAGACGAGCAGCCGTTCCGCTCAGTTCACCGGTTGTTCAGAGGTCCCGGCATCCACCGAGTAAGAACCACGTTCACATTTTCGTTTACAGTTTTGTGTCTGCTTACCGCCGTCGGGTGCCAGACAATCATGGACCGCCAGGATGTGCGTCCGCTCGTCTTGCGCGACGTACCTGCCCAGCGACTCGCATTTCGTTTCGAACCAGACATCGGTACGCCGGCCGAGCTCAAGCTGGACGAGCCGGATGAAAAGCTGGCGGCGATTCAAACTGATTTCAGCACCCGGCGCCCGGATGATGCGTTGTTGCGCACGGTGCCCTCGCCTGACGGACAGCGGGCCCTGGCGTTGTATGGGACTGAAGCGGAACCCAGCCCGGCTTTTCGCATAGATCTCTACGCGACCGACGGCAGGTTTTTGCGGAACCTCACACCGCCGGATCTCTCGTGCGTCTTTCCCGAAACCGTGTCCTGGTCGTCCGACGGAAATCTAATCGCTTTCATCGCGCATAAAAGTGTTAAGCCTTCCCCGACCCCAACTCCTCCCACCGGGGTTGCCATGCCTGAGGTGACTCCTGACCCGGCCCAACCGGCACCGACGGTTGCTCCGGCATTCGCTCCAGTGGCCACGTTCAGCACCGAACAGATCTATGTTTGTAACCGCGATGGTTACAATCTGAAGCCCTTAACGGCGCGCGAGGGTTTGATCTACTTTTACTATTCCTGGGCGCCGGACAATCACGCACTCGTCGCTCTTGCATGCCGGGAAACGGAGTGGAACGCGCGCGAGAAGGCTTACAAGCTGCCGGCTGGAAGGGCTCGTCTCATCTCACTCGATGGGCAGGAGCGTCTGCTTGATGATGAGCTAACCGAATGTCTGCCCGTGTGGTCGCCTGACTCTGCAAAGGTGGCGGCAGGATTCGACGCTGCCGTGGGGATCTTTGACGCTGCGACTAACAAGCCCACACAGGCTCGCATTCATTTGCGCGACGCGCTGATCGCTTCCTCGCTTGCTTATGAAAAAACGACAAGCAAGAAAGACAACAATGACAAGGAAAGTGGATCCGGCGCGCAACAAAGTGGCCCGCCGCCATCATTTAATCCCATTGTGAGAATGGACTGGCCCTCACCGGAAAAGCTCTACATGCAAACCGCTTACATCCGCGTGTATCCCAATGAGTCCATCAATACCTTCCAGCGTTGGCACCGCCTGATCCTCAGCCCACAGGCCGCGGTGTTGAAATAGGCGCAGGCCTACGGCTTTCTTCTAACACCCTCTCATTCACACCGGGCTTCAGCCCGGTGAAACACGGCCTCCCGCAGTCGATAGCGGTTTTGCCTTTCCGCGTACTCGGCGGAATCGGACCCGCCGAAAATACCGGCGACGAATACCTGGGCCTGGGTCTCACTGATGCGCTGATCACGCGCTTGAGTAATGTGCAGCGTCTAATTGTAAGGCCGACCAGCAGTGTTTTGCGCTACCGTGGAGTGGCGGTCGATCCGTTGTTGGCCGGCCGTGATCTGGGTGTCGATTATGTTGTCGATGGGAGTTTGCGCAGGGCCGGCGATCAGCTTCGGATCACGGCACAACTCCTGAGTGTCGGGGAAGGAGTAACTCGTTGGGCCGAACAGTTTGATGAGCGCGCTACCGACGTATTGCAAATCGAAGATTCCATCTCCGAACAGGTCGCAACCGCACTGTTGCCGCAGCTCACACGCGACGAGAAACGCCAACTGTCAAAGCGCGGAACCGAGAACCCCGAAGCGTTCGAGTCTTATTTACGCGGACGGTTACTACTGGAACACCTAACCGTGACAGGTTTTGCCAAGGCCCTCGAATGTTACAACCACGCAATCGAACTGGATCCTGAATACGCGCTTGCCTACACGGGCATAGCGGATTACTACAACTGGCTCGGAGTATTTGGGATCAGGTCGTTTGCCGAATGCTCCGCTGCTGCCAAGGAGGCGGCGAGTAAAGCGGTTGCGCTCGATCCGACATCCGCCGAGGCTTACACGGCACTTGGTTTTGCTACCGTTTGTCACGATTTCGATTGGGCCGTTGCCGAGGGTCAGCATCGGCGTGCGATTGAGATTAACCCCAACTACGCAACCGCGCATCACTGGTTCGGATTTCATCTGGCGATGGTCGGGCGCTTTGATGAGGCGCTTCGGGAACTCTCGCGCGCCCGCGAACTGGACCCCCTTTCGCCGAGCATAATGCAGGCGCAAGGTTGGTGCTACTACCAGGCCCGGCGCTTTGACGAATCGATCACTACATACCGCAACATGCTCGAAGCTGTGCCGGATTTTTCCTATGGGCTGGGTACTTTTGCCTGGACCCTTCGGCACGCCGGCGACGCAAACGAAGCCGTCGAAGTGGCGAAAAAGGCTGTGGCGCTATCGGGCGGACAGATTTTTGTGGCGGTTCTGGGAGCGAGTTATGCAGCCGCGGGACAAGTGGACGAGGCCCTCGCGATCCTCGGCCAGCTGCACGAGATGTCTCAGCATACTTACGTCTCGCCGTATCAGCGGGCGCTGATTCATCTTGCCCTGGGCGAGAAAGACACAGCGCTGGCGTTGCTGCGTGAAGCTTATGTCGTCAACGACGGCTGGCTCGTTTGGCTGGGCGTTGAACCGCAGCTTGATCCACTGAGAGGTGAGCCGGAGTTTGAAGAACTGCTGACCAAAACAAGAAATCCGGTTGCGGGCCGTGAAGCGGTATCCGCCCATGCAGCGGCAGCCGCGGCCGCGCGAAGCCGCAGTGAGTTGCGCTCGAGTGGCGCTCCGGTCACATCGCCTGTGCCTTTTCCCTCGCCGCAGACTCAGGCTGGCGGCAATGAAGAAGCGCGGCAGTTGTACACAGCCGGACGTTACTATGCGACCCGGCGCAGCGCTGATGGTTTGAAGCAGGCCATCGAACGACTGGAACGGGCGGTCGAACTCGATCCGGATTTCGCCCTGGCCCACTCGGAACTCGCTGACTGTTATGCCCTCCTTAATTGGTTTATCGAACCGCCGCCTTCCGCAGCATGGCAGCGCGCCAGGGAATCTGCGACCAGGGCAGTCGAAGCTGATCCGGAGTTGGCCGAAGCGCACGCCTCGCTTGGTTTCGTCAGACTGCATTACGATCGCGATTGGTCCGAAGCCGAGCGGGAATTGCGGAAAGCAATCGAATTGAAGCCGAGTAACCAGGTCGCTCATCGCTGGTATGCCTACAGCCTTTCAGCGATGGGGCGCCACGACGAAGCAGCGGTGGAAATCGAACACGCGCGTGAAATCTCGCCAAGGTCACCGGTGATCGCGACGGCGCTGGCGAATGTGCTGTTCCTGGCGGGCAAATTTGACGACACGATTGAGCAGTGCCGCAAGGCGCTCGATCTCGATCCCGGGGCAGTGGCTGCACACACAATTCTCCGCTGGGCATATGAGAAAAAAGGAATGTACAGCGAAGCCCTGGCGACGTTTGAACAGGAGCGCAGCTTTGCCGGAGATACTCCTACGACGCGCGCGAAACTCGCTCACGTGCTGGCAGTCGTCGGCAGGCACGACGAAGCCCGGGTGATTCTGGAAGAAATCCTCGCGCGTCGGCAGGAAGAATGGGTTACCGCCTATGAGATAGCTATCATTTACTGTTTACTGGGCGACCACATGAACGCTTTGCGTTGGCTGACACAAGCAGAAAGGGAGCACGCCGTGGGGTTCACCTTCGTGCGCGTCGACCCACATCTGGAAGCACTCCGATCAAATCCTCATTTCGTGAACTGTTGCGGGGCACGGACAAAACTATACCGTGACGTCGCTTGCACTCCGGCTTTGCCGCTCTCAGTGCGGTGAAGCTTCTCTCATCGGTCCAACACTCTTTTGATCCTCATTGCGAGGCCTCGCGAGTCAACGAACCCCACCGTAAGCCGGTTTACACACAACTCATGTTTAGTGCTGGTTCGTGTTGTTTCGTGGTTCGTCGTACCTCCTACCTAATCATACGATCCACGAAGTCACACTAAACGGCACGAAAGGGTTGAGGCCTCCGAAAGGCACAACGAGAGACCTTAGGGGTCCGCAAGCTTGCCAAACTCTGCTTTATCACTTATCACTCATCACTAGAGAACATGACTACCGTACTCGACGAAGTCGATATCCCCGATCTGCCACCGTCAACCAAGCCGCGTTACGACAGATCCATCGTTGACGGACCTTTGAATCGAGCGGTGTGGAAGATTGCCTGGCCGACAATGCTCACGAACATGATTGGCGGCTTGCAGGGCATCGTCGACCACGCTCTGGTCGGCAATCTCATCGGCTTCAAAGCCAACGCGGCTATCGGCGTGGCCTGGCAGATCTTCATCGTCGTCATCGTCTTCATCACTTCGCTGTTCACCGGCATGAGTGTGCTCGTCTCGCGTTTCGCTGGTGCAAACGATGAAGACAAAGTGAACCGCACCGTTTACCAGGCGTTCCTTACCGCGATCTTTATCTCGCTCGGCATCATGGCGCCGGTAGGTTATTTCGCAGCACCTGCCCTGCTCGATCTCGTCAACGCCGCGCCCGACGTCAAAGCCGAGGCGCTGCCATTCCTCCGTATCATGTTTGTGTTCAGCATCGGCATGCTGATCTTCTTCATGCTCAGTGGCGCGCTGCGCTCGGCTGGCGATGCACGCACTCCCATGATCCTCGGAATCGTGATGACTGTCCTGAATCTGGTACTGAATATCATTCTAATTCGCGGAGTGGGACCGATCCCCTCGTTTGGCACGGCTGGATCCGCAATGGGGACAGTAATCGCATCTGGACTCGTGGCGATGTACGCGCTCTGGAAACTTTGGCGCGGCGGCTGGGTGGTTTCATTTCCTCGCGGACATCGTTCGAGTCCGGACTGGACGATTATCCGGGCTCTCTTTCGCTTCGGTTTACCGACCGGTATCCAGGGAATCGCAATGAATGTCGGCGGCGTTTTTATGCTGGCGTTTATCGGTTCGTTGGCACAAAGTGCAGCGGCGCAAGCGGCGTTTGCCGTTTCTTATTCACAACTTTTTTCCTTAATTACCTGGACCGCGGTGGGACTGATGGGAGCGGCTGCGGCAGTCGCCGGACAAAACCTCGGCGCCGGCCATCCCGATCGAGCCAACGCTGCGGTGCACGTCGCTGCGCGTTTTGGATTTGCCGGCGCCGCATTCATTGGCATCTTCTTTCTCTTCTTCCCCCGCCAACTGCTCGCCATCTTCGGCATGCACGACCCTGCGGTTGTGGACATTGGTGTCCAGCTCCTGCGCGTCTTGAGTGTTTCAGGTCTTTTAGTCGCCGTCGCGCTCACATACACCGGTGGATTGCAGGGGACAGGCGACACGCGGAGTCCGCTCTACATCTCGATCGTTTCGCAGATCATTGTGCCACTCGGTATCTGTTTCGTGATTCAACAAACCGGCAAACTTGATCCGCTCGACATCTGGATCGCGATCCTCGTCGGTCACGCTACCCGCTGCGCGCTCAGCGTGCTTCGTTTCAATCAGGGCAAATGGCGCGCGATTGCAGTCGACATCACACAGCAGCATTAAACCATCCTCAGATTCCGCAGATTACACAGATTCAAGTTCAGCAAAGGAGTTGACGTCTAAATCAAACCCGCAATCGCAGCTTATTATTGCGATTTCTTAATCTGTGTAATCTGTGTAATCTGTGGATAACTCGACTTCTTTAACATCCCGACACTCATCCGTGAAGTCTGTTTGTATAGTGAACCATGGAACTAATACACAGGGGGGGATCATGGAAGACGCAAACAAATCATCTGCTGACTTTCAAAAATTACGGGAAATGGTCAAAGACATAGATTTTTGCATGTTGACTACCGTCGATGAGAACAACGACCTGCATAGTCGACCAATGTCGCTCAACCGGGAAGTTGATCGGGCGGGCAATCTCTGGTTTTTCACGGCAGCAAGCTCGCACAAAGTTTCCGAGGTCGACCGCATTCCCAGGTGCAATGTGAGTTTTGCCAAGCCCGATGATCATCGGTACGTTTCGATCAGCGGCACTGCCGAACTGGTAAGGGACAAACAAAAGATCAAAGAGTTGTGGAAGCCGGAGCTCAAGGCCTGGTTTCCTGATGGGGCAGACGATCCCGATCTGGCCCTGCTTCGTGTGGGAATTGAAAAAGCGGAATACTGGGACAGTCCGGGAGGCACAGTTGCCCATGTGATCAGTTTCGTCTCCGCGTTAGTCACAGGCGAACAAGCCGATTGGGGCGAGAACAAAAAATTCGATCTGCGATAACCAAGCCAAGGTCCAAGCTCCTGTCTCGTCACCTTGCCAGCTCGGGCTGATTGTTGTTTCCTGACGGTATCGGAGGTTTTCTCTGACAATGAATCATTCTGAATCGACTCACGTTCATGAGGAGGGAAAGAACTTCGCTGAGGTCCCGTCCCTTGCATATTCCCTCCTCTCGGGTGGGCTCGGTTTCGGTGTTGTAAGTTTAGTTGTATTCGCGACGGTGGCGTTCGGCGAGAGGTGGATGTACACCAACCTCGGTGTAGTCGGTGCTTACCTTGCCTGGACTGCTCTCTTTATTGTGTTAGGAGGTACCGTGTTGGGCTCGCTCGTCGTCGGGCGCTGGCAGCTTCCGAAATTCTACCTTCTCTTCGGCCTGGCTTTTTTCGCGTACGCCGCGGGTTGGGTCGTCGCATACTTCGCCTTTCGTGGTGTCCTGGGTGAATGGCTCGGTTCGTTTGCGGGCTCGCTCCTGATGGGCTCGACCCTCGCCGCCGGGTTTGGTGTCGCAAGCTCCGCACCGAAGTTATCTGTTGTGCTGTTCGCAGCAAACTCAGTCGGATACTTTCTTGGCTCTGCGCTCAACAATTCGGTTGGCGGTAGTGCGGGGATGCTGTTGTGGGGAACAGCATACGGCCTTTGTTTGGGCGCAGGACTCGGAGCCGTCCTCTATCTTGCCCAGACCCAGCGCGGCGCTGGTTGAGTGGTATTTTCATGCTCGCATTGAGTCTCACACGCGCTGCTAAACCGACAATGCTCTGCAAGGCTTGTCATTGACTTGGGTTAATCCCGTGGACTATTTTCACTCCGATGCTCTGTTTTTAGTTTACCAACCAGGTTCCTAACGCTCATCACACACAGGAGTTGGTCATGAGAGCTTTCTTGTTGTCCTCTTCAATAGTCGCGCTTCTTGGTTCAACCGCATTCTTCCAGGTACAGACAACGAAAGCACCGATTGAGGCGGGTATGGGGTGTGTAGATGTAACCAGGAAACTTGATTCACAAGTAAAGAACGGGCAAATGATCGTCTCGCAGTGCTGCGGAGGACTGAAACTTCTTGCCGATGTTAAGGAAGAAACGGTCAACAAGAAAAAAGTAAAACATATTTTGAAGTGGCATGTTGTGAATGCAAATGCCAAAGAACTCGAGGCAGATTTAGGAACTGCGATTAGAGAGCGTGTGAAAGCCGGTAACGAAACCATCAGATTCGAAGAAACCATAATTGTTGTTAAAGAGCCGAAAGTCTGCTTCATTGTTGGCCGAAAAAACAGGTAATTAAAAGAATGGCCGGGCTTGAATGTAGCAGGCTCCCGGTTGCTTCGGGTCTTACAGGTACGGAGCGGTAGCGATCGCATTCAAGAGTAAAATTCCTTAACACGCCGGAACCAGACATCACCTTCACTCAAATCAAAAAGCAAAATCACCGCTGACGTGAAAAGTACCGGCACAAATTGGGATCTGGCTTTTAAGATAATTGGTGCCGTCGTGGCCGTTGGCGGTCTTGTGTTTGGGATTTACCAATTCCAATCACAAAGAGATAAGGGCGACAGCGAGAAGGAGACTATGCTGCGGCAGCAAAAAGTTGAGTTGTACAATAAAGCAGCTGAGGTCGCCGCGAGCTTTCCGCAAGCATCAGACCCAAAAGAAGCTGATGAAAAAAAGAAACAGTTTTGGAGTCTTTACTACGGGCAGTTGAGTATTGTTGAGGATGAAAATGTTAAAAACGCAATGATGAGATATGGCGGCGCGTTAAAGGCGTGGGAGAAGTTAAACAGTCCGCCTTCGGATTTTTTTCCGCCCTCGGAATTTACATACTATCCAGACGGTTCCCAATCGGGAATCACTTTTGAGCAATTGTCTTACGAATTATCCCAAGCGTGTAAAGAATCCCTTGGTAAGTGAAGGACGCATGCCGAAAACGTATCCACAGATTACGCAGATTACTCAGATTCAAACCCTCACCAACAGCTAAGTTGCTTTTGACAACCTAAGCTTAGTTGTTTTTGAACAACTGGGTTAAGTTGCTTTCCAACAATTACATTAAGAGCTTTAATTAGCAGTTGGAAGAGGGCCTTCGCTTGCGGTTGCCGCGGTGAATCCTGCTCGCCTTCGCCGGCGATGCCAACCAGCGCCGAGTAGATGGCGTCGCCCGCCATATACGACGCATTCGGATCGGCGCCCGAATCGAGGAGGATCCGCGCGATGGCAATCGCGTTGTCTAGAGTTCGCTGATGTGAGAAGCGGGTGTAACAGAGATAGAGAAGTGGCGGCCATTCTCTGGCGCCGCCGGGCTCGTTTGCCGCCTCTGGTCGTTCAGCGAGACGGCGCTGGACCTCTGCGACATCACCACACACGACGGCAGTGTAAAGACTATCGTGCGCGATCTCGGGATGTTGCTCAAGGTGTCGTTGCGCGGCGCAGTCGTACATCCGGTGGTCGCCCTTGCCGTGAACGTGATGATCCCAGCAGGCGCACTCGAGAAACGTCGCAACAAGATCTTCGTGAGTCATATCCACAGATTACGCAGATTACCCCGAATCCGGTTTTGGCGTAATCTGCGAATTAAGATTTTAGTTTTTCGAGATGTCGATCCGGGTGTTCTCATCCGTCGTAGAGTTGGAAAGACAGATTTGCGCGCAGACTGAAGAGTTTGCGTCACAAAAGTAACTGAGAAGGAGCAGACGAAAATGAAATACATGTTGCTGATCTACCATGAAGAGCAGGCGTGGGATGGGTTAACCGAAGCGGAGCGGCAGAAGATTTATGCGGAATACGGCAACTTTACGCAGGAGATTATGGCGAGCGGTCATCATATCGGAGGCTCGGAGTTGCACCCGATCTCAACCGCCACAAGTGTCCGCGTGCGCGATGGGCAGCAGCTCGCGACCGATGGGCCGTTTGCTGAAACAAAAGAGCAGCTGGGCGGCTACTACCTGATCGAGGCGCGAGATCTCGACGAAGCGATTGGGATCGCGGCGCGGATTCCTTCAGCGCGTATGGGGACTGTGGAGGTGCGGCCGGTGTCTGAGAGCGCGGCGCCGGCGAATGCGTAAGTGAACTAGCCGCGGATGCACGTGGAAAAGGAAAGAGAATTAGCCGCGGATGCACGCGGAAAAGCGCGGATCAGGAAAAAGAAACACAAACAGAACTGGCCACAGATTTACACGGATGAATACGGATATAGTCAGAAAACAGTCTCGTCTTACCCTCGAGAGCAGTTTAGTCTTACTATCGAAAGCAGTTTAGTCTCACCCTCAGGTTGTTTTCTGTATCTGTGTAAATCCGTGTTCATCTGTGGTGTATTTACTTCTCTTGATCCGCGCTTTTCCGCGTGAATCCGCGGCTGAAAGTTCCCTGCTTGCATCTCGGTTTCTCGCGTGCAACTCTCACGGCCTATGCCGCAAGCACGCAAGACGAACGCACGCGAGATCCTGGAGCGAGTCTTCCGCGAAGAGTACGGCCTCATCATCGCCTCGCTGATCCGCCGCTCTGGTTCTTTCGATTTGGCCGAAGAGTCGTTGCAGGAGGCTCTTTCCGCCGCAGTTGCGAACTGGGAAGAGCGAGGCGCTCCTGCGAATCCGGGCGCCTGGCTAACCAAAGTGGCTCACCGAAAACTACTCGACACGCTGCGGCGGGAAAAGACGAAGAGCGACAAGGAATCGGAACTCAAATACGAAACGCAACGCTTGCAGGACGGAGCCCCGCCCGCTCTCTTTGACGACGAACCAGAATCGACCCTGGCATACTCTGACGACAGATTGCGTTTGATTTTTACTTGTTGCCATCCCTCGCTCAGTCGGGAGTCCCAAGTCGCCCTAACGCTCCGCACGTTGGGTGGTCTCGCCACGTCTGAAATCGCCCGAGCCTTTTTGTTGCCTGAGCCCACGCTTGCTCAGCGACTGGTGCGTGCCAAAAACAAGATTCGCCTTGCAGGCATCCCCTATCAGATCCCGCCGTTGGAGGTTTTGCCGCAGCGTTTGGCTTCAGTCCAGGCAGTTGTCTATTTGATCTTTAATGAAGGTTACGCCGCGACGTCCGGGGACAGTCTGCTTAGGAGAGAGCTATGCACGGAAGCAATTCGATTGGGTCGGGTTCTTTGCAAGTTGCTGCCGGATCAGCCGGAAAATCTCGGTCTGCTGGCGTTGATGTTGCTGCAGGACTCGCGGCGGGATGCTCGTCTTAATCGCGAAGGTGAACTAGTGACTCTCGAAGAACAGGACCGTTCGCTCTGGGACCGAAGTGAGATTGACGAAGGCTTGCGACTCGTTGAGACATCGCTTCGCTTGCGCCGCGTTGGCGCCTATCAACTGCAGGCCGCGATCGCGGCGGTTCATGCCGAAGCGAAAACGTCAGACGACACTGATTGGCAGCAGATCGTGTCGCTCTACGCTGAGTTACTGCGAATCAATCCATCTCCGGTAGTTGCTCTCAATCATGCAGCCGCGGTGGCGATGAGCGAAGGACTCGCGAAAGGTCTCAGAATGATCGAGGAACTCGGAGCACAAGTACGGCTGGATCACTATTACTTTTTTCACGCAGCCCGCGCTGACTTGCTGAGACGACTCGAGCGATTTGACGAGGCATCGCCGGCGTACTACCGTGCGCTGGAGTTAACCGCGAACGAGGTCGAGCAAAAGTACATTAGGTGCCGGCTGGAGCAGATGGGACGCGGGGAAAGAGGGACGGTGAGATAGTGAGACGAGGAGACGGTGAGATAGTGAGACGAGGAGATAGGGAGATAGGGGGACGCAGCGAGTAGAAGACCCTTGACTCGCGTCCCCGCATCACCGTGTCCCCTGTGTCTCCATCCGCACCGGGCCGCCTAAGCACTGATCCGGAACGCGCGCTTGGAAGAGCTGTGGAATGGTAACCGGGAAAGGAAGCGGGGGATCAGAGGAAGGGGAACGTGGAAGGGAAAGAAAAAACTATCCACGAAATCACACTAACACGAAGTTCTCTTCATGTATTTTCGTGTGGCTTCGTGGATCGGTTTTGCCCAAAGGAGGGAAAACAGCCGAACCACCAACTAACGACACTCCCTGGATCTGGCTATTGCAACGACCGGAGACCTTAATTTAAAGTGGTCGCCACTTCATCATGCATTCACTTACCGCAGTTCCGGAGGCTTCATGAATTCGCCTGAGCCGCAACGGATGCTTTTGCATTACCGCCTGCTAAACAAAATTGACAGTGGCGGCATGGGCGAGGTCTACAAGGCAGAGGACACCAAACTAGGGCGCACGGTGGCCATCAAACTGCTCTTGACTTCAGACAACCAGAAATCGATAGCCCGTCGCCGCTTTCTCCAGGAGGCTCAATCAGCTTCAGCGCTGAATCATCCAAACATAGTAACGATCCATGCCATTGAAGAAGCGGAAGGTTTGGATTTCATTGTAATGGAGTTGGTGGAAGGCAAGACACTCAAGAACCTGATTTACGGAGAAGGGGCGCTGCCACTGATGCGCTTGCTTGATATCGGCATTCAAACTGCCGACGCGCTCGAAGCGGCTCACGAAATCAATCTCATCCACCGCGATATCAAATCGTCGAACATCCTGATCACTCCACGTGGTCAAGCGAAGGTGCTTGATTTCGGCCTCGCAAAAACTGTTCGCACGATTGCCGGCAGCGTCGATCACGACGCGCCCACGCTGACAAACCTTACTGACGAAGGAACAGTGTTGGGCACCGCTGCTTACATGTCCCCGGAACAAACCCGGGGACAGAATCTGGATCTACGTTCTGATCTCTTCTCACTCGGTTGTGTCCTTTATGAAGCAGCGACGCGGACGTTACCGTTTACCGGCCCGAGCATGCTCGCCATTATGCATGCCATTGCTGCGGTTGATCCGTCGTCGCCCAGCCTTCTCCGTCCGGAACTGCCGAAGGAGCTCGACCTGATCATTGCGCGGGCGATGGCGAAAGAAAAAGAGAAACGCTATTCGTCCGCGGCGGAGTTCGCCCAGGCATTGAGAAATCTTCGGGCCACGGTTACGGGGGAATGGCTGGGCGGTCCCATCATCTTCGACAAAGATCTGGCCCCAGTCTCCGCCGCTCCATTTGTGGGCCGAGGCCCGCAGTTGAACCGGCTGGAGGCAATTCTGCAGCAGGCTATTGATGGCAGCGGTCGCGTCGTATTCATTACGGGCGAACCTGGCATTGGTAAGACCTCACTGAGTGACGAATTTCTGCGTCGCGCCCGCACACGCTTTCCCGGTTTGTCGGTTTCTCGAGGACGCTGCGTGGAACAATACGGCACGGGAGAAGCTTATCTGCCGTTTCTCGATGCTGTCGGTTCGTTACTGGAGGGACCGGCGCGCGAGCGCCTTGCGACGATCATGAAAACCTCCGCCCCGACCTGGTGTTGGCAGTTGCCCGCGGCCTTCTCGTCCACGGGCGGAATAGAAACACTGCAACAGGAAACGATTGGCGCGACCAAAGAGCGAATGATGCGCGAAATGGGAGACGCGTTGAGCCTCTTTGCCACGACTTCCCCAGTTGTACTGCTACTAGAGGATTTACACTGGGCAGACCCTTCAAGCGTGGATCTGCTGCGGCATTTGTGCCAACGCATCAGTAATCAACGGCTGCTGATTGCCGGGACGTTCAGACCTGAGGACATCGAACGAAGCAATCATCCGCTCAAGGGCCTCAAAGCAGAAATGCAGGCGCACAAGTTATGCGAGGAGATCCCGCTGGATTCATTCAGTCCGGCGCACATTCAGGAATACCTCAACGACTTGTTTGCCCCGCATAGATTTCCGCCGGAGTTTGCCATCGGTATTCATGAGAAGACCGAAGGGCATCCACTCTTTGCTATGAATCTTTTGCAGTATCTCCAGGAACGAGGAGACATCGCAAAAACGAACGAGCACTGGGTTCTAAGCCGGCCGCTTTCGGAGGTTGAGCTGGAAGCTCCGGAAAGCGTGCGCAGCATGATCAGCAGGAAAGTTGATGCACTCGCGGAGGAAGAACGCCGCACGTTGCAGTATGCAAGTGTTGAAGGGCAGGAGTTTCTTTCCACCGTTGCGTCTCGATTGCTCAGTGTCGACGAGGTTGACCTGGAGGAGATGCTGGCGCGAATCGAGAAGAACTACCGGCTCGTCGTAATCAGGGGAGAGGAGGAACTGCCTGACGGCTCGCTCGCGACGCGCTATCGCTTCGCTCACGCTCTCTATCAGAATTTTCTTTACGACGGTCTGGTTGCCAAACGAAGAGTAATGCTGCACCGCCAGGCCGGCGAAACCCTGGCCCAACACTATGGGAGGCGGGCGCCTCAGATTGCAGCGCAGCTCGCTTTGCATTTCGAACGCGGACGGGATTTTCCACGCGCAGTGGAGTTCCTAATTCATGCCGGCGACAACGCCACCGCGCTCTATGGAAACGCCGAAGCTGCGGAACACTACACCCGCGCTCTGAGTTTGGCGGAGAAGCTGCCTGAAGATGAGCAGGCGGAAACAAGAGTGACTCTCTATGGCAAGCGTGGCGCTACAAATATGGCATTGAGCCGCTTTAACCAATCGATTGACGATTACCAAAGGATGCTCAAGCATCAGGAAGTTTTCGATTCACCAGAGAAGCAGGCAAGTGGTCTCAACGCTTTGGCGACGACCTTGTTTTTTTCACATCGCCTTGAGGAGATGGAGGCACGCGCCAATGAAGCACTGACGGCCGCCAAGCGCGCGGGAAGTGAGAAGTTGCGTCTGGACACGATGGGTCTGATGGCGCTGAAACATGCAGCCTACGGCGAGCTGGCGCTGGGAGTTCCCATTCTGGACGACGTAATCAAAAGTGCCCGGGCTATCGATCACAAACCAGCGTTGGTAACAGGGTTGGCCTGGCGCGGTTGTCTCCATTTTTTCCAGACGGAGTATGAGCGTGCGATCGAGTGTGCGCAGGAAGCCCGGCAGCTCGCCTCTCGCTTGCGTGACGGCTTCCTGCTTTTGACGTCGATGTTCTTTCTCGGCCTCTCAAAGGGAAATCTTGGGCACATGTCAGAGGCCATTGAGATCCTCGAAGAGGCAATCCAGATGGCTGGCCGCAATGGCGATCGTTTCTGGTTTCCTCGTATGCCGAATTGCATCGGCTGGATGCACCGCGAGCTGCAGGACTTTGAGGGAGCATTCAAACACGATCAGGAAGGACTACGAGTTGCACGCGAGTTTAATGTTCTCGAAGCTGAGGCTAATTCGTTAATCAACCTGGGAATTGACCATACCCTGGGCGGGCGACCGTCGGAAACCGTATCAGCATTTCGCGAAACCCGCGAAATTTTTGAGCGCGACGCGTGGTTTCGCTGGCGCTACAACATCCGCCTCGAAGCCGCAACCGCCTGGCATTGGCTGCGTCAGGGCGACCTGGAACAGGCAGGAGAATTTGCTCAGCGACTGCTTGAAACGGCAAGCGAATACGGCGCGCACAAATACATTACAGAAGCCCACAGAATGAAAGCGCACATCGCAATCTCCGCCGATGATCTGGATACCGCAACGAAAGAATTTGCCGCTGGGCTTGAAGAATTGCAGCGGTACCCGGCGCCGCTCGTTGCCTGGAGAACATATGCAGGTCTGGGCCGGCTGCAGTTGAAACGTGGGGATGAAACGGCGGCGAGGTCGGCCTTTACGCAAGCCGCTAAGATTGTTGACGCCTGTGCTGCAAACGTGAGCGACGATGATTTGCGCGCCACTTTCCTGAACTCCAAGGCGGTGCGTGAAGTAATGACAGGCGCAATTGATCACGCGGCCGCACCGTAACAAACCGATTTAGATCAACCCCGAGGCCACAATGCTCAGTCGGGAAGGGTGGCTTGCCCCCGCCGACCCGTGAGTTCTCAAGCTGAAGCCGAAGAGTGAGAAGCTGGAATTTAAGCGGGGGTAAACCGCCCTTCCTGACCCCGAGACTTCCCTTCCTGATCCATTACTCGCGGGTATCAATAATCAGGTGATTGAAACTTCCGGAGGATTTATAGGCACCGGTAGTTTGTGAGAGGTTAGACTATTTTTATGAATAGAATGTCGGCGGTGATTGATTCCCGCCTGGCTGCGATAGCGTTTGTCGTCGTCTCACTCGTTTTGTCTTGTCAGACAGCGCGGGCACAGGACAAGCCCGCCCTGTTGCCGATCGATCGCACGCGCCTGGCGGAAGCGTTTCGTATGGGTGATCGAATTGGCGATCAAGTCTGGCCAAACTGGAGCAAGGCTCCATTTGCGGTCTTACTAGTAACACCTGAACATGAATTTTTAATACGCCATCCCACGCCGTCAGCGGATTTTGCGAGCCTGGGTCACGATGCAGTTCTGAAAAGCGACGTCTACTATCGCAAGCGCAATTTTCCCGCTCACTTTTTGGCAACGTTTCCGGCGATCAGCGGCAGCATGGTATCCACAATAGTGGTGGGTCAGGCTGAAAACACCTCGGCGAAGACGTCACGCCCTGGGTTGTAACGTTGCTTCACGAGCACTTCCATCAATTGCAGGACTCGCAGCCAAATTTCTACGCTGACGTAAACGCTTTGAACCTTTCGCGCGGCGATCAGACAGGAATGTGGATGCTCAACTATGCTTTTCCTTATGAGCGGGCAGAAGTGCAGCAACAGTTCGCGGAAATGAGTCATGCATTAGCGGTGGCGATCAAATCGCGTCAGGCAAGTCGCGCGAAAAGGGTGCGCGCTTATTTGGAAGCGCGGCGGAAATTCCATCAGCTGATCTCGACCGACGATCACAAATACTTTTCATTTCAACTCTGGAAGGAAGGAATTGCGCGCTACACCGAATACCAGTTGGCCCAGCTGGCGGCGACAAGCTACCAGGCGAGCAGAGAATTTCTTGCGCTAAAGGACTACCGTCCATTCGCGGACGTTGCGCGCGAACTACACGAGGGAATCCTCCGCCAGCTGCAAACACAAAAGCTTGCGGAATCGAAGCGCGAAGTTGTCTATTCCTTTGGAGCTGCTGAAGGGTTGCTGCTGGATCTGATCAATCCACGCTGGCGCAAGCGGTATTTTGTGGAGAAGTTCGACCTCGGGAAATCTTTCCCTTAAGACTATCCGCAAATTACGCAGATTACACAGATCATAAATAAGCTGTAGAGGAAATGGTCCGGGCGGGGCTTTCTGGATCTCTTACATGTCTCTGAACATCCTCGCTACTCGAACTGGCTTCTTCTTGGTTCCTCTATCTTCTAATCTACTGAAAGCGTCAAAACAAGCTTCGTATTAACAACCTCCGAAGGAGTCTGGAAAATGAGTGTCCTCACCGAATCAGATCCAAGGACTTACGCGATCATCGGAGCCGCCATGGAGGTCCATCGGCAGCTCGGCTGCGGTTTTCTTGAACCGGTTTACCAGGAGGCGCTCGCTATCGAGTTGGCTGAATGCGTCATTCCCTTTCGCCGTGAGTTGAATTTTCCGATTAGTTACAAAGGCTTACTGCTTGAGACACACTACCGACCTGACTTTATATGTTTTGATTCAGTAGTCGTGGAACTGAAAGCTCTTGGCCAACTCAGTTCTGTTGAAGAATCACAGGTAATTAATTATCTAAAAGTTACCGGGTATCACACCGGTCTACTCCTAAACTTTGGCGCACGAAGCCTGGAGCAGCGCCGCTTTATACTATCTTAGGCATACAAATCACGTTTGCCAGATCAAAATTGGCAGGTGCAAAAACTCAGGTTGCCTCCGCTTGGTCACCATTACATTTGCGGTTTTACCGTTTCTTCTTTTTCATCTGCGTAATCTGCGTAATCTGCGGATAAGCTGACTCTCTGTCCAAAGGGGTTTCTAGCACACAACTTCGAGTGGAATTAGATCGTCCGATCCGATGATTGAATAATGCGTGTCCGAGCTTTCCCTGGTGAGCGTGCCATCGCTATCACCTCGATACACACCTTCTTGAAGTAGCAACTCGATTGCCGCGGAGTCTGCCGGCCGGGCGAGCCAGTAGCCCTGGCCAAACTCGCATCCCAGGTCCTTCAAGTAAGAAACTTGCGCGGCGGTTTCCACACCCTCAGCGACGACTTCCATACCGAGTTTATCAGCCAAAGTTATGATCGTTCCGACGATGCCAGAGTTTTCGTCATTGCCAATAAACGAGCGGTCTATTTTCAAAGTGCTGATTGGAAAACGATGCAGGTAGCTCAACGAAGAATAGCCAGTGCCAAAATCATCAATGCTTAGGCTGACACCAAGCGCGCGCAGCTCGCGCAATGTTTGGCATGCTGCATCGGCATTTTCCATGATGACGCTTTCCGTGATTTCCAATTCCAGGCACTGTCCACGCAGACCGGTTTCCTTGAGGACTTCCTTCACTTGTTCCAGCAGGCCCGGTTGAACAAATTGCTTGCACGATAAATTGACGCTAACTGCTGCCGCATCATCGACCAGACCCTTAAGTTGCCAATCGCGCATTTGACGGCAAGCCTGTCGCAATACCCAGTTGCCCAAGTCCAGAATCAGCCCGGTCTCTTCGGCAACCGGGATGAATTCGCCGGGACCGACGAGACCGCGTTCAGGGTGCTGCCACCTGATCAGTGCTTCAAAGCGCGAAAGCTTTTCATCTGCCAGAGAGAATATCGGCTGGTAGTGCAGACAAAATTCCTCGCGTTCCATGGCCCTTCGGAGATCATTCTCGAGCTTCAACAGGGCCACAGCTTGAGTATGCATGTTCTGATCAAATAACTGGTGACAAGCTTTACCGTTCGCCTTGGCACGGTACATAGCGGTGTCTGCATCACGGAGAATCGCATCCGGACGATCGTAGCCGGTGGCGCTGAGAGCAATACCAATGCTTGCACTCGTGAAGACCTCGGTGCCGTCAAGATAGACTGGTTGCACCAATTGTTTTTGCAAACGCTCGGCTACTCGGAGCGCATCACTAAAGCTTTCGAGACCGTCGAGCAGGATGGCAAACTCATCACCTCCCAGGCGGGCAACAGTGTCGCTGGGTCGGATACCTTCCCTCAAGCGGCGGGAGGTAACCACCAGTAGATGATCTCCCGCGACGTGACCCATGCTGTCATTGATTACCTTGAAGCGATCGAGATCAAGAAAGAGAACCGCGAAGAGATGATCTGGATGGCGTTTGGTCTGCCTGATCGCGATCTCCAGTCGGTCGGTCAACAGTGTTCGGTTAGGCAACCCGGTAAGAGAGTCGTGAAGCGCGGCATTACGAAAGTGTTCTCGACTTTCGTGAAGTTCTTTCCTGATGAGTTCAAGTTCTGAGATGTACCTCTGCTGATCCTCCACGTTGCGAATTGCCTGATCGGCTTGTGCTGCCGAGGCTTCCACGCTTTTCATGTAAGTCTGATAAGTGAAATAAACGATGGCAATGATCGGTGTGGCGAGGATCATTGGAAAAAATCCCAGCACCACGATCAACTTTGCAATAACGCCTGCTGCCGAGGCGCCGGCGAAGTAAGTGAGAGAGGTCCACAGATAATGCTTTCTCCAGGTTTGCGAAATTGATTCTTCCGTCTGGAGAGCTCGATCAATTGCTACCAAACCCGAATTGAACGCGTACTGTGTCAGGCCCATCAAGCAAACTGCCGCCACGAAGCCAGCCGTTAAAGAGAGTTGCTCATTTTGAAATTCGGCGAAGAACAGGCGAAGCGCCCCTGAAGTCACGAAAGTCGAAACAGCCATTACGCTCGCGTTAAAAAAGATCGTCGTGGCCTTTTTACTGATGCGCCGGCTGGAAGAAGCGCCTTCGATCGCCGCCAGCACAATTGCCAACTCACCGCCGTGTAAGAGCAGCACCAAAAAAATGAGGGTGTCGGAGACGGTGATTCTCCCGTTAATGCTCGGAATCTGAACCGCGATCCTGGCCGTAACGAGAAGCGTAATCATTGCCAGCAGCAGAAACTGGAGGTTTATGCTCGCCAGTGGCAAATGCGCTAGTGACCAGATGAAGACCACGCCACCGAGCGATATAGTCAGCCACCTAAAGTATTTTCTATGAGGTTGTTTTGGCATTTTGTGCTCGCCTGTGAGTTCAGCTGCGTAGCCATCGGGTCGCGGGAAAGCCTGCGAGGCCGCGAAGAAAGGACCTTAATCCTCTAGTCAGGAGTGCTCGGCATGCAGGCGGTTTCGTCCCCTCGCATAATAGTGTCGCCGGCTATAACGCCGGCAGCGTCGCCCGCAATCACACCGTCGCCCAGAAACTGATCCTCTCTAAGCAGGGTATCGCTGAGTAACAGCCCATAGGCACAGAAGACTACGCCGTCACCGGCGATCACGCCGTTGCTGATCATTACGTTCTGACCTGTCTGTATTCCCTCAGTCAGCTTTGTCATGTCGCCGGCGATGACGCCGTCACCAGCGATCACGCCCTCGCTCAGGAGGACCCCGGTGCCATATATCTTTTGATAGTAGATGGCCAGGTCTCTACCGGTGATGTAGGTATAGTTGAGAATAATGCCTTGAGACCAACCGAAGGTATGGTCTGCGATTGCAGTCTCCGGCAGCGGACCCTCGGCGCTAGTAAGCAGCGGGGCACCCAGAGGAGTGGAGTTCGTGAGATCTGTCCGGATCATCTTCGCCAGACGAGCAGCACCCTCGATGTTGAGTTGGCCGGCGCCCTGCTCGAGCATGTTGTAGCCGGCAAGTGGTTGTGCCGTGTACATCATGATCGCCCTAACAAGGTTAGGTGTTAGTTTGGGATTGATTTGTAAAAGTAGTGCCGCAGCGCCGGCCGCAACTGGAGCGGCCATGGATGTGCCACTAAGACGCATCATTTTACGTGTCACAACGTCGCTGACCTCGGCGTCAAGGCCGGGATTTTGACTGACAAGTAAATTGTTTACCGACTCAGCGGCGATCAATTTGTTTCCAGGGGCCACAATGTCGGGTTTGATCAAGTTGTCGTAGTGTCTCGTTCCGTTTCCATCGGTCGAATAACTACGGGTGGGGCCGCGGGAGCTATAGGTCGTAATCGAGTCGTCAGCGCGCGAATCTGTGCCGTAACTATTAGCTGCTCCCACGGTGATTGCTGAGGGCTCGATGCCTGGAGAATGTATTTGACCGTAGATTTTCTGTCCCGAAGCGTTGACACCGTTATTGCCTGCGGCGGCCACCACCACAACTCCTTTGTTGACCAGGTGGCGTACAGCCTTACAGATGGGATCTTTCTTGTACGAATCCACGGCCGCAGCGCCGAGACTCATGTTGACTACGCGAATGTTGTGATTGCTGCGATTCGTTAACACCCAATCAAGCGCGCTCAGGAGGCTGGATATCGTACCGGTACCCTGCGAATTGAGCACGCGTAAATTAATTAGATTGGCATTGGGCGCGATGCCCAGGTAGGCGCCACTCGAGATACGAGCATTTCCTGCCGCGATGCCGGCGACATGAGTTCCGCGTATGGATCATCGGTTCGACGTTCGCCTGTAAAGTCTTTGCTCGCCACGATGCGAATCGCCGAATTGGATCCGAGAAAGGACTGATGAGAGTTATAGATTCCCGAATCTATAATTGCTATTCCGACTTCGCTGCCATCGAGATCTGAGCGACCCACGGAGGTGGCCGCAGCGTTGGCGCCGGTGGTCGTGGAGAGGTGGCCAAGTAGACGCACTGTTCGGTCGGGCGATATGAAATCGATTTGGTTATTTAGAGCGAGGGCCAACACGCTGCTCGCCGGTAAATTGACTGCCTTCAGGTTAAGATTGCTGTAACTAGAGGTGATTTGTCCGCCAGATAGCGCAATCACAGTGTCCAGCAGAGGGCTCCAGGGTCCGTTGCTTTGTACGATGACATTAACGCGAGCTCCCAGGGCTGCACCGAGGACCTGATTGAGCAGGTCGCTGGAAACCTTCCCAAGCTGCGACACAGTCTGAGTTGTCTGGCCTAAATTAAGATTGAGTAGGGACTGCGATTGCGTCCTTGTGGGAACGCCGGCCAGAAGAGCACAGGCAATCGCAATCGCGGTCCAGCGGGCGGCTATGGGACGATGGTTTTTCTGGTTCATGCTTCCTACGCCTTGCAGTTGGCTTTTACGGAACTAAGACCCGTTCGGCATTTTGCAAACAGTGTGCCCTTTTTGGTCAGGCGTTCGAAAAGGCAATTTCTCAAGTAGTTAGCGTGGTTTTGGTTGGTGCGGGAGTTAAGGCAGGCCGATCTGGCTCGGTCAGCTTGGAACAGAACTCGTCAATTTGAATTTGCTGACTCGCTTCTCACGAAGCTCAGCGACGCTTTGCGGCATACGAAAGACCGCGTGATACACTCGTTACACCACACTTTTTTTGGCGAGATTCGGTTAAGCGGGAGCTGCGGCCCGCGCAACTTAATGTGCCCCTGTAGCTCAACGGTTAGAGCAGCAGACTCATAATCTGTTGGTTCGGGGTTCGAATCCCTGCGGGGGCACCAATCAATTGGCGAGTGTTCTTACACTTACGTCTTCGTGCTGTTGGGCCGATACCTGCTCAACCTCACGATGGCGCGAAGATGGCGCGATTGTTTGGAGTGCGGCGACCTGTCGCCGCTTTGTTGTTTCCGGCACGCGCGATCGACGGGTCATGAGGTCAGTACCGTCCGCGGTAGCGGATGGGTCCAACACTCCCGACACGCCTGTTCGTTTGAACCTCACGACCTTACCCAGCTTGATGTTGGTCAGCGTATCAACCGCGTGACACAGATTCGCCGGCGTCTGATGTGTGTAAAACACTCGTCATTCTTACTGACGTATGACCGAGTAGATCTCGAATGTCCCACTCGTGAACGCCATTGGCTCGCAGGCGCGTTGCGAAGGTGTGACGAGTATCGTGAAACCTGAGATTCGCGAGTCCCGCATCTTCGCAAGCGCTCCGTCAGCCTGTCTTGATGGAATCGATGTTCACACCCGTACGCGAATTGCTGAACACGAACTCTTTTGGTCCAGCATCCTGCTTGAGTGTCATCAGTTCCTTGAACACGATGTCGTTCATGGGAATGGTTCGAGTCCTACCGGTCTTGGCCACGTTATCGGATGCCCGTCCTTCTTCACTTCGCTAGGCCGTCATCCAGGCTTGATAGACCCGGCACGTTGATGAGCTTTCCGCTAACGACTAATATGACGTGCGTATGTCCTCTGACCTGACGTTCTTAACGAATGAACCCGGCAAGTCACTGCTTGATCGGTTTCATGCTCTGCTTGGCACACATACCCAGTTCTTCGACTGCCTTGTCGGGTATTTCATGATCAGTGGTTTTTACAAACTCTATCCGGCCCTCGAACACACAGAAAAGGTGCGCATCCTGATCGGTCTCAAGACCGACCAAAGCACCTACACTTTTCTTCAACAAGCCAAAGAACAGCAGCAACTTCTCCTAAGCTCTCACGCGGAAGCCAAGAGTCAGATTCCCAGCGAAATCCTGGACGAACTGGAACACTCAGAGGATTCAGCCGATGTTGAGGAAGGTGTCGACACATTCATAAGCTGGGTCAAATCCGGCAAGCTTGAGATCAAGGTCTATCCATCAGAAAAGATCCACGCCAAAGTCTACATTCTCACCTTCCCTCAGGGGCATTACGACGACGGGCGTGTAATCACGGGCTCAAGCAACTTTTCGCAATCGGGCCTTGTAGACAATCTTGAATTTAACGTTGAGCTTAAGAATCCTGCGGACTACCACTTCGCGCTGAACAAATTTAACGAACTGTGGGCCGATTCGGTTGAGGTGTCAAAGGCGTATGTTGACACTATCACAAAGCTGTCCCCGTACGCGGAATTCACACCCTATGAACTCTATTTAAAGTTTCTCTACGAATACTTCAAGGGCCGGTTGAACTTGCCCGACGAACTGGAAAACATTTACCTGCCTGCCGGATTCATGAAGCTGAAGTATCAGGAGGAGGCCGTTCTGAGTGCGCGCGATACCTTGGAAACTTATGGCGGCGTTTTCCTGTCCGACGTTGTGGGCTTGGGCAAGACTTATATGTCCGCACTCCTCGCGCAGCAACTTGAGGGAAGAAGCCTCGTCATTGCCCCGCCTGCCTTGATTGATGAGAACAACCCGGGTTCATGGAACAATGTCTTCCGAGAGTTTGCTGTGCGGGGATTCAAGTGCGAGTCGTTGGGGAAACTCGACGAACTACTCAAACGGGACCTCACAGCCTACAAGAACGTCTTCATTGATGAGTCTCACCGTTTTCGCACCGAATCGACGCAGAGCTACGAAAAGCTGGCGCGGATTTGCCGCGGCAAACGAGTGATTCTCGTAAGCGCCACACCGCTAAACAACACACCACGGGACATTCTCAGTCAGATAAAGCTGTTTCAGAACGGCAAGAAGAGCACGATACCAAATCAACCGAACCTTGAGGCATTCTTCAGCAATATGGAAAAGAAAATTCGACCGCTGGATCGCAAAGACGATCGGGAAGAATACTTTGCCACCGTGCAGGCGAACGCGAAAGCCACCAGGGAAAAAGTCTTGAAGTATTTGATGGTTCGCCGAACACGAAGTGAGATCAAAAAATTCTTCGGCGACGACCTCACATCTCAGGGCTTGAAGTTTCCCGAGGTCAAGGATCCCGAGCCGCTCTTTTACAAGTTTAGTACCGCCGAGAGCGAAGTCTTCTTCGATACTCTCAAGCTAATTACGGGGACGTTTACATATGCTCGGTACAAACCGCTCGTATACTTCACCGGCAAACGTGATGATAGCGAACTTCAGGGCCAAAAGAACCTGGCAAAGTTTATGAAAATTCTGCTGGTCAAGCGACTGGAGAGCAGCTTCTTTGCATTTAGAAATACGCTATCGCGCTTCATCGACTCCTACCAGCGGGTGATCAAGGAATACAACAACGGTTTTGTCTACATCAGCAAAGATCACATCAGCAAAGTCTTTCAATTCCTTGATGAGGATAATCCGGAGGGCATCGAACGACTGATAGAACAAAAGAGAGCTGAACGCCTGGACGCGGACGATTTCTCCCCTAATTTTATTGCCGAGCTGAAAAGCGATCTCAAGATACTAAAGAAGGTTCAGGCCATGTGGGAGAGTATCCACCGCGATCCGAAGTGGGACTCTTTAAGCGATGTATTCAAGACCGTTCCCAGCTTCCGCAAAAACAAACTGATCATCTTCACGGAATCAAAGGAAACTGCGGAATACCTGGCTAACCGAATCGAGAAAGAAATTGATTCTAAAGTAATTCTTTTCTCGGGCTCCTCTACGGCGGCTGATCGCGAGAAGATCCTTGCCAACTTTGACCCAAGGGCATTCCAGCCAAAGGATGACTACCGAATTCTGGTAACCACCGAAGTTCTTTCCGAGGGCGTGAATCTTCATCGCGCCAACATTGTCGTTAATTATGACATTCCGTGGAATCCAACTCGGATGATTCAGAGAGTCGGACGAGTGAATCGAGTGGACACCGAATTCGATACGATTCACACCTACAACTTCTTCCCCACCGACGAGTCGGAAGATGTAATAAAGCTGAAGGCCGCTGCTGAAGCCAAGATCGAAGCTTTCATTGAGATGTTGGGGTCCGATGCGCGGCTGTTGACCGAAGGCGAAGAGATCAAATCGCACGACTTGTTCATTCGTTTGAATTCACGAAAGACAATCACTGGGGAAGATGAGTCGGAAGAGAGCGAGCTTGAGTACCTGGCTGAGATTCGCGCGCTGAGGGACAGTCGGCCGGATCTCTTCGAACGCATTAAACGCTTGCCAAAGAAAGCGCGGTCCACAAGAAACGCAGATAATTTGGCTTCCGCTTTGCGAGAATATCCGGCTCTGCTTACTTACTTCCGGCAAGGCAAGCTCGATAAGTTCTTTCTCGCTCAGGCAAGCACACAAACGAGTGCTGAGCTGGATTTCTTCGCGGCGGTGAAGTTACTAAAGCCAAAAGATGAAAAGGAAAGACGGCTGTCGATTACGCGTGATTTCTACTCATTACTCGAAAGCAATAGGCAGACTTTCCTTGACGCCACCACCATTGAAGGTGGTTATGGAATTCCGCATCGCAACAGCCCCAACGACGCATACATACTAAAGCGCCTCAAAGCGAAGGACATTCGCACGTTTCAGGGCTTCACTGATGACGACGAGATTTATGTCAGTCAGGTAATCAGCCTGCTTGACGATGGCGCGCTGCCTAGACCTACAACGAAGAAGGTTGCCACTGCGCTGAAGAAAGAAGCAGCGCCTCTAAAGGTGCTTGGCATTCTGAAGCGCGAAATTCCTAGAGAGTTCTTTCAAGCCACACGCGCTGACGCTTCTCGCAATGCCTACAGCCCACGAGAAGTCATCCTCTCGTCATTCATTCCTGACCGAAAGACAGGATAGAGTCATCGACTTATGGACAGCGCTCAATCCCGCTCTCTCATCCGTGAGACGTTCACGCAGCCCTTCGATAAGAGGCGATTCCAGCATTTCATTCGCAACCTGCTCAATCACATCGACGAGTCAAAAGCGAAGCGCTGGAACACAACCTACGTCAAAGACGCCTTCAAGCCAAGAGTGAACCGCTTTGAGAGACTGGCAACCTACACTGATTCCAGCGGGGAAAAGCTCGACATCCTAATCGTTCACTTAGAGAGAGAATCCAGTCTCGAACGCGCTCGCACTTCTCTGCGCAACTTTGTAGCCGATTACTTATCGACACGCGGAGGAAAAGAAGCCGCGCTAGTCGCATTTGCTTCCCCAAACGATACCGATTGGCGGTTTTCGTTCGTCAAGATGGAGTACGAGTCCGTCGCCGATGAAGCCGGCAAAGTGAGTGTTAGGGAAACGCTGACGCCTGCTCGCCGTTATTCATTCTTGGTTGGGGCCAATGAACACAGCCATACGGCGCAGAAGCAATTCCTGCCGCTCCTGGAGAAGGATGAAGGGAGTCCCACACTTGCTGACATTGAAGCAGCTTTCGATATTGAAAAGGTTACTAAGGAGTTCTTCCAGCAATACAAGAATCTCTTTGAAAACGTGCGTGACGGACTCGACAAGATTCTAAAGCGGAGCAAGGCGGTTAAGGAGGACTTTGTAAATAAGGGAATCGAAGCCGACGACTTTGCAAAGAAGCTGCTTGGCCAACTGGTCTTTCTCTACTTCCTACAAAAGAAGGGCTGGTTCGGCGTCGCGCGCGGGGCGACGTGGGGCAGCGGCGATAAAAACTACCTGCGGTATCTGTTCGTGGAGCGCGACAAGTATTACCAACGCCATGCTGCGGCACGAACGCGCAACTTCTTCAACGACATTCTCGAGCCGCTTTTTTACAACACGCTCGCCACCGAGCGCACAGACGATTACTCCGACCGCTTCGATTGCAAGATTCCGTTTCTCAATGGTGGATTGTTTGAGCCATTCCTCGGCTACGATTGGGTGAACACGGACATCCTGATTCCTGACAGTCTGTTCTCGAACGACGAACCGGCGGAGGAAGGCGAGCGCGGCACGGGGATTCTCGATGTGTTCGACCGTTTCAACTTCACGGTCAACGAAGCCGAACCGTTGGAGAAAGATGTCGCGGTTGACCCGGAGATGCTCGGTAAGGTCTTTGAGAATCTGCTGCCCGAAAATCTGCGGCACAAAGGCGGCGCATACTACACGCCGCGCGTCATCGTCAATTACATGTGCCAGCAGTCGCTTACCAACTATCTCTCAACGCACCTGCCGGACGTTACACGCGCCGACATCGAAGCCTTTATCCGCATCGGGGATTTTCAAGCCGACTACGAAGCCGCCGGAACTAAATCGCAGAAGAAGAACTTTCTGCCCGCAAGCATCAGCCAGAATGCGCGGGCGATTGACAAGTTGCTGGAAGAGATAACGGTGTGCGATCCGGCAATCGGTTCGGGCGCGTTTCCCGTCGGGATGATGCAGGAGATTGTGCGCGCACGGCTCGCGCTCTCAAGCGTGCAGGGGATGCCGGAGCGGAGCGCATACAGCTTGAAGAGACACGCGATTCAATCGTCGCTCTACGGCGTGGACATTGATCCTGGCGCGGTGGAGATCGCCAAGCTGCGTTTGTGGCTCTCGCTTGTCGTGGACGAAACCAGCCGCGAGCGCGTACACGCCTTGCCGAACCTCGATTACAAAATCATGCAGGGCAATTCGCTCCTGGATGAGTACGCGGGCGTGAAGTTGCTTGATGAAGAACTGTTAGCGCGGGCGTTCGTGGACGTAGAAGCGCAAATTGATGAGCTCAACAAGCGGCTCAACGAGCGGGAGCGCGAGTTTATCCGCGTCGGGGCGAAGGAAGGCAGGCGGGCCGCGGCGACGACTAAACTTGAGCGGGAAATTAATGAGTTGAAAAAGCAGCGCGAGCAGCTTTACCACCAGACGGATGCGCCGGCGGCAGAACAAGCCACATTTCAGGATTTACACAGCGCGGCGAGAGAGAAGTTGGCGGAGTTGAAACGCCTGCACAAAGATTTCTTCGACGTTTCCTCGACGAAGCGTAAACGTGAACTGCGCTCGCAGCTCGAAGCGGTTGAATGGGAGTTCATGGAAGCGACGCTCAAGGAACGCGGCGAGCGTGAAGCCTTGAGCGAACTGGCGAAGCACCGCCGCGACAACCGCAAAAACTATTTTCTGTGGAAACTGCATTTCGTCGAAGTGTTTCAGAGCAAAGGCGGATTCGATGTCGTCATCGGCAATCCGCCTTATGTGCGTCAAGAGGAAATCAAACATCTCAAACCCGCGTTGCAGCGCAACTTTCAGACGTTCACTGGCACGGCTGACCTGTACGTTTACTTTTACGAGTGCGGCGTGCGTTCGTTAAACGGCAAGGGCACGCTCGCGTTCATCACATCGAACAAGTATTTCCGCGCTGGATATGGCGCGAAGCTGCGCGGGTTGTTGAGCGGGCGGACGACGATTCGACAGTTGATTGATTTCGGGGACGCGCCGGTGTTTGAAGCGATTGCTTATCCGACGATTCTGATCACAAGCAAGACGCCGCCGCCGAACGGCAACAACGTGCGCGCGTTGACGTGGAAGATGGGCGCACCCGTCGAACAGTTTGTGAGCGTGGTTGAAAAGGACAGTTTCTCGCTCGCGCAAAACGAGTTGACCGCCGACGGTTGGCGACTCGAAGTGGTGGACGTGCTGCGCCTGCTCGACAAACTGCGAAGCAAAGGCAAGCCGCTCGGCGAATACGTCAACGGCAAGTTTTATCGCGGCGTGCTGACCGGATTAAACGAAGCCTTCGTGGTTGACCGCGCGACGCGCGATGCTTTAATCAAAGAGCATCCGCCATCGAAGGAAATCTTGAAACCCTTCTTACGCGGGCGTGACGTAAAGCGTTGGCGCGTACAGCCTCAAGACCTGTGGTTGATTTTTACGAGACGTGGCATAGACATCAAGAAGTATCCGGCAATCAAGAAGCACTTAGAGCAATTCAAAGAACAGTTAATGCCCGGTGTTCCCGGCGGACGCAAAGCCGGAAGCTACGAATGGTTTGAGATTCAAGACAATATTGCTTACTGACAAGAGTTCGAGCAACCAAAAATTCTCTACCAAGAGATTGCGACATACCAAGCCTTCGCTTGGGATGATTCTGACTCATACTCAAACAACAAGACTTTCTTGATTCCGGGAGCAAGTTTTTATTTGCTTGCTTTACTTAACACGCAAGCTATTTGGTTTTTCTTGGGTAATGTCACCTCTAAATTGCAAGGCGGAGCTTATGCAATGCAAGCACCTTACGTTTGCAAAATTCCGATTCCCGCAGCCACGCCCAAACAGCAAGCGCCAATCGTCAAACTCGTTGACCGTATTCTCGCCGCCAAGCGCGCCGACCCGCAGGCGGACGTGAGCCGGTGGGAGCGCGAAATTGACCGCCTCGTTTATCAACTCTACGATCTGACCGACGAGGAAATCGCCATCGTGGAAGGATCCACCCAGCGCTAAGCTTGAGGAATCCAAGACTCCCTTTCCGTAAGAACTGCGGACCGGAGTATATTCTGTGCGTAGTTAATCTCCCGAGGCGGGATTATCTACGCATAGACTATATCCAAAGGTTGAGAGATAGGAATGCCGTCACGAAAGCAAAGTGCACCCAAGGGCCGGACGAACAGAACGAGGTATATGAGTGATAATGCATTTGCTAACTCAAGAAGGCTCTAGAGGGTGCTCTCGCTTTTGAGCGTGGAGAGCATCGAGATTTAAAGGTCACGCGTGTCCCAAACTTCCCGCGCGCCGAAAACGTCCCCGCAAGAAACTCTATCCGAGAAAAGCTAAGTCACCGCAGCGATGAGCTGGTTAAAATCAGGCGGCGCTCTTGAATAGGAGTTTTGCTTGCACCCCTAGCGAGGCCAACACCCGGAGCATGAGATCTGCTGAAATGTCGTGGGTGTTACGGTTCAGGATAGCGGTCACGCGAGTGCGTGATGTGTGAGCGAGCCGCGCCACGTCTGAATGAGTCAATCCCTTCTTAGAAACGACCTCAATGATCTTATCGTTAAGGTCGCTTCGGAATTCGATCTCCATTCCGTCGGCAGGAGCCAAGCCCAACAACTTCGCGAGTTCTCTCGCGTTGCGAGCCACAATTGGCTTAACTTTCTTCATCGAGCATCTCCTTAAGTCTCTTCTGCGCCAAAGCAATCTCACCAAGCTTCACAGTGGCAGTGTCTCAAATATGGGACATAATTGTCGAGAGTGATTTACATTCGTCCAGTGCGGTTGAGATGGTGCGATGCTGTCTGACCAGGACATAATGGGCCGTTAGGCATGACCGCCCGATAAGGAACGCTACGGACTGATGAATCGCGAACGAACATACTTCTAATTGAGTTCTTTGTGTTCGCACACAGCGCGAACCGCTATAGAATGGTTGAGACTCGACCGGAGCAAACAATGCCCAATATCGGTGGTTACGACATAGGCAGGCTACTGGGACATGGCGCGTACGGGGAAACGTACGAAGCCGTGAAATCAGGTGACCGAGTCGCGCTGAAGCTGATTAGAGAAGAGGCTATGCAGCAGGGGTATGATGTTCGACGCTTTCAGCGAGAAGTGCGCGCGCTACAGAAGGCCGTCGGCCCTCACGTCGTTCGGTTCATTGATGCTGGCGTCGGACAACTCGGAAACGAGACCCGTTACTTTGTCGCTCTTGAGTATCTAGAAGGCCAAGACCTGGCTCGCGCGTTTCAAACATCAGGAAATGCTTTTAGTGAAGGCGATCTCAAGAGAATACTCACACAAATAGTTGCAGGACTCGAGACAGTTCATGCCCAGAACATAGTCCACCGAGACCTGAAGCCAGCGAACGTTTTTCTTACTCAATCCGGTGACGTGAAGCTGCTTGATTTTGGCCTAGTTAAGATGCTCGATTACACAACCCTCACGACAATGCCGGGGCAGCCGATTGGAACGCCGCTATACATCGCGCCCGAGATTCTGCGCGGTGATGCGGTTGACTATCGCGCAGATTTCTATTCACTCGGCATCCTGATCTATCACTTGGTGACTCGCGGTAATTACCCGTTTACGGCGCGAACGCCGCTGGAGTTATATGCGCAGGTGGTAAACAACCCGCCCACGCCACCGACTCGTCACAATCGACTTCTATCATCAGAATTCGAAAATCTGATTCTTACGCTTGTCGCCAAGCAGCCTTATGAACGGCCGAGTAGACATGACGAGCTGAGTCAGGGGATTCAAACCACGCCTGTAGACGTGCCGCCACAATCGCAAATCGTCACCAGCCCGATGAAGGTTAGCTATCCCAAAAGATGTTTCTTTCATCTTCTCCAAACAGAGAAGGGGGACGTGGAGCAGTTTCTGAACGCCGGAGGACAACTGGATTCCGTGATCTATCCAGCCCACTTCCTTCCTCGCTACAAAAAATCTCTTGAGGCGTTTAGAAACCTGGGCCTTCCATATTTGTTCGATCCGATGACGTATAGGCTGGCGTACTCATCCTTTGCGCAAACGCAGGGACTCGTTAAGTTGCCGTACGTCCCAGACCCGAATAGTGTTCTGACCCCAGCTGCTCTACAGTCGCTTCAGGCCCAACAGAGTTATGCCAGAAAGTGTATTGATTGGCAGCTCCAGTGGAAATGCTCGATCCTGGTCGCGCCGTTCCATTTCTGTCGCGACCTCGGCTCGCCTTGGACTGACATCGATATCAAACTCATCGAAGAATCGATTTCTTATGCCAAGACCAAGACAGATGCGCCGCCGGTTTACGCTTGGTTGTGTATAAATATCGAGCCATACACAATTGAATCGAACCGCTTGGCGCTTCTGAACCGGTATTCGCGGGCACGTGCAGATGGTTACTTCTTTTACGTAGATACCTTCGACGAACGGACGAACAACCCGCTTCAATTACGAGCGTATCTTGATGTGATTCAACTTTTTCAGAAATTGGGCAAGCCAGTCTTCGCCTGTCGCATAGGCACGCTTGGCTTGGGTTTTCTTGCCGCGGGCGCAGACGGAGCGACCTCTGGCATTGCTTCGCTAACTACTTTCTCTGAGAGTACTCTATTGGTGAATCGGTCGTCTGGCTACGATATGACCAAGAAATACTACATCCCGAGCCTGATGCTGACCTTACCAGTTCCGATGGCACAAGATATTCTTTCGGACAATCGTAATTCATCTCTCAGGTGCAATTGCCCGCATTGCGGCCGTGCTTCACGTGGTCTGGATCAATTCGCAAAGGCGCATTTTCTCTACGCAAGGACCCAAGAGGTTGCAGAACTAAATAGCCTAGTAGACTCGACGCAACGCCTCGGTTGGTTCATCAAGAGAGTGCGAGATGCTCTCCAGAATTGTGAAAATGTAAGAAAGCAACAGCTCGTAGCACTGACGCCCGGTTACTACTCTCATCTGCGAGTTTGGCAGCAAGTGTTTTCTCCGCCAGCGGGAGGGTCGCCATGAGCTGCTTGGAAAGGGAAATGATTGAGCCGATTCGGCGGTTTATGCTCGACCACCTACGGATGGACATCACAGCGCAGGAGTTCTCTGCCGGATATGGGGTCGCGGACTTGGTGGGTGCCTCATTGTGCGGCGAAGGCTGCGAGGTGCGCAGAGAGAAGGGGCTGGAAGTCGCCCTGGATCATCGCTACATAGTGCAAGTGCTCTTGGCATTGCACCCAGAAGGACGAACTTCACTGCCGTATATTCTTCGACGAGTTGCTCTGTCCGAAAGCACTCTCCGCACAAAGGTGCTTCCGCAGTTGGATAAGCTAGGTTTGATCGAGCGCGAGGATGGTTACGTTCGACTCATCTTTACCCCTCCCAAGCCAGCTCGACACGTGGTAGCTGTGGAGGCCAAACAGACGAGGTGGCGAGATGCAATCTTGCAAGCCCGTCGGTACACGTTCTTCGCAGATCAAACCTACATCGCTGTATGGGCCAGAACAGCAGCTCGGGTCGACAAAGGTTTGCTGTATCGACATCGGGTTGGCCTCATCGCAGTTGAAGATAATGGCGACTGCAGGATTGTTACCGATGCTCCTAAAGTGAGCCCACGCGAGACCAATATGAATCGCTTCTGTACGGAGTTCTTGTACGGGCTAGCGTTACGATCAGGTATGATCGGTGGAACTCTTTACAAGAGAGAGGTCAAACTGTATGCGTGACAAGTCATTCGCCGATCTCAAGCAAGCGTTGGAAGGCGCGCTTGCTTTTGAGCGTGGCGAACGCCGCGATTTGAAGGTAACTAGAATTCAGGCTCCGCGACCGCCGAAGGCGATGTCGCCGAAAGATATTGCTCGGATACGAGAAAGGCTCAACTGCTCACAAGCGGTGTTTGCGATGACGCTGAATATTAGCCCCAAGACGGTCCAAGCGTGGGAGCAAGGGTCAAGAGAGCCTGGTGACGCCGCGCTCAAGTTGCTCACGATCGCGAAAAAACATCCCGAGGTTCTGCTCGAAGCTTGAAAGTTATGGCCGGAATTCGACAACATATTCTCCCGCGCTTTCTACTTAAAGGCTTCGCAAGTCGCATTCAAGATAAGAAAATCTTTACCTGCGTGTACCGTAAAGGAGGACCTCAATTCGAAACGACTATTGAGAACGTGGGCCTGGAAAAACACTTTTACGGTAAAGCTGGCGAAATTAGCGCTGACGAAGAGATTACGCAACTTGAAAGTGGCTATGCGCGATTGATCGATGAGCTTCGAAACGAGCCGCATGGCGCACACGTAGACAGTAAGCAAGTTTCGGAATTTGTTGCTCACCTTACGATCCGAACAAAGCAGTTACGCGAGTTTTTTCGCGAGTCCGCTGAGTACCTGATTGATCACATTACTCTGTTTTTGTCGAATCCATCGAATCTCAAGAAACTGTTGCTGAGCAAACCTGAGTTAATAGAGCAGGAGCTTCAAAAAACTCTTAAAGAGATTCCCGTGGCTCAAGCCTATAAAGACTTTCTGATCGAGCTCGTACAACTGAATGCTCAGGAGATCATCGACCAACATATGCCAGACCTCCAGAGCACCCTCCACGAACTGATCGCCCAAATGAAAAGTCTCCTGCCGAACGCAGTGAGGGATGGTCATATCAAGTCTTTAGCGAAACATCCGGCTCCAGAGACGCGATCGGAAGGATACCAATCGTTGAATTGGTTCGTTCGCGAGGTCGAAGAGCCGCTTATTCTTGGGGATATTGGCTGCCTGTTTGAAATCGATGGCGAGAGGAGATTCAAGCCATTTGATGACAAGGGCGACAAAATCATCAACGTCTATTTTCCTATAGCTTCACGAAAACTTCTGCTCGGTACGTCTAATTCCGCCTCTTTTGATTTGGACGTCAGCCAAGTGAATCAAGCCACTTCGAAATGCAGTTATGAATACTTCGTGTGTTCCGAAGTTTCCACTGCCAACAAGGGGTTATCTCATTCGATCGGGGATTGGGCCGGCATACTAACGAAAAGAGAAATGGAACAATTGCTCAACGAGATTCTCGCGGATCTCGATCGACAGCCATTGTTAGATAGGAAATAGATCAAGCGGATAGTTTCGTTGTTTAGGTCATAAGCGGCAGATATGTTTGGCGATGGCGTGATTATGGCGCGATGGCGTGCTACGACGTAGCGAGACCTAACAAACTTTGACGGCTGCGGATTCGGTAAATACTGGCTTATCTCGTTTCGTCTCGTCTTGTTAGTGTCCCTCGACCCGTCTCATAATCTGTTGGTTCGGGGTTCGAATCCCTGCGGGGGCACCAATAAAATCAGTCATTTACCGATAGGCGACATTTCACACAGTGCCGCTTTGTGTGCCTATCGTGTGCCAAGCCTGCTAAACCGCCGCTCGATGCCTTGCTGATAGTGCGTTGTGGAGGATCACGCTGCCAGTTCCCGTCAAGCAGATTATCGAGTGTCAAGTGATTCCGTGAGGTTAGGCCTGAATTGAAAAGTCAGCCCGCTTTGGCTGGCAACAAAACTTCCTCCGGTAGCGAATACATTGGTGTTTGTCGAGCAATTGTTACACCCTTATCAAGCTGATATTCCATCTCTACTAAGAGTCCCACCCCGTCTTCCCCCGATCTAAGTCGGCGACACAATAGATCCGCCAGGGCCTGATCCTCTACGGTACAAATTACTTGTTGGCCATAACTTCTAATTGCTGAAAGGACTTCCACCAAGTGAAGTGCTCTGTAGTCATCGATATGCTGAACGGGTTCATCTAGGATGACTGTTTTGAGTTGGCACCAAGATCGCGACAAATGGACCGCTAGCAAAAAGGCGAGTCCCACCGCTCTGCGTTGTCCGCTGCTAAAGAGAAATCTCGGATTGAGATCGTCGCCGACTCTGAAACTCAGAAAGTGCCGAATGTCACCTCGCAAATGATAATCCAACTCGAGCCAGTTCAGATGAGGGCGCAACCTTAAAAACAGCTCACTAAGTAGTGGTGATAGGGCCGCAAGGTGCTCATCAACGATTTCTCCCGACAACCGATTGATCTCAATAGCCAGATTCTGGGCAGAAGAGAGAACGTGTCTAACGATTCGAAGGCGCTTCTCCGAATTTCCTTCGGCACTGTCCTTTATCAGATGGCGACCGGAATCCTCCCCTTCCAAGGAGAGACGTCGGCGGTTGTGTTCGACGCAATCCTCAATCGAGATCCCACTCCCTTGAATCAGGTCAATCCGTCGCTGCCGCCGG
Source organism: Pyrinomonadaceae bacterium (assembly GCA_051000815.1). GTDB lineage: Bacteria > Acidobacteriota > Blastocatellia > Pyrinomonadales > Pyrinomonadaceae > PSRF01. The sequence goes on from JBPCNX010000098.1 coordinate 156,652, forward strand.
AGCTCAGCCGCGCGCAGGCCCTGGAGAAAGACCGCGACCTGCGGTATCAGAGTGCCACACTGATCTTAAGACGGCGCTCAAACGATTGAAGCGTGATCTCGACTCGGGAAAACATGCCGCCGATTCGAGTGGCATGCGACGAGCTGCGTCAACGCTTCAGGACCACTCCATTGCCGTTCTCTACTTTGAGAACCTCAGCGGAATGAAAGAGGACGAGTACCTGCGGGACGGCATCACCGAGGACATCACTACGGAGTTGTCAAAGATCAAAGGGCTGAAGACTTTCTCGCGGGCTATGGTGCTGGCCTATCGCGACAAATCGGTGACGGCCGGACAGGTCGGAAAGGAGCTCGGCGCGTCGCAGGTGCTGGTCGGCAGTCTGCGTCGAGCGGGGGCGCGCCTGCGCATCAACGCTCAGCTCGTCGACGCCGCCACAGATTTTCCGCTCTGGTCGGAACGGTATGACCGCGAGATGAAGGACGTGTTCGAAGTGCAGGACGAGATCGCGCAGAAGATCGCCTCCGCGTTGCGGATCACGCTCTCGCCGCAGGAGCAGCAGGCTCTCTCCGCGAAACCGACCGAGAACCTGCAGGCTTACGATCTTTATCTAAGGGAAGAAACTATGCCCGTCGCGTCGGCCGGCAGGATCTGCTGTTTGCGCTCCAGATGTATGAGAATGCTGTCGCTCTCGATCCGGATTTCGCGCTTGCTCACGCCGGACTGGCAAACGTGTGCGCCGAGTATTACTATCACTTCGAGCGTCAGCAAAAATGGATCGGGCCACTATTGCGACGCAGAAGGCGATTGCGACTGGACACGAGGCGCCGGAGATACAGTGTGCGGAGGCGTGGGTGCTTTTCGCCGACGCGCGTTACGGCGATGCTGTGGAAAAGATTCGGACGGCGCTAAGCCGGAAGCCCGATCTTGACGGCGGTTACTACTTACTGGGACGCGCCCTTTTCGCCGCCGGCCGATATCAGGAAGTTGTGGACATCATGGAGGAGGCCCTCGCGCACGCTAGCGAGAACTACAACATAACCATCCCGATTCATAACGCGCTGGGAGCGCTGGGAAAGACCGAAGCGCTATTGCCACCGCGAGATTGCCATCTACGAGGCGCTATTGAAAAACGTTCCGAGGACGCCCGTGTCCGGATCCTGCTGGCTGCTGATTATGCAAGCCAAGGCCGGTTCGAGGAGGCCAAGCGCGAAGCCGACCTGGCCATGATCCTGCGTCCCGACGATTCGATGATTCTCTACAATACCGCATGCGTCTTCTGCACGATGAATAATGTCGGCGACGCGATGATCGCCATCAAGAAGGCTTGGGAGGCAGGTTTCGTGGATCCGACGTGGACCCGCCAGGACCCCGACCTCCAACTGCTTCACGGTGATCCAGAGTTCGAGCGACTCTATCCTCCGCCGACGGGTGAAGCTTCTGCTTAGCAGTGCGGCGGCGTGGAGTCTGTCTCTGCGGCCTTGCCGCACAGTGCGGCGGCGAAGCCGCGACATTCCAATGCAGGCTTACGATAAGGCGGAGCCTCACCGCACTGTGTGGCGGCAAAGCCGCAACTCTATTGCGGTCTATTTCACACTGGAACGGCCCATCTGTCGCCCGCTAAAGCGCGCTCCAATTCATAAGGACATCTGATCCCCGGGTTACGCTCGTCCCGATACATCGGGACTCGTCACCCGGGGCTACATTCTTTCCGCCGCTAACGCGGCTCGTTGACGCACTAGATCCCGCTGAAGTAACGGACCAGCATCCCGTACAGTTGATCCTCGAGAAATGCCATGGCGCTGTAATCGCTTCCCGCACGACTTACCAACGGCGTCGTTGTCGTGGTGATCTGAATCGGGCCGAGACTCAAGTTAACCACCTTGATAACGTAGACGCCCTGCTGCTTCACGGGCGCGGTAAGAGTTGCAATGCCCGAAACCGCATCGGCCGTGTTCACCGTCAAGCCTGAAGGATCGACCAGCATTACTTTGAAGGGTACGTTCAAACTTGATTCGGCCGTGACTGTTATCTCTTCCGAGCCTGACTGCGGCTGGTAGTTGCTGCTCGCAGTTTGTCCCGCGCCCGCGCTGCTGGACTGATTCGTCGTGCCGCCTGGGCCACTCGCCGGCTGCCCGCTCGCGCTTGAACTTTCCAGGCAAAGGCCGTCGACATAGACCACGCCGCTCATGTTCCTGATCTCCAGCTTGTGATTGCCGCCGGCCAGGCCCGTGTATTGCACCTTGTACTCAGGCTTAAACTCGGGCGCTTGAGTCGTGCCCACGCTGCCAGCGTAGTTGATTGTCTGCTTGAAGACGCCATCCAGATAGACATCGGCCTGGCCGCCTTTCGGACTCTTCGCAAACGAGTAACTGACCGAACCGATGCTGCCGGCGGGCACCGTGAAGTCGAGACTCGCGCTGTGAGTGGCAGTTTTGCCGGTGTGATAACGGAAGTGTCCGCCACTGGCGCTGCCGCTGTTGGTCAAGTGCCATCCTGACGAGTAAGCAATCCGCGAATCGTCGTCTTCGAGACACGTAACGACAGGTGTAGGTGTAGGTGTAGGTGTCGGCGTCGGTGTCGGCGTCGGCGTCGGCGTTGGTGTTGGTGTCGGTGTTGGCGTCGGCTCTGGGCAGGCAGCGAGATTGTTAACCGCGACGTTGTCAATGTACCAACCGCTCGCTGGACCAGCCGTCGTCTGAACGTCGGAAGTCATGCGGAAGCGGATATAGACAGGCAAGGCGGACGGATTGAGCAGTCCACCAGCAAACGCCCGCAGCGAAATCTTCACCTGACTCAGTCCACGCGACCCGGTAAAGGCGCGCCGTCCCTGAAGCGGCGACAAGATAACCCCGTTGAGGCTTCCGTCGAGTTTGCCGTTGTAGCCGTTCTCAATCATGTGATTGCCCAAGTCAAACGTGGTCGTATTGTCGGGGAACGGCGTGGCGTTGAAACTGGGCGCTCCAATGGCTAGCTCCATCACGCCGCCATCAAACGCTGATTCGGTGCGGAACAAGTGATCAAATTCCATCACCGAGTCGCCGGTTAAGGTTAATGGTCCGATGACGGCTGGAAAGTCACTGGCTGCGCCGTCAGAACCTGGATCAAAGTCCGGAGCATACATCCCACTCGACAACGTGCCGCCAAAGTCGACGTTCGGCACGCGCTGGAATGCCGCGAGACCCTGATCCGGCGTGGCCGAGTCCTGCAGCGGCGGCGTGAATCGATTATTGGCTGATGATGTCTCAAACGTCTCAGTGGCAAAAAGCGGAGTCGAGGCAGACTCCGGCGAGGTCGGCGCGCCGAAGCGCACGATGGTGTTACCGGTGTTGTTGTTGTCGATGCGCCCGTTGTTTCGATCGCGGGCCTGCACGATGTAGTAATAAGGTTGATTCCGGACGAGTCCGGTGTCGGTAAAGGAAGTGCCGCTAACATCCGTCTGAATGCGGTTAGCCGACGAGGGCGTAAATGCCGGCTCTTGTGTGCCGTCGCCCTGAGCCACTGAGGTAGCCCGGTAGATGTCGTACACGATGTCGGCATTCAGATTGGTAGAAGTTGCCGGGGACCAACTCAGCGTCAGGCGATCACACTGCTGGGGATCAGTCACTTGGGCCAAGCCGCCGAAAATTGGATTCGATGGCGCGATTATCGAACCCGGAAGAGGGATTTCCCACATGCCGCGCCCGTGCG
>JBPCNX010000099.1:0-112546 GCA_051000815.1 Pyrinomonadaceae bacterium
GTTTCTAGATCCGTAAACTTTGGTGCTGAACGCTGAATGGGCGATGTTTCGCTGGTATCAACGGGACCATTGTTGTCAACGGGTTCACCCAGGACGTTGAAGATGCGCCCCAGGGTGGCCGGACCAACTGGAACATTAATCGGTGCGCCCGTATCTGTTACTTCCATGCCGCGCACCAAGCCGTCGGTCGTGCTCATCGCAACTGCCCGTACCTGGCTGTCGCCGAGTAGCTGTTGTACTTCGCCAGTAACGGCTACTTCTTGTCCGGCTGCGTTGGTGCCTCTAATCGTCAAAGCGTTGTAGATAGCTGGCAGCTTGCCGCTTGGAAATTTAACATCCAGAACGGGACCAATGACCTGCGTGATATAGCCGATGTGAGTTTTTTCTGTGGTGGTGACCATGCTCGCGCCTTACTTCTGTGGTGTAGCCTCAGTAACTTAAGATGTTGTCATTCAGCGATCGCACACCGGGAACGACTTTCCGCCGGAATGCGGTCTTGAACTTAAATTATCACTATTAAATTGCCACGATCAGCTTATCACTGAATGGTTACGGTGAATGAAGGAGAGGCTAAAGTTGGTGAGGAGGAAGGAATGAGTGGCGCTTGCTTCTTGGCATGAGTAGGGGCAAAAGGGTGAAGCTGTGAAAGGGTGAAGTGAACTCTGACATTCGTCACGGTTCTTGCTGTTGGGTCTTTACTAAAAGCTGACCACTGGTGCTGTATCTTGCTTACTTTAGGTTGCCTCTCGCATACGCGACCACTGGCGACCAACCTTAAGGGTAGAGAATAATCAAGAATGAAAAGTAACCTTATTAGAAGTCTGTAACTATGCAGGTGTTTGTTTTACTGTTTAATGCGGGAACGGAGAACGAGGGCATCCACACGATTCGGATTGGCGATCGCAACCTCGTGCTGATCTTTGAGCAGGAAGACGATGCCACTCGCTACGCACTACTGCTAGAGGCGCAGGACTTTCCGGTGCCAACAGTTGAAGTGATGGAGCAGGCTGACATTGAAGAGTTCTGCGAGAGCGCTGGCTACGAAGGTCAGCTTGTAGCCGCTGGCTTTGTCCCTCAGACGGAGGCTGATCGACTGCTGTTAGCGCCCCCTGAAAGCAATCTAGTGGAAACCGATTGGCAAGAAGAGCAGAAGCGAGAGGCACCAGAGTTAAAACCAGCGCCAGAATCAGACGCAGATGCGATCGCGAATGCCGAGCTAGAGCGCATCCGTCGTCAACTGGAGGGGCTGTTGTAGAGGGATGAGGGATGAGGGATGAGGGATGAAGGATGAGAGATGAAATCTAATTGGAGCGACAAATATGCCGACCGAATTTCGGAATGAACCATTTACAGATTTTTCAAAAGAAGAAAATGCTACCGCGATGCGCGCGACTCTCGCAAACGTAAAGACGGAGTTGGGACGCGAGTATCCCCTTGTGATCGGCGGCGAACGCATCATGACCGACGACAAACTCGATAGCTTTAACCCCGCCAATCGCTCTCAAGTTGTCGGCCGTTTCCAGAAAGCGACCGAAGACCTTGCCACGCGCGCAGTTGAAGCAGCCTACGCAACGTTTCAGATCTGGAAACAAACCAGCGCTCAAGAGCGTGCTGACCTTTTGTTTCGCGTTGCTGCCATTCTCCGAGAACGTAAACACGAGTTTTCGGCATGGATGATTTATGAAGTGGGCAAGACCTGGTCCGAGGCCGATGGCGATACAGCCGAGGCGATCGACTTCTGCGAGTTCTATGGTCGTGAAATGTTGCGCTATGCCACACCGCAACCGCTGACGCAGCTCCCCGGCGAGGAGAACCGACTCGAATACATTCCGCTCGGCGTTGGCGCCGTGATCCCGCCCTGGAATTTTCCACTCGCGATTATGGCCGGAATGACTGTCGCTTCCATTGTCACCGGCAATACTGTTGTGCTTAAGCCTTCCTCCGACGCACCGACTATCGCGTACAAGTTTTTTGAAATCCTGGAAGAGGCGGGCCTGCCTACCGGTGTAGTCAACTTCATGACCGGATCGGGAGCGGAAGTCGGTGATGTTGTCGTCGATCATCCGAAAACGCGTTACGTGGCGTTTACCGGCTCGAAGGAGATCGGTTTGCGAATCAATGAGCGCGCGGCGAAAGTGCACGAGGGACAAATCTGGATTAAGCGAGTTGTAGCTGAAATGGGTGGCAAGGATGCAATCATCGTTGCCGACGATGCGAACCTTGACGATGCTGCGACCGGAATTGTACAGGCGGCCTTTGGTTTCCAGGGTCAGAAGTGCTCCGCATGTTCGCGCGCGATCATCGATGCAAGAGTGTACGAGCCAATGCTCGAAAAGATCGCGGAGCGAACGGCGCAGATAAAGGTTGGTGATCCGACAGATACAGCGACGACAATGAGCGCTGTGATCAACGAAAAAGCGTTCCGGACGATTAACGATTATATCGAGAAGGGCAAATCCGAAGGCGGGCGCGTTTTAGCCGGCGGGGGCGCGGACGGCGAGCAGGGATTCTTCATTGAGCCGACCGTGATTGCTGACGTCAAACCCGGCGACACGATCGAGCAGGAGGAAATCTTCGGTCCCGTACTTGCAGTTATCAAGGCCAACGATTTTGACGATGCGCTCAAGATTGCCAATGACACCGAGTTTGGGTTGACCGGAGCTTTATACAGCGCGGATGAGAATAAACTTGAACGAGCACGGCGCGAGTTCCACGTCGGCAACTTATACCTCAACCGTAAATGTACTGGAGCCCTGGTTGGTGTTCATCCCTTTGGTGGGTTCAACATGTCGGGCACCGATTCCAAAGCAGGCGGCCATGACTATCTACTGCTATTCATGCAGGCGAAGTCGATTGCCACCAAAGCCGGCGCCACGACCACTGCGCGCGCTGAAAGGGGTGCGGCGACCTGAGGTGAGAGTCAAGAGCTAAGATCTAAAACCTGAAATCCGTGATGAGCGGGGGCAAGCCCGCCTTCCCGACCTTTGAGATGCTGCTGACTGGTTGGTTTTTCCGAGCAGGAAAGCCTTCACCAAGAAACAACCAGGAAGCTGTTGGTAAGCTCGAAGTAAGGAAGGTGGCTTGGCCCCGCTTCTGGCAAGCGAGATTAAAGTCATCATGCGCATTGTTTTCATGGGAACTCCGGAGGCCGCGGTGCCATCATTGCGACGCCTGGTGGACGACGGCCACGAAGTTGTCGCCGTTTGGACCCAGCCCGATAAGCCTGCGGGCAGAGGAAACAAAGTCCATACTCCGCCGGTTAAGATGGCGGCCGAATTACTCGGTCTCAAAGTTCGTCAGCCGTCCAAAATTAAAACTGAAGAAGCAAAAACCCTCTTCACTTCGCACAACGCTGAGGTGGCAATTGTTGTTGCTTACGGACGGATTCTGCCCATCGAGTTTCTAATAGCGCCAAAGCGAGGCTGCATCAATGTCCATTTTTCGTTGCTCCCGCGTTATCGTGGCGCAGCACCAGTCAACTGGGCGATCGTAAACGGAGCAGAGAAGTCGGGCGTGACGACGATGCTGATTGAGGAGGAGCTGGACTCTGGGCCGATACTGCTGCAAAAGGAAAACGCGATCGGCAAGGCTGAAACCGCGCCCGAGCTGATGTTGCGGCTTGCTGAGATGGGAGCTGACTTGCTTGGAGAGACTGTTAAGAAGCTCGATGAAATTACGCCGCGGGCGCAGCGAAGCGAGGAGGCCACGTTTGCGCCAATTCTTAAGCGCGGTGACGGTCTGATTGATTGGTCAACTGTAGCGGTCGAGATCGAGCGCCGCGTCAGGGGATTTCAGCCGTGGCCCAATGCCTACACACACGACAGGTCTCATCGCTTAATTATCTGGCGAGCGGAACCAACTATAAGCGAAGACAGCCGCGCACAGGCAGGAGAGATCATCGCTGCCGATGGCGATGAGCTGGTTGTTCAGTGTGGCAGCCAAACCTCGTTGCGCTTAGTTGAGTTGCAGCCCGAAGCCAAGAGGCGAATGAGTGTGCGCGACTTCCTCAATGGCACTCACCACAAACCCGGCGACAGATTTGAGTGAACAAGTCTCTTCAGAATTCGGGTCAGAAGCGGCGTAATTCTGTCGCGCCCGCGCGTCTTGCCGCCTTTGAAATTCTGCAGCGAGTTGAGACAGGTGCATACGCGTCGATTCTGCTGGCGGCTCGCGAGGAATCCCTTGAGCCACGAGATCGATCGCTCTGTCATGAACTGGTCATAGGAGTGCTGCGTTGGCAGCTGTGGCTGGACCGGTTAAGCGAACACTTCGCCGATCGCAGTGTTGCCAGTCTTGATCTCAAAGTCAGGATTATCCTACGACTCGGCCTATACCAGCTTCGTTTCCTCTCCCGCATCCCGGCATCAGCGGCGGTCAATGAATCGGTGAATCTGGTTCGTTTGGCGCGACTGCGATCGGCTGAGAGTTTTGTTAATGCTGTCTTGCGCAGGGCTGCGCGCGAGCTCGAGTTTGATCCCGCAGCAAACCTGAAGGATCCGATCGAACGGTTATCGGTTGCCACGTCGCATCCGCGGTGGTTAATAGAACATTGGGTGCAGGCTTTTGGCCATAGCGAAACAGAGGCGTTTGCCGCCGCAAATAATCAGCCCGCGCTAGTTTCCTTTCGACTGGTGGAGAAGGGAGACCGAGCAGCAGACATCCTCGAGCGATTGCGCGCGAGAGGCGCAAGTTTGGAGGCTTCAGAAATTGTCACCGGGGCTTGGCGCGTGACCGGAGGGGGAACTCTCCTTCATGAGCTCTCGCGTGCGGGCCACATCTATTTGCAGGATGAAGCGTCCCAGCTTGTCGCTCAGGTTCTTGACGCACGAGAGGGAGACACTGTTCTGGATGTCTGTTCCGCTCCCGGGAGCAAATCCAGCCAGATTGCCGGCGACACTCGCGTTCGGGTTATCGCCGGCGACATCCAGGAGCATCGCATCCGGACAGTTGTACAAACCGCCAAAAAACAGCGTTTGTCGAACCTTAAGTGCGTGGTTCTTGACGGCCAATCAGATCTGCCGTTTCGCGAGGCCGCTTTTGAACGGGTTCTTATCGATGCTCCATGTTCGGGGACGGGTACCTTACGGCACAACCCGGAAATCCGCTGGCGCATCTCAGCGGAGGACCTCCAGGACTTGTCAGCCCGGCAACGACAACTACTTTTCAATGCATCGCGCGTAGTCAAGCCTGGCGGCCGTCTGGTTTATTCGACTTGCTCAGTCGAGCCCGAAGAGAACGAAGCTGTCGTGAAGACATTTCTTGAAGCGAGTGATGAATTCGAGCCAGTCAGCTTCGCGGCGAAGGAGGGACTCCTTACAGCGTCGGGAGCTGCACGAACCTGGCCTCATCGCCATGACACCGACGGGTTTTTTATTGCGGCATTTGCTCGCAAAGGTTGACGGTAGCTTGCGGTTGAGCTGCTTGCGGCTCTTGATACCGGATGTTAGACTTCGCGGCTTGGTTAAGAGAGGTCGGTCCTCAAATACGAGGTCAAACTAAGTAGTGAGTTTTGCACATCAATCGCTTTCAGCGTTGCGCCGGTTAGGCGTCGTTGTATTGTTGATGATTGCTTTTCTGTTTGGGCTGGCGACCACCGTTTATTTGTCTCTGCGTAGTCCGGAAGTGACGGTCCCCGAAGTAGTCGGAAAGGATCGTGCTGAAGCTGAAAGGATTCTGGCGCAGGCTGATTTGAATTTCCGTGTCCGAGCTACGCGCCCCAGCAATCAGGTCCAGGCGAACACGGTTTTGTTTCAGTTACCCCGGGCGGGAGATGTGGTAAAGGCCGGCCAAACGGTGGCGATGGATATTAGTCGCACCACCGCTGCGGGGGAGGCTTCGCAGGCGAGCGCAACGGACAAAAAACTCGAGGAAGAGAAGGCGGCGAATACGAATGCCAACGCGAAGAACGAGAACGAGAACAGGCCCCGGCGTAACAGAAACACGAACAAAAATATCAACGGCAGTGAGAATGCAAACTCCGGGGCGGCAGCTCGTAACGCCAATGCGAATGGAGCGGGCGTAAACGCAAACAGTACGAATTCAAACGATAATCGTCCCGTCAGTAATGGCAACAATAGCGGTAATGGCAATTCAAATTCGGGCCGCAATACAAATCAAAATTCAAACAGGCGTCCGGTACTTCCCAGGCCTTCGCCAAAACCTGTGGCGCCCGGGCAGAACGATAATCGTTAGCTACGAGGTGTGACGGCCGGCCAGTTTTGGATTGTTGGTATTTCAATGGTAAACGGTAGAACAATCGAGATCGCCCCTTCGATTCTCTCCGCGGACTTTTCGCGGCTGGGTCAGGAGATCGAGGCGGTAGAACGAGGTGGCGCCGGAGTGCTGCACGTGGACGTGATGGATGGCCATTTCGTTCCGAATATCACAATTGGTTTGCCCGTGGTTAAGTCCATCGCCGGGGCGACGCGTTTGCCGCTGGATACGCATTTAATGATTTCTGAGCCGGGACGTTATGCGGAACAGTTCGTTGCCGCAGGTGCGAAAATGGTATCGGTCCACGTTGAGGCTGATGCGCATTTGCACCGCACGTTGATCGGCATCAAAGCGGCGGGAGCTCAGGCCGGCGTAGCAATCAATCCCGCGACGCCGCTCTCGAGTTTGGAGGAAGCACTGTCGTTCGCCGACTATGTGCTAATCATGTCTGTGAATCCCGGCTTTGGCGGACAACGATTCATCGAAACATCGCTTGATAAGGTGCGTAGGCTGCGCCGAATGATTGAAGAGCGTCGGCTAAATGTCAGGATCGAAATCGACGGTGGGATTGACCTCAACAACGTCGGGGAAATAGTCGCCGCCGGCGCCGAAATCCTGGTGGCTGGCTCAGCAATCTTTGGCGCGTCGGACCCTCAGGAAGCAACGAGGTTGCTGCGCGACGCAACGGTGCAGTGGGTCTAGAGATTTACGATTGGCGAATGCCAATTGTCGATTTGTTCATAACTTAGTTAGGCGTGAATGCTGAGACTAATAAGTCGGAAATTGGAAATTGGAAATAACGTAGTTGGGTGGAGGATTTATTTTATGAGAGCTCGCTTTATTGCTGTGTCTGCACTTTGCGTTGCAGTGGGTCTGGGCGTTTTTAGTAGTGCCTTAGCGCAAGGCGGCGGTAAGGGGGCCAGTGATCTTTCGCCGGTCCAGCGTCTCGAAGTGATGAGATCCAAGCTCGAGTCGATGCGGCGCTCGCTCAGTAGCGCCATTGATTCGCTTCCAGCCAAGGGGACTGACAAAGAGAAACCAAACCCGGACGATCCACGGGAACGTCTTCGTGGTTTAGATAAGGAAGTTGGTTCGATTCTTTCTGAAGTTAACGACATTCGTGGCAAGCAGGATCGCGCCGAGCGATATGACACTTCTGTTCTTGAACGTTTGGAGACGTCAGTTGTCGACATAGAAGTGCGAGTGCAGGCGGGGTTGCAGGCGACGGCTGGAGCCCGAAGTGCCAGCTCTACCGCCGCTACCGGCACCAGCAAGAAGAAAAAGAAGGGCAAATTGTTTGGTCTGTTTGGTGGTGGAGGCGATGAGAAATACGCCGAACTGACCGGCACGGTCGCACCTGGCCGGGATCGAGTATTGTTCGAGGAAGCTGCCAGGCAGGTGAGAAAGGGCAGTCACGAAACCGGCCGCTTACTCTTTACGACGATTATCAATACTTACCCTGACTCGCCTTTCCTGTCCCTTGCCAAACTGGCAATCGCGGATTCTTTCTATCTGGAAGGGACGACAAGCGCTCTGATTCAGGCTGCGCAGGCGTATCAGGACTGGCTCACGTTTTTCCCCACCGATCCCCTCGCAGATGATGCCATGCTGAAGGTTGCAGAAGCTGAGATGAGGCAGATGGGATTGTCTGATCGCGATATCACGCATGCTCGAAAAGCCGAGCAGCGGCTCAAGGTTCTGATTCAGCAGTTTCCTCAGTCAAAACTGCGCCCCTATGTGCAGGACCGCCTTAACGAGGTTCAGGAAAACCTGGCAATGCATAATCTGCAAATCGGAAACTTCTATTACAAGGTCAAGTATGAGACGAAAAAAGGCGGTCTCAAAGGCGCTCAGTCCCGCTACAAAGAGATTGTTGAGAAGTATCCAAACTTTTCTTATATGGATGAGGTGTTGTTTCGCTTAGCGACAACTTACCAACAGGAGGAAGAGCCAGACGAAGCTGCCAAATACTATCAGCAGATCGTCCGTAATCATCCGAACAGCGAATTTGGCGAGAAAGCGCGAGACCAACTAAACATTATCGGCGCACCCATTCCTGAACCCGATCCTTCCCGAAAGGATGTGCTAGCGCCTGAGCGTCCGGGTTTCATGGGCAGTCTGATGCAGGAGATCAGCGGCAGGGCGGAGGTCAGCACCAGTAAGGACGGCATTCTTATCAGTCGAGAGAGTAAGGAAGGTGGAGATCTGATTGATGAGGCCTTAAAGTACAATGGCGAACTGCCTGCCAGCACCACACCGGTCGCGCCTGTCCAGCGAAGTAACCGCCCTGAGAAAAAGCCATCTGCTCCTGCTGGCGCCGCGCCGGTACAACCCGCTCCCGGAACCAAGCCTTAAGAGTTCCGATTGGATTGTGACTCACGGCCTGCTGCTGGTTCGGCAGGCCGTTTGTTTTGACTTGTGACGACTCTGCTTTGCCTGGATACACAAGACTGGTATTTTTAGGGCAGTTCAAATGAGGCATCAGCATGAATCCAAATCCAGGATTAACCAATTCGGTTCAGGAAGAGTTAACAAGACGGCATAAAGCTGCGTCGACTACGGTGATAGGCTTGCTGATCGCCACACTTCTCCTTTGCCTCATCGCCTTTTTCAGCAAGAGATTTCTGGTGCCGCAAAACAATCCCTCCCTGGACATCGCTGTTCGGATCACGATCATGATCTTTGGTCTGGGCTCAATAGTCCTGCGGCGCACGAGATTCTCTACCATGCGTCTCCAGGACATAGGCGGTTTAGGAGGAGCGTCGGCCTTGCTGAAGACCCTGGAAAAAACCACTCTTCAGGTCGCTCTAATCGGGGCGGCCCTGTCAGTCCTGGGGTTTACTGCCACCCTCGTCACCGGATATGATTTTTACACTTACGGTGCGGGCCTAATCGCCCTGGTTATTCTGCTTTATTGCTACCCCACGAAGAGTTCGTGGCAACGTACTATCCTGCGGTTCGCGCGGCCGGATACCGAAACCAAACCCTCAATCCTGGCCATCGAGTAGCGGAAGAACCGCTCCTTTCTTCGCTAAAACCAAGAAATTGAGCCAATCTGGCCAAAGTTGTTGATCTCTGCTCGGATCTTTTGGTACTTTGGGTGTGACGATTCTGACCTGCCGGCCCCGGCAAGGTCCCGTACCCAACAGCCCTCCTCTGGGCGCTGCACCTGGCACTCATCCAGGTGGTATCTCAATTAATGAAAACTCTTCAGTTGTCTCGAACGCTACAAAATTGCGCAGGTGTGGTTCCTCGCTTCCTTAGTTCACTTTTTTGTCTGCTAATGGTGGGGGCTGGTTCATATGCGGCAGCGCAGAGCCTGTCGGCACGTCCCGTGGCTCGGCTTATCGGGGACGTGTCGAGCAATTCCCGTCCTCGTGGTGCGTACGTTCCTAGTTCGCCCTCGATCGACGACGCGACAGCTGCGGAACGTAGAGCGTTTGAAGTGACAAACAAAGAACGTGTCAAGAACGGTCTCGCTGCGCTGGTCTGGGATTCCGAGCTTTGCCGTTTGGCGCGCACGCACTCGCGCAATATGTCTGTGCTCGGCTTCTTTTCTCATCAAACTCCCGAGGGCATGCGTCTGCGAGAGCGAGCTCGGGCAGCCAACCTTCGTTACCAGGTCATCGCCGAGAACATCGCGTATAATCAAGGCTACGACGATCCGGGAGCCTTTGCGGTTGAACGCTGGATGATCTCCCCAGGCCATCGCGCGAATCTTCTCAGCCCTGAATTCCAATCATCGGCAATTGGAAGCTTCGTTGCTCCCGACGGCACAGTTTTTTTAACTCAGCTTTTTATAGTGCGCTAAACGCCAAACAGTTCACCGAAGGCGGCTGGCGCATGAATGGTCAGCCGCCTTTATTGTGACTACTACCTTTTCGCTTCCCTCATTCGCCAAGATCAATTTGGAACTGCGGGTTTTGGGCAAGCGCCCCGATGGTTACCATGAAATCAGGACAGTCCTGCAAACCGTCTCACTGCACGATGACCTCTCCTTCTCCCAGAATTCGAGCGGAGAAATCACTTTCACTAGTAACGACCCGCACTTTCCAGGCGATTCAAGTAATCTAATAATCAGGGCGGCACAGGCGCTGCGAGATTGGTGCGGTGTGAAGTCCGGCGCTTCAATTAATCTCGAGAAGCGGATTCCCGTGAAGGGCGGTTTGGGTGGAGGGTCGTCGAATGCCGCAGTTACTCTGATGGGTCTCTCTCGTTTGTGGGATCTCCACTTAGGACCTTCGGATCTTCTCAGGATGTCGGCAACGCTTGGTGCTGACGTCCCCTTTTTTTTCTACGGCGGACGCGCATTGGCGACGGGGATCGGCACGCAAATCAGTTCACTCCCCGATAGTAAAATGCACCGCCTTTTAATCGTAGCGCCAAACGCAACGGTGTCGACCGCTGACGCGTATAAAGCTCTCAATGCGCCTGCCTTGACAACCTCAGAGTCGGACTCTATTCTTGCTATTTCGCGTACAGAGGCCAATTTTGATGATTCGGAACAGTGGCCACTGTGTGATCATTTAAGCAATGATTTTGAGCGAGTGATCTTTGATATTGAGCCTGAGATTTCGCGTGCAAAGAACGCGCTGATGCAGGCAGGGGCTCGTTGCGCTTTGCTTGCTGGAAGCGGTTCGAGCGTTTTTGCGATCTTTGAAAGCGAAGATGTGCTCAGTTCGGCCGCCGTTGCCCTCAGCGAGGAAAGCGGTTGGCGGATCTTTTCTTGTGTTACTCTGTCGCGCGTCGAATATTTGGACGCGCTGAGTTCTGCCGCTTTCGGGCGTTAAGACGAAGGATTCTAATACTGGGGCGTAGCCAAGTGGTAAGGCACCGGTCTTTGGAACCGGCATTCGTAGGTTCGAATCCTCCCGCCCCAGCCACTTTAGGTTTCGAGTTCCGAGTTTCGGGTTTCGAGTTATCACAGTCAAACCCGAAACTCGAGACGCGAGACTCGGAACTTTCTTATGAGCACAACCGGCGGCATTAAGGTCTTTTGCGGTCACGCAAACCCTCAATTGGCGGAAGAAATTGCGAAGCACCTTGGCTGCGATATGGGCCGCGCTTTTGCTGAACGCTTCTCCGACGGCGAGTTTAACTTTCAAATAGACGAGAACGTCCGCGGCGGCGATGTCTTTATTGTCCAGCCGACCTGCCCGCCGACCGATGCGCATTTGATGGAGCTGCTGATCATGCTCGATGCGTTTCGTCGCTCATCAGCAGAACGCATAACGGCGGTTATTCCCTACTACGGTTATGCCCGTTCTGACAAAAAGGACCGTCCGCGCGTGCCCATTTCGGCGCGGCTGGTGGCTAACCTGATTACGGTGGCCGGCGCCGACCGCCTGTTAACGATGGATCTTCACGCGGCACAGATCCAGGGGTTCTTTGATATTCCGGTCGACCACCTTTACTCGGCGCCGGTAATGATTGGCTATTACCAGGACAATCCGTTGCCGAACTTGACAGTTGTTGCTCCGGATACCGGCGGTGCGGAACGAGCCCGCGCTTACGCGAAGAGATTGGACGCCGAACTCGCTCTATGTGACAAGCGGCGTGAGAAAGCCAACGTTGCTGAAGTGATGAATGTAGTTGGCGACGTTCGTGGTCGCAGTTGTTTGGTTGTGGACGACATGTGTGACACCGGTGGATCCCTTACGAAAGTAGCCAGAGCGTTAAAGGAAGCCGGAGCCGAAAGGATTCATGCGTGCTTTACGCATCCGGTATTGTCCGGCAAAGCCGTAGCAATGCTGGAGGAGTCGGAGATAGAGCAGATTATCGTTACGAATACGATTCCGCTACGCGATCACGCGTGCGAGTCGAAAAAGATAAAGGTACTTAGCATCGCGCCGCTTCTGGCGAAAGCGATCAAGTCGATCCATGAGGAAACCAGCGTTTCCTCGCTCTTCGTATGAAGGGCAAACACTGATGGCTTAAAAGAAGACCATCAGCGATCGGTGACCATTGCCGATTGCCAATTGCCAGTTTCCGATTGGCGGGCGCTCAATCCTGGGTGGAACCATCCTTGAGGGCTTGCAAATCGGCAATCGGCATCGGCAATCTAAAATCTGTTGCTGGTCGCTGAAAGTCTGTAAGAGGAGTGATTATGGCTGAGCATAAAGAGATAACTGTTAAAGCTAAAGTGCGTGAAGGCCGCGGTAAGAATGATGCCCGGCGAACGCGGCGGGCCGGTTTGGTGCCGGTGACGGTGTATGGCGGTGGCGGAGAGACGGTGGCCGCCGCCGCCCCACTCAGTGAGTTGGCGGCGATTCTCAGATCCGAGGCGGGTCGGAACACAATTTTTACCCTTGACGTCGAAGGCGTTGGGGCAAACGAAGTAATGTTCCACGATCGCCAAATCGACCCGGTTCGCGGCCGGCTCGTACACGCGGATTTTCAGCGTCTGGTCAAAGGGCAGAAGATTGAGGTGACAGTTCCTCTCCACCTCGTAGGCGAACCCGTGGGTGTTCGTGAAGAGGAGGGCGTCTTGGAGCAGATTATGCGCGAGGTCGAAATCCGCTGCGAGCCCCGTGAAATACCAGACGCCATCGATGTCGACGTTTCTAACCTGGCCGTTCATGACGTGCTCCACGTTTCAGATATCGCGGTGGGCGCCAACATTGAAATTCTTAACGATCAGGATTCAGTGGTGGCCACAGTGGGTATCGTTAAGGAGGAGCCAGTCGCTGCGCCGGTTGTTGAAGAGGAAGCAGCTGCGGAGCCAGAAGTGATTGGCAAGGGCAAGAAGGAAGAGGAAGTCGCTGAAGAGCCGAAGAAGAAGGAATAATCGGATTGCCGATTGCCAATTGGTGCCTTGCCCGCAGCTTGAATTCGTCGTGCCATGGGTGCTCAAAGAGGACGATTGCTTGTTGGTTGTTGATTCCCAACCACAATCGCCAACGATAAGCGCCAACTGAAAATCGGCAACTAAGAATCGGCAATCGGCAATCGGAAATGTATCTAATCGTGGGACTCGGGAATCCAGGCGCAGAGTATGAATGGTCGCGCCATAATCTCGGGTTCATGTTGATTGACAGGCTGGCAAGCGATGCTGGCGTTGAGTGTAAGCGACGAGAGTGCGGTTCACTTGTTGGGCGAGCAAGAGTTGAAGATTCGGAAGTTAAGCTGGTTAAACCCCAGACCTTCATGAATCTGAGCGGCGAAGCGGCTTGCTGCCTCATCGCCAGGCACAAGCTGCGAGAACCAAACCGGGGTTTGATCGTCATCACTGACGACCTAGCATTACCCTTCGGTAAGATTCGCATTCGCGCTCGCGGCTCGGCCGGCGGCCATAATGGCTTAAAGTCGATTATCGCGAGTATTGGAACCAGCGAGTTTATTCGCTTGCGTATCGGAATTCAGCCGGAGCATCCGATCGCCGACACGAAGCGTTTTGTTTTGGATTCATTTCCGGGCACAACGCGGCCGGAAGTTGAAAAAATTATTAAGAAAAGCGCTGATGCGGTGCACAGCATCCTGCGCGACGGCGTTTTGAGTGCAATGTCGCAGTACAACAGTGATAAGTAAGAGTCGCGAGAATAGTGTTTCTGGGGTCTTTTACTTTCAACTGACCATAACCCTTCTTGCTTCATCCACAATCGATGAGGCTGGACATCCATAAGGAGGATGATTTTGGCAACACCACGGCAATACGAGGTAGTTTTCATCGTCGATCCCGGTGCGGACGATGATGAGGTTTCCCGCCTCACTGAAACTCATAAACAGATCGTCACCGATCAGGGTGCCACAATTACAAGGGAAGAGAGCTGGGGCAAGCGTCCGCTCGCTTACGAGATCCTACATCATACCGATGGGAACTTCGTCCTGTTGGAGATTGAGGGCTCGGGTCGAGAGATTGCCGAGCTGGAACGCCGCATGCGCGTCAACGATCGAATCATTCGCTATCTAACGGTGCGAGTCGACGAAGATCGTCGTCGTGCAGAAAAGTTTAAGGATCGCCGCGCACGCAAGGCCGCGAAGCGTCCTGCAACACATAGTGGCCAGAGCCGCAGTGCGACCCCTGAGTTTGCCAGCGATGAGAGTCGCGAGGGCTGAGCTCGTAAATCGTAAATAGTGAATCGTAAATCGTGAATTCACGATTCAATAGGAGAGAATATGTCGAGTAATTACGAAGATCGGTCGCGCGGGTACAACGGCGACGATGATATGGATCGAGGGCGGCCAATGGGAGGCCGTGGTGGCCGCCGCATGCACCGGCGCAGGATTTGCCGCTTCTGCATGGAGAAAGCCGATCTGATCGACTTTAAGGACGTCAGGCTGCTTCAGAACTACATTCCCGAGCGCGGTAAAATTATCCCCAGACGCATCACCGGCAACTGCGCCATTCATCAGCGTATGCTTGCCGAAGCGATTAAACGAGCGCGCAACATCGCGCTGTTGCCATATTCAACGGATTAAAGGAGGCGCAGCAATGGCACACACCAAAATTCTCTTGCGCGAAGATGTGGACGACCTCGGGGCGCGTGGCGAAATCGTCAGGGTCAAGGCTGGGTATGCGCGCAATTATTTGTTACCGCGCAAACTTGCGGTCCAGGCAAATGCCGGCAACGTCAAGCAGATCGAACGTGAACGCGAGCTGTTGCTGAAGAAGGAAGCAGGCGAAAGAGCAGCTGCGGACGCGCAGGCGGACCAAATGCGGAGTCTGGTTCTTACCTTCGAACGCAAAGCGGGCGAGCAGGGAGCACTCTACGGCTCCGTTACGTCTATGGATATCGCCGAAGCCCTCAAAGAGCGAGGCTACGAAGTCGACCGCCATCGGCTCCATTTGCGAGAACCTCTCAAACGCCTCGGCGACTTCACTGTGCCGCTGCGTTTGCATCGAGAAGTGACAGTCGACTTGCAGGTTAAGGTATCGTCGGAAGGCGAGGTCATCGTCGGTCACATGACTCCGGAACAGGAAGCGGAAATGGCCAAACAAACGGAAGCCGTCAAGTCTGAGGAGTCGGAGGAAGCTTCCGAGTAGGTAAAACAGAAACTCCGGCCCAACTTTTTGTTGGCCTGAGTACGCTGTAGTATAGTCGCGACGCTGCGAGTCTTTTGACGCGCAGCGTCGTTTTGCTTTCGAACCTACGAGCTTCATTCTCAATCCGGACTTTCATTCTCAAACTTCATGGCAGCAGTTGAACAATCCCTCGAACGGGCCTTACCAAACAGCGCAGAAGCCGAACGGGCGATCCTTGGCGGTGTTGTGCTCGACAATAGTTTGATCAGTCAGGCGATCGAACTCCTCAGACCAGAAGACTTTTACGTTCCTTCCCATCGGCGCATCTTCGTGGCCATGATTGCTCTGTTCGAGCGGGGTGGGGAAATTAATCCGATCCTGATTGGCGAAGAACTAAAGAAGGAGAATGCGCTGGAGTCTGTCGGCGGTATCACTTTCATCGCCAACCTTACCTACGGCCTGCCGCATTCCACCAATATCGCGCACTACGCGAAGGTCGTGCGCGGCAAATCAATGTTGCGCCAACTGATCAAGGCGGCCAACAAGATCACTCAGGAAGCACTGGAACAGGAAGACGAGCCGGAGATCATCCTTGATCATGCTGAGCATGCAATATTCCAACTGGCTGACGAGCGAGTGCGCCAGGGTTTTGTTCACGTCAAGCCGGTGGCCGAACAGTTGTTGGAAAAGATCCAGGAAATGGAAGGCAGGGCCGCGGTGTTAACCGGGCTCACAACCGGCTTTGCCGACCTCGATAAGATGACTTCAGGCCTGCAGAGGCAGGATCTGATTATTGTCGCCGCCCGCCCTTCAATGGGTAAAACCAGTCTGGCGCTGATGCTTGCGGAAAACGCGGCGATTCACGCAGGGGCCGTGGTCGGTATCTTCTCCCTCGAAATGTCCAAAGAAGCTCTTGTGATGCGGATGCTCTGTTCGCAGGGCAACATCGATGCGCAACGCTTCCGCAACGGCTTTCTTTCGCGGCCGGAATGGGCACAGATTGCTAAGTCGCTGGGCACGCTTGCTGACGCGAAGATATTTCTGGACGATACCGCGGGCATCAGTGTCCTCGAGATGCGCGCCAAAGCACGCCGGCTGGCAGCGGAACAGAAGCGTCTCGATTTAATCGTTGTCGATTATTTGCAGCTGATGTCCGGTTCTGCCAGGAGGGTCGAATCGCGCCAGCAGGAGGTTTCTCAGATTTCACGCGAGTTAAAAGGTCTGGCTAAGGAGATGAATGTGCCAGTGGTAGCGCTGTCGCAGCTTTCGCGCGCGCCTGAGTCGCGTTCGGAGCATAAACCGCAACTGTCAGATCTGCGAGAGTCGGGCGCCCTCGAGCAGGACGCTGACGTTGTCGCTTTCATATTCCGCGAAGAGATGTATAAATCGCAGGAGGAGCGTGACAACTTGCCGGAAGATCAGAAGAACGTCGCCGAACTCATTGTTGCCAAACAGCGCAACGGCCCGACCGGCACAGTCAACCTTCGCTTCACACCCTCAAGCATGCGGTTTGACAACCTGTACCGTGAATAGTTACTGCCTCGCGCAGCATCTTTACGGAGGTCCTCATGTCTAACAATAAACTGCCAATCGTCCTCGCTCATGGTATTGCCAGGTTTGATGTCCTGCTCGAGATACTCAAGGACAAACTGAAATTGCCCGAGACCAGACTCGCCGAGCATTTTCATTACTTCAAAGGGATCAAACCGCATCTCGAAGCAAATGGGTTTACTGTGTTTCACCCTAACCAGGATTTTGCGGGATCCGTGGAACTTCGCTCAGGACAGTTAAAGCTACGGGTTGACGAAGCACTGGCGCAGACAAGAGCGCCCAGGGTCCACATCATTGCTCATAGTATGGGTGGGTTGGACGCGCGCCATATGATTGTGGACCTCGGGATGGCTGACAAAGTTGCCAGTCTCACGACAATTGGAACCCCCCATCGAGGTACTATTCTTGCTGATCACCTTTTGAGTCACGGCGGCGCTTTGTTGCGGGACGTCCTGCAGCGCGTGATCAACGTCAAAGGGACAACGGATCTGACGATTGCCTCATGCGAGCAGTTCAACCGTCGCGCCGAGGATCAGGAAGCCAGGAACGATGTCGCGTATCAAGCCTATGCCAGTTCGGAAGATTTTCGCCGCGTGTTTGCGCCGCTGATTCCGTCGTGGTTGTTCATCCGCGATCACGCGGGAAGAAATGACGGCCTCGTGCCGTTTGACTCGCAACAATGGACGCAGGAACTAGTTGCCAGTGACGGGCGCAGAAAGCCGGTCGTGCAAAAAGAGTTTCCCTTCGAGGCTGATCATTTGAACCAGGTGGGTTGGTGGGATCCGCAGGAGGCGGCCTTTGGACTCAAGAGCCTTTTCAAACAGGCAGGCGATTACGAAGACGGGGTCAAAGCAGTGTACCTGGAAATCGCTCGGAGTCATTCGTGAGCGTCCAGAGTCCAATGTCCGCTGGGGTTCAGGTCGTGATGTCGCCGTTTGAGAACTGAGTGTCACCGCATTCAAACAGACTTTGGACTTTGAACATTGGACTTTGGACCTGAAGTTGACCCAAGCCGTGGTTTCAGGCAAATTGCTCTCAATGCCCGCTTCGCAGCATAGCCTTGCACACAACATCATTGGTAAGCGTCCCACCTGGGCCGAAATCAATCTCGACGCGCTCTCCGGAAATTTTCATTCAATTCAAAGACAGGTCGGTCCGGCGATTAAGGTTCTCGCCATTGTCAAAGCGAATGCTTATGGACATGGCGCGGTGCTCTGTGCGCGCCGCCTGGCTTTCGAAGGAGCTGACTGGTTCGGTGTGGCCCTGCCGGAGGAGGGAATTGAATTACGAGACTCCGGTATCACCCAACCCATTTTGTGTTTGGGCGGTTTTTGGCAGGGCCAGGCTGCAGCCTGCATTCAACACAAGCTGACACCGGTCGTCTACAGTCTCGACATGATCGAGGCCTATAACCGTGCAGCTCGGGATGCGGGAATTGTTGCTGATGTGCACTTGAAAATTGATACGGGTATGGGTCGTCTGGGAATCCGTTTTGATCAGGTGAGTGAGTTTCTCCCGACACTCCAGCGTTTTGAGAACGTGCGTCTTGACGGCTTAATGACGCATTTCGCTGCCGCCGACGATCCTGCCTGCGAGACCCTCACCGAAGATCAAATTACTCGTTTTGAAAAAGTAGTGAAAATGTTCCGCGACGGAGGTTACGATCCAAGGTATCTCCATAGCGCGAACTCGGCTGGGATATACAGTCATCCCGAGGGCTGGGGCAACATGATTCGCCCTGGCGGCGTGCTTTACGGACTCTGGCGCGACATTCTCCCTCCCTCAACGGAACACACTGAATTGCGGCCCGTGATGACGTTGCGTTCAAAAATAATGCTGCTGAAGTGGGTGCCGGCAGGCGATACAATCGGATACGGGTGCACCTTTGAAGTTTCGCGCAAAACTTTGGTGGCCACTATCCCGATTGGTTACGACGATGGTTACCCGCGCGGTTTATCCAATCGTGCCCACGTGATCGTTCGCGGTGTTTACGCTTCTGTTGTCGGTCGGGTCTCGATGGATTTAACTCTGGTTGATGTGACGAGTGTGCCTGGTGTCCAGTTAGGTGACGAAATGACTTTGCTTGGGGGCGAAGCGGACGGCCGGCTCTTGATAACGGCTGAGGAACTCGCAAAGACCGCCGGAACGCTCTCCTATGAAATCACTTGTGGTGTTGGCCAGCGCGTGCCGCGGTTTGTGATCGGAACACAATGAGCTCTAACCGCAACGCGGTTATTTAACAGAGCCCAGGGTTGCCGCACTTCGCGGCTACCCTGGAAACAGAGCAGGCAAACCACAACCCTGAAACGGTTGCATCGTGGTGGGCCTTGGCCATAACCCGGTTCGAACGACACTCAAAATGATCAAAGAAGCCGAAAAGCTATCCATCCAAGTTGGCGAGCACGACACCGTCACCGCATTGCTTTATGTCGCACCAAAAAAGAATCGCGCCGGAATCACGCTCGTGCTCGGGCATGGCGCGGGGGCGAATCAGTCCAGCGGGTTTATGCGTTTGTTTGCAAGCGGCCTCGCGGAAGGTGGACTTGATGTCATGACTTTTAATTTCGTCTATTCCGAACGCGGTCGGGGCGCTCCTGATCCAAAGGCAAAACTCGAAGCCTGCTATCGTGCGGTGATTAATGCTGCGATCCAGCACCGGAGGTTGAAAGGAAACAAGCTTGCCGTCGGCGGCAAGTCAATGGGTAACGTCGTTGCGGATCTCGCTGCCGCGCTGCGGATGAACTATGCGTACGGAGTGGAGTTTGTGGAAGTAGACCCGATTGCTCTCGGGCTGGAAAAGTTCGACGACATTGAGGCTGCAAATCGCGCTGAACTGGTCGACGAAATTAAGGTAGATACTGCGAAATACAAAGGTCTACACGGCACAGCAATTCTTAGCCGCTACCGTCTCGAAAATGTTCGCTTGCAGCCTTTCACGTATCAGGCGCACGACTGGTACGAGGACGAGAAGAAGAGCGTCGCGCCGGTTGAAAAGGGCAAACGTAAAATTGCAGAGCAGGTCTTCCTCGAGAAAATCTACCGCCAGGTTAGGCGCGGCGGACGGATGATGTTGCTCGCGGACCTGGTCGATCCTCAGATACCCAGGGGTCGCGTTAGGATTGTGGCGACCCATCTCGAAGATCGCACCACGCCCAGGAATCGCGAGAAGCAACTCAAGGAAATGCTTGATCAAATCAAGGACATTACGAGTCCAGTGATCCTGGCAGGCGACATGAACACGACAGGAGAAGATTCGACGCCGACTTCCTTGACGCGGGAGGTGAAGAAGCGGCTGGGAAGCAAGAGCTTCTGGCTCGAGCGCGGCGTCGGCTACGCGTTGGGAGTCGGCATTCTTAAGGACGTTGTGATTGGTGGGGTGAAGTTTGTGCGCAACCAGTCTGACCCGACCGTGAAGCATGTACCGATCGTTGCGCCAAACCCGGCTGCGGGATTCTTCGACACGCTGAAGGACTTTCGCTTCAGCGACGGCACGGCTTTCGATTTTCGTGGTGAACGCGAACGGTCGGTTGGTCAAAGCAGTGAAACTCTCGGGAATTCCAATGAACGTGGATCAAAAGGCTTTGTCACAACTTTTGAAGTCGAGCGGAAGGTGGCTTCTTTGGGAAAATTTAAGCTCGACTGGTTCTTCATAAAGCCGCCCTCCCTTTCAGATCCTGACGACAGGACCCAGCCGCACCTCTTCGCACCGCACTTTGGGCGGACGCTTAAAACGCTCAACTACAGCATCGAGGATCGAATTTCCGACCACAGCCCTATCCTGGTCGACCTGCCGTTTCAGGAACCGCGCTTGACAGCAACGGCCGCGCGAAAGAACTGACCAGAACATTGCTATGCGCGAACCACTCCACGCGCCACGCCAGTCATCACTTCCTTACCGTGCTGGTTGCGGCAGACAAATGTTGTGGTGATGCTCGTAAATCGTTCCCCCGGCTCCAACTCGTCCAACGTAACCTCGCAAAGAATTGTGTCGCCTGAAAAGACCGGGCGATGAAACTGAAACGTCATCTCGCGCGCAATAAAATTCATGTCTCCGCCAATTTTTGTGGGGAGGGTTGCGGTGAGTAGTCCATGAGCCATCAAGCGACCCTGTGCATCGAGTATCAGATGATGCTCGCCGGCGTCACCGGAAAACCGTGTGAAGAGACGGATGTCTTCTTCGCTGAACATTCGCTGCCAGGAGATCTTGTCGCCTATTTTCATGTTTTCAAAACTGGGCCTTCATAGAGTCGTCCCAGTGACTGCGAGTCATTCTTGTAACTTTGTCGAGCTTGAATTTGAACGTTGCCAGTTTGGATTATCCGGCAGCTATTCCTACATCCTGAAAATAGCCGCCACGTTCTTTGCAATTAAGATTACCGCCGGTGTTCGTATAGTGACACATGAAGGGGTTCGCCTGGTTTGTAAGTTTGGCCCCGCCAGTTGCTCCAGCGATCTTTCAAACGCAACCCGGCCTTTCGCGCCATTTCATCGAGTTGCTGTGGGGACGAATAGCATATCTGAACCCGATACTCGCGGGGCCCTTTGGACGTCTGCACTGTTTGTTCGGTCCGGTAGAATTGTTTATCGCGTTCATCGCTCATCGCCCCTGAAGGCTCGAAATTCTCCATGAGAAAAACGCCTTCGGTGGTTAGCAACCGTGCCACCGCATCAAAGCAGCGCTGTTGTTCTGCCCGGGAGCGCTGGAGGAAGAATGTACTAACGACCGCAAAGACCAGAGAGAACGAACCTGCGATCCCTCCCTCTGCAAAGTTTCCCTCGACGACCTTTATCCGGTCGCCACCAGGCTTTTGGCGCAACCTCGCGACCATCGACTTTGAAGCTTCGATGCCAGAGATGTCTACTCCGCGGGCAGCAAGCGGCAGGGCCACTCGGCCGGTACCCAGGCCGAGTTCCAACACCCGCCCGCCCGCTGCCAGTTCCTGCAATCTACTGAGCACGCCTGGATCAACCGATCTATAGATCTCATCGTAAAACTCGGCACAGCTCTCGCCGTAATCTGCTGTAAGGTCGTCCTGTGTTGGGTGCATGTGTATCTGGGTTGTATCCGGAGTTGTCCTGGGCTTATTCTCGGCGTCGACTGTACAGAGTGCTCTTGTGAAGCGACAACCATGACTGAAACAGCAGACGTCGTAATCATCGGCAGCGGCATTGTCGGTTCCAGTGTTGCCTATCATCTCGCGGAACAGGGTTGTACCAAGGTGCTGGTAATCGAACGCGAGGCGCACCAGGGCAAGGGCTCAACCGGGAAAAGTATGGGTGGCGTACGAGCGCAGTTTGCGACGCCTGTGAATATTCAGATGTCGATTTATTCCATCGACTTCTTTTCGCGGTTCGACGAAGTGGTTGGCCATCCCGCTGACTATCGCGCCCATGGCTATCTCTTTTGCGCAACCAATGAGCAACATCTCGAATACTTAAAAGCTAATCGCGACAGACAGATTGCACTCGGTCTCAAGAACGTTGAGCTGGTATCAGCTGCAGATGTTGCAGGCTTCGTGCCTCAGCTCCGAATAGACGACATCCTGGGTGGCACTTACTGTCCGACAGACGGCTTCGTCGACCCGCATAGCGTGATGATGGGATTCATGCTGAAGGCGCGTGAGCAGGGTGTGAGGTTGTGGCTTGACACGACAGTCACTGGCATTGAAACCAAGCCCGCAAATACTGGGAGCGCGGGCGTCTCGCCGTTAAGTACCCGGAGCGCGGGTTTCTCGCCGGTGAATACTGGGAGCGCGGATGTCTCGGCGGTAAATACTGGGATCGCGGGCGTCTCGCCCGCACCGGGTTCAGAGACGGGTACTCTAGAGGCGAATAACCCGCGCCGCATCACAGGTATCAGCACAACGCGCGGCTTCGTTTCCACCCCGATAGTCGTCAATGCGGCCGGACCATGGGCGGCTGACGTTGCGCAGATGGCCGGTATCTCATTACCAGTCGAGCCACTGAGGCGACAGCTGGTTCCCACCGAACCTTTTGATCAGTTGCCCAGGCGCTTTCCCATGGTGATTGATATGTCTACCGGCTTTCATTTTCGCCGTGAGGGCGCAGGCATTTTGCTGGCCTGGAACGACCCGGAAGAAACGCCGGGGTTCAAGACAGAGTTTGATACCACTTTTGTGGAAAAGATTTTGACGCGCGCCGCCGATCGCGTTCCCTGCCTCGTGGATGCCGCGGTAAATCCGCGACGCGCCTGGGCCGGCTTGTACGAGATGACTCCGGATCATCACGCCATCATCGGCCCGGCTCCGGGTGTGAAGGGTCTTTACTTCGCAAATGGCTTCAGCGGTCACGGCGTCATGCACTCGCCTGCCTCCGGCCGCATTACCGCAGACTTGATCCTCCACGGCCGCTCAGATTTGATCGATGCGACTCAGCTCGGCATCGAGCGATTCTCTCAAGGACGATTACTGGAAGAGACGGCTGTGTTGTAACGTTGGCAAAGGGGATTAGGTCTTTTGGAATTCTGATGGGATTCAAGTAAATAGGCGACGCCAACGCCCCCGGAAGTTAAATGCCCAAGATTTTCAAGACTCTAAAGGGTCGCGCGTATTTTGACCCTCCTAAGGAACAACAGTAGCGAGCGGTTGGTTAGGAACCAGTTGGTAACCCAGATGGCGAGCCTTGCGTTCGAGCGATTTAATAAGGCGAGCTTTGTATTTCAGCTCGTACTGTTCTTGTCCGATGTCCAAGTATTCTGCTCCGTATTTGAGCATGCGGTAGATCAGTCGGGCCAACTTGTGCGCGGTGGCAGTGATGGCAATCTGGGAGTCACGTTTGGCGCGCATGCGCCGGGCGTAAGCGCCGAGCGCGCTCTTACTGTTGAGCAGACTCTGGGCACACATACGCAAAGCATTGGCTACCCGATTGACGACTTTGCGGGTTCCTCGATGGAGCACTTTACCGCCACTGATTTCATTGTTCGGACAGAGTCCTAACCAAGAGGTGAACTGGGCCTCGGTCGGCCATTTTTGGCAAAGGTCGAGCCCCAATTCCGAGAGGATCAATTGCGCAGTGGTTTCATTAAGGCCATCGATGCGGGTTAGATCCACACCCATGATTCGATACGTCTCGGCGCGACTATCAAATGTGAAAGGATTATGGAGTGAGCGTGACTTACGTTTGGGGCTGGGAAACTTCGGTGGCGCCGCCGCTGTCGCTCTGGTTTCAAAAGTCTTCAACTCGCTTAAGATCTCCTGGTCGCACTCAGCAATCTTTGCCTGATGATAATCGTACAACTCCAGGGCTTGCCGCAGTGCAAACAGATGTTCTGCACGGTAGTCGCCTTCGAGTGACTTGGCAATGGTCGCGCTGTCACTCTTGATGCGCCGATCCTTCAAGGCCGCAAGCTTTCCGCGATCACGTTCGCCGCCGAGAATCTCCCGCACAATTGCCATACCCGTCAACCCCGTAAGATCACTGATCACGTGATGCAACTTGATGTTCATCTCGGTGAGAGCCTTCTGCATTTGTTGCACCTGCCGACTGGCACTGCGGATTAGCCGCTCCCGCTGCCGCATATAACTGCGCAACACACAAATCTTCGCTTCCGGTCGGAAGGAACCGGCCAAGAGTCCAAAGCTTTCCAATTGTTGTAGCCACTGACAGTCCTGCACATCGCTCTTTCGTCCCGGGACGTGCTTCACATGGCGGGCATTCACTAGCTTCACGCTTAGTCCACAGGATTCCAGTATTTGATACAGCGGTATCCAGTAAACCCCAGTGGACTCCATCGCTACCGTCTTCACCCCGCATTGCATCAGCCACTGCGCCAGAGCCTGAAGATCTGCGGTGAAGGCCCCAAACCGTCGCACCGCTGGCTCAGCTCGGTCTGGCGGCACCGCCACGTAATGCTCGCTCGCACCCACATCGATTCCGGCTGCATCAGGATTGAGCAATGACAGTCCTTTACTTTCTTGCGCTCTACTATGCTGCTTTCCCGATTGCCTCTTAATCCTTTTCGTCATAGCATCCTCCTCACGTTGAAGTTGGACGCGTTGCGGCCCGGGGGCGATTATTTGGGAACTCTCCTAAACGGGATAGACACTGACTCAATCAGGTCTTCACCAATGTGATAATCGCCAGTCTCCGGAACCATGCTTTCAGACGGGTATCTCAACACCATTGGGTCGCCGGTCTTAGCTTGCCGCAACGCGTCCTTCTTTTACTACTTCTCGCCGCCCAGTCGCCATGTTCCTTTAAATGGATAACGCGGACCGCACGCGTCGGATGCTTTCAGGGTTAGGCGAGATGAGCGTCCATCTCCGTGGTCGTCGCTAACGCTCGCCCACGGCTATTAATTTTTCACGCTTTCAGCGTGATGACCCAAAGCGGATCTACAAGGACGCCCTTAACCACTTTTCAATCTCGTCCATTGCCAACTCGTACACTTGTTCCTGGGAAACGCCGACACTCTTGGGAACTTTGAACGAGTGGTCGCCGCTCTCAATCACATAAAGAGTTGCCGGGAGTTTGTGTTTCTTTATGACTGCCCGTATCTCTTCGGCGGTTCCAAAGGCGTCCCGTGAGCCCTGAAGGAAAAGCATTGAGGCCTTGATCTCCTTGAGATGAGCGTCGCGCATTTTTTCCAGGTTACCCGGGGGATGCAAGGGATACCCCAGAAAGACAAGTGCCGCAATGTTTTCAGCATCCGGCTCCGCAGCTACTTGCGAACCAATTCGCCCTCGGTAGTCAGTGCGCTTCATGCCCCAGTCGAGTTCATTAAGCACGATTACATCCGGCTGACTTATGAGTGCTGCTTCCTTAAGTGCCGCGCTGCGGTTAGCGCTTGAATGGGCTAAGCTGGTCCCACTCAACATAGCCGCATAAGCTCGCGAACCGCCGAGCGCAGCTTCGATCGCTTCGTACTGCAGGCCGCGTTCGATATTCCAAAACACGACGCGAAGAAATGGTCCGAGAGCCGGGCTTCGGGGCTTGATTGGCTTGATACCACTCCGTGCAGTGGCGTTACTGACAAAAGGCGTATTCAAAAGTTTCGTCAGCTTTTGCTGGAGTGCCTCGGCAGGTACCGGTTGTTCGTACAACTGAACCAGTTCTTCGTACGTCAGCAACTCAGGCGCGGTATTTTGAGCCTGTGCCTCGGTGAGGGCCAGGAAAGTTACCGCTAATAAGAGAAAGATTGTCTGGCGAAGAGTGCGGCGGCTTACCACGGTTTGAGGCATAGGTCGGGCTTCATTGTTCCTCGAGTTGATTCAAACGAAGGCCATTCTAACATTGGCGCAGTGTATTTGGAGAAACGAAAGAAAATCAGGTAGTGGGATCAGTTTGGCAATGGGGTCAGTACCACCACGCGGTAGCGGTAGGCTTTGGATCGTTTGCCGACTGCAGATTGCCGATTAGTTGATGTCAGTACCACAACGCGGTAGCGTGTGGCTTTCCTGGATTGCCGATAGCCATGCCGATGGAGATTGGAGACTGGAGATTCAAGACTCATTACGACTAATCGGCTATCGTCAATCGAAAATTGGCAATCGCCGCCGGCCACCGGCTACCGCCTGGTGGTACTGACCTCAACTAATCGACATTTGGCAATCGGCAATCCAGCACGGCGGGAGAGGCACGCGGCGTTAACTCGCGTACCTCTTTGGCTTGGTGGGAATGTTTGAAAGCGCGGCGGCGATTGCCCCCTCGACCACCTCAAGCAGAAGCACCTATTGGAGCACAAAGTTGTATGTGATCACGCCTGACACTTTTACTGGCTGATCGCCCAGGAGCGTTGGAGAGAAGCGAGCCTGATATGCCGCGCTCTTCGCGACGTGGACCAGAAGCGGATGTCCCGAGACCGGAGTCGCCGAAATAACTTTCCCAAACTCATCAATCAAGACCTGGACATTGACTGTTCCGTGGACACCCATTTGTCTGGCCATCGGCGGATATGCGGGCTTGGGGAGGACGAGAGCATCACCGTTAATGACGTTCTTACGAACGACGTTGGGAATCGGCTTTGGAGTTGGCACAGGCGCCGGCGGTTCGCTGATAACGATTATGGGCGCCGGCCCGATGCCATTACCAGTCGAATTTGACCCAGAACCAGAGCCACCCGGTCGACTGGGATCAGCGTCGACAGGCCCGGTAACGACAACGCCATGAGGTGGCATTGGTCTACTGTCGTTCGGCGTCGATGAGATCACGGCTGGAGGAACAAGAGGATTGTCCACCGCTTCCATCGGGTTCCTGCGGACGTAGAAGTTTTGTTGATTGCCGTTGTCCTGCCCGGTGGCCGGGCTTGGGTTAACGTCGCGTGGCGGCTCGGGCACGGGAAGATCCACGAGAGGCATTATCGTCGCAAACTCGAGATTCTGATCTCCCATGCGAGCGTCATAAGCATAAATGCTGGCAACTCCGGCGATGACGAAAAACACAGCGTAACTTGCCGTAGTAA
The DNA here is from genome assembly GCA_051000815.1 of Pyrinomonadaceae bacterium. Lineage (GTDB taxonomy): Bacteria > Acidobacteriota > Blastocatellia > Pyrinomonadales > Pyrinomonadaceae > PSRF01. The sequence goes on from JBPCNX010000099.1 coordinate 27,147, forward strand.
AGAGAAAAAACGAACCGCGCCTCCGGTATTCGCTGCGATGCGAACTCGACTCAATCAGGTTATTGAACATCTATTCCTCCATCTGCCGGTGCCATCGGGTCGCAGGAGGTTACTCCGGTAAATTAGACTCCGGAACCGAACAAAAAGTTCCGGGTTCCAGGTCAAAAGTCCAACGTCCAAAGTCCAAAGTCCAACGTCCGCCGGCTCGTTCAAGAGCAGTTCTGACAAGCCCTCTCAGACGCCACGACAAACGAGAGTCCAGGATCATCGAACCACAGACATTGGACGTTGGACTTTGGACATTGGACACTCTAGGATTGCTCCGCTTTCGCAAAGCCCCGCCATTCAGGAGCCAAGTTAATGTCCACTAAAGAAGCTTTCCAGGAAGAGTTAAATCCATTTGAGATCGCCAAGCAGCAGTTCAATCGTGCCGCCGACTACCTGAATCTCGATGTCTCCATGCGACGTGTGCTGGAGAGTCCGAAGCGGCAGTTGATCGTCTCCATTCCGGTTAAGATGGACGGCGGTGACGTGCAGGTTTTCGAGGGGTATCGGGTACAGCACAACATCGCTCGCGGTCCGGCAAAAGGCGGAATTCGTTATCACCCGCAGGTGACGCTCGATGAGGTTAAAGCTTTGGCTTCCTGGATGACCTGGAAGTGCGCGACGGTCGGCATTCCTTATGGTGGCGGCAAAGGTGGCGTGATTTGCGATCCGAAGCGAATGTCGAAAAACGAACTGGAACGGCTCACCCGCCGCTATGCCTTTGAGATTGCGCCGATCATTGGGCCGGATCGAGATATTCCAGCGCCCGACGTTTACACCGACGAACAGACCATGGCCTGGATCATGGACACCATCTCGATGGTGCGTGGTCACACCGAACTCGGGGTTGTTACCGGCAAACCGATTTCGCTGGGAGGATCCCTCGGCCGCAGCGAAGCGACCGCCCGAGGTTGCCTCTACGCTTTACGCGAAGCGTGTCGCGTCAAAGGAATGAGTCTTAACGGGGCACGCGTGGCGATTCACGGATTTGGAAACGCCGGGGCAAATATCTCGCACATGGTTGCCGCTGACGGCGCTCGGGTAGTGGCCATTAGTGATTCCAAGGTTGGGCTCTATTCGGAAAGTGGGATCGATATTCAGGCGGCGCTGAAACACAAGCAGGCGACAAAGTGTCTGTCCGGGTTTCCCGGCGTCAAGGAGATCGCCCGTGACGCTGTATTGACGGTCGACTGCGACATCCTGCTGCCATCAGCGCTGGAGAACGCTATCACTCTGGCCAACGTCGGCAGCGTGAAGGCGAAGATCATCGCCGAACTTGCAAACGGACCGACGACTCCCGGTGCTGATCGGGTATTCGCAGACCAGGGAGTGTTCCTGGTTCCTGACATTCTCGCCAACGCGGGAGGCGTCACAGTGAGCTACTATGAGTGGGTGCAGGATCAGTATTCATTTTTCTGGTCGGAGAGCCACATCAACGAGACATTGGAAACAGCGATGCGCGCCGCGTTCAAGTCGGTGCATGAGACGGCCCAACGCCACGATACCGATATGCGCACCGGAGCCTATATTCTGGCAGTCGATCGCGTTGCCGAAGCGACAAATGTGAGAGGGATATTTCCTTAAGAAGGTCTTGGGTCTTTGGACTTTGGTCTTTGCAAAGACACTGCAAAGCCAAAGACCCTCCAAGACCAAAGGTTAAAGACCAAAGCCAATCAAGCAACTAAGGCAGCAAGATGACGAAAGACTCAATTATCGTTTACGAAAAACCCACTTGAACGAAGTGCAGAGAGTTGGATCGGCTGCTCCGGGAGAGTGGCACACCGTTCGAAAAAGTTAACTACTACATACGACCCCTGACGAAGAAAAGGCTTACGGAGCTGATTCGAAAGATGAAGATCTCACCGCGGGAGCTTCTTCGAACCAGCGAACCTATCTACCGTGAACTTGGGCTGGCTAAAGGCGAGTTCAGCGATGATGAGATTATTTCGCTAATGATCGAACATCCCGACCTGATTCAACGTCCGATCGTTGAACGCGGCGAGCGCGCGGTGCTGGGCCGTCCGACCGAGAATGTGAAGAAGTTGTTGTAAGCTCTAAGTTTCGCGTTTCGAGTTTCGAGTTCTGAGCTAGCGGACAAGCCACTTTCTTAACTGCAACCTAATAAATTCGGATCTCGCGGTGCGAAGACTAAACACGAAACGCGGAACCTGAAACTCGAAACTTTCATGAAGACACCCGGCACAGTTTTTACCTGTCAGAATTGCGGTCACCAAACCGGCAAGTGGCTGGGTAAGTGTCCCGAGTGTGGCGAGTGGAACTCGCTCGTCGAGGAGCGTGCGCGCAGTTCCAGAAAAGGAGCGGTGCGTAACGGCTTCAAACTTCGCGAGGTCGAGGCCGTTGCTTATCGAGAGATTGAATCCCAGGACGACGTTCGCGTTCCCTCCGGCGTCACTGAGTTTGACCGCGTGCTCGGCGGCGGGATCGTTCCCGGCACGCTTGTACTAATCGGCGGCGACCCGGGAATCGGCAAGAGCACCCTTCTGCTTCAGGTCGCTGATCGCCTGAGCGCGTCGGGAACTATTGTTCTCTATATTTCCGGCGAGGAATCGGAACGTCAAATCAAACTCCGCGGCGAACGTCTGAAGATCGACGCTAAGAATCTTTATCTCCTGCCCGAGACAAATCTTGAAAATATCTTTCATGAAGTTGAGCGACTAAAGCCCGGCGCCATTATCGTCGATTCGATTCAAACCGTCTTCTCCGCGATGATTGAATCGGCGCCGGGTTCGGTGTCGCAGGTGAGGGAAGTGGCTCATCAGTTTCTGATGCTGGCCAAGAACCGTTCGCTCCCTGTCTTTCTCATCGGCCATATCACCAAGGATGGCTCGATTGCCGGACCCCGTACCCTCGAACATATTGTCGACACCGTCTTGTACTTCGAAGGCGAACGACATCACAACCATCGCATTGTACGCGCCACGAAAAATCGCTTCGGCGCAGCTAATGAAGTCGGCATTTTTGAGATGACTGCCGCCGGACTGATGCCGGTCGCGAATCCGTCGCAGATGTTTCTCCAGGAGCGGCCATTGAATGTTGCGGGGTCCGTGGTGACGGCTTGCATGGAGGGAACGCGACCGTTGATGGTTGAGATTCAGGCTTTGGTTTCCGGAGCGAAATATGGCACCGGTCGACGCATGACACAGGGAGTCGACCAGAATCGGGTCGCACTGTTGATAGCAATGCTGGAAAAGCGTGTAGGTCTGCAAGTTTCCGGCGAAGATGTTTTTGTGAATATAGCTGGAGGTTTGGAGGTCGACGAGCCCGCGGTGGATCTGGGAGTTATGGCGGCGATTAGTTCCAGTTTCAAAAACAGTCCGATCGATCCGCATACCGCGGTTTTTGGAGAAGTCGGCTTAACCGGAGAAGTGCGTGGGACGATGCAGGCTGCCGTGCGAGCGCGTGAAGCCCAGGCCCTGGGTTTTCAGAAGATAATAATTCCCTCATCAAACACGGCTGGGTTGGAGCGTCTATTGGGAGTCCGCGTGGTGGGTGTGAGATCTGTTGAGGAAGCCCTGGAAGAATTGTTCTAAGTTAGGATAATTGCAGTCAGGAAGGCCGGCTTGCCGCCGCTTCTGTTTCAACCTGGTAATTAAAGAGCGGGGGCAAGCCACCCTTCCTGACTGCGATTATCTTTCCTGACTTTAATTAACTAAACCAGCTCGACAGAGTCAGCGTGACGCCAGATTTGCTGGACCGTCCCGACCCTCATCGTGTTTGTCCTGTTCGTCGTAGTTCCACCAGGAATGCCCTTTGACCCTGAGCCGGCAACTCGAAAACCCTGCCGGTCTCATAGCCCTGCGCTTCAATCAGACTCAATGGGGGACGTTGCGTGTGCCATACCGAGTCGCGAAACGCAATCCACACGGATTCGCCTTTAAGAGCGGCGCCGTCCTGGCTCTCGACCCCGTAAAAGCGCCGTGGCAGAAAGTACGCGGGATCTTCCCGCAGTCCAGGGATTCCTTTCACGACGTGAACTTTGAATCTGTCGAAGGCTCCCTGACGTCGCGCAGTATCGAGTGCGAACCAAAGATGATAAGCGACAAGATCCTCGTACGCGTAGATCTGAACCTCGCGAGATCCATCCTCGCTCTTCATCATTTGTTGTGCAAGCGGTTCCCAGGTGCACCAGATAAAACTGGTGGGCCGTTGGAAGAGGAAGACTGCGCCGTTTAGCGTGAGCCAGCAACTCAAGAGTACCAGACATGCAGTTCTGGCCCAGGTGGGTCGCAGTCTAACAAGAGCCAGGGCGGCCAGGATTGCATACGGGCCTGCGGCAACAATCAAATGCCGCGTGCCCCAGATCGAATGCGGCAGTACCCAGCTCAAGAGAAAGGCGAGAAGGACGGGCAAGAAGGCGAGGCTCGTAAGCCACCAGTACACGCGCACCGGTGCAACTCCGGCCTCACGTTTCATCAAGGCCTCACGAAGTAGTGCCGCGAGGGGCAGGCCAAAAATAAGCAGCGACAGGCAAATACTCCAAACATCGTATAAGGAACTTACCGAGCTCTGCCTGAAGAAAAATGGGGTGTTCAGCATTGAGAAGAACTGAGCCACATCACCGGGGCCAGGACGAGCGACCCACCCGATGTTTTGCGCCAGACCGCGGCCAGGTTCCTTTGAGATGGTAATAAGGTAGAGCCAGGGCAGATAACTCAAGATGAGCGCAAGGATGGTTAAGAGCAACTTCGCAGCTCTGTGTCGCCACCACAACAGCAAAGTAAGGAGCTCCACGATCACGACAAGCCAACCATAGTAATGCGTGTAAACAAGCAGAAAGTTGATTACCGCCAGTGCGAGCAGCATCTTTGTTGAATTGCGAGCATTGATGAATTTGACGAAGAGCCAAATCGAGGCACAGGTGAGTAAGAACAGGAGGCTATACATACGCACTTCCTGCGCATACTTGATCAGGTAACCATTCACAGCAAGAAAAGTCAGCGCGAGTTTTTTTTCGTTTTCTCCAAGTCTTAATTCCCTTGCGAGGAGAACGAGGGGCACGATTGCGGCGACGCTAAACACAACGGGCAATAGGCGCAACCACAGCAGCGATTCGCCGCCGATGCCAATCCATACCTTGAGCAGTGCGTAGAACAGCGGCGGATGGATGATGTCAGCCGCGACAAACTTGAACATCTCGGTCCAGTTGTGTCTTGCCGCGTGCACACCAAATATCTCGTCAAACCAGAGACAGGAGCTGGTCAGCCGCCAAAACCTGGCCGCGACATATAGAACAACGACTAAAGTAAACAGGAAAACGGAAAAGCGAACGGGAGCCAGGTTGGGGTCTTGTTGATTTAGACGCAGTTCAGCGCCTGAGGTAGGTGTTGTCGTCATGGAAGAAGGATCATAGGGAGCTTACGGGTACGCGGGAACGATGCAGCAATCAGAAAATGAGTCTAGCATCCACACCTCCGCTGAGGAGATGTATTCTCTGAGAACCTGCGACCTTCAAAGACTTCACTGTTCATCCTTCGTTAGATCGCTTGTTGTAAATCGGCTCAAAAGATCGCGTCGTATTCTCGGTAACACTTGGTGCAGGCGGCAGGACGCCGGGATCTCGCTTCGGTTCGAGCTCGCTGGTATCTGGTATTGGCGAATCGACCAGCACCGTGGTTACTTTGGAACGTTTCACGATCCCATATATTACCCAGAGGCTGAGCGCCAAATTTATCAAGAAGGCGGATGAACTCAGAATCAGAAAGGCGATAATAAAACCGTCGCTGAAAAGGAGCTTCTTCAGTCCGACCATCCCGCCAACGGTAAGGGCCACGCCGAATACTGTGATCCAGAACAAGCCGTCGAGATACTCGTCCAAACGCTTTTCGGATTTCTTAATCTCGGTCCCGTCATGAGACGTGAGCAGCGCAGTCCCGCAACGATTGCAATACCTCATCGTATGGGTGATCGCGACGCCACAGGCTTGGCAGTACATGTCTGAACCTCCTGCTTTAATACGTCTCGGCGGGAGCCTATGTTTAGTTTATTGGTGGCGAATTCCGCAGAAACGTAATCCTTAACGGACTCGAATAACCAATAGACTAATTCACACCATGCAACGGCTGATGCGTTCAAGTTCATGTCACTGCCGCGCGAGGAACTCACAAATCCTCTGTGCCAGATCCTTCGCAGGGAATCGTACATGAAGTCAGTCGCCACGCGGTAGCGCGTGAGCGGCCGCACTGCCGATTTCCAATTGCCGATTAGTTGAGGTCAGTACCACCACGCGGTAGCGGGTGGCCCGATCCGCTAGCCCTCACGCCCCGCGTGGTGATGAGTTCACTGTCCAACATGTTAGCGTGACCTTGTGTGCTCAACGATCGGGCCACCGGCTACCGCCTGGTGGTACTGACTTCACTTCGCACAGACCAATTGGCAATCCAACAGACCTAACTATCGTTCGGGGTTCATAGAGCCTATATTATCGACGCATGGAACCCGCGCCAATCAACCAACCTTACCGCGGCACTGCTGTTGATCGGCCACGTGATGTCCCTTTGCCGCCGGAGCACCTTTCATTGTTTCGCGCCGGTCAATTGCGGAAGCGCTAGCACTACGTCTCTTTCTGGAGCAGGGAATTGTCGTTCTGTGCTGCTCGCGTGAGCGTTGGACCGCTGCCGCAGGAGTACTGGGGCGTCTGGGATCGCGCGGCGCAGCAGTTTCGAGAACGGTCACATGTCTTTGGGCAGCGAATTCAACTGGGAACCAATCGTGTGCAAGTTCGAGACGGCGACGTGCAAATTGATGTCGCGTTTGAAAAGTGCACGAGCTTCGAAGTCTTCCGTCCGGCGAAGCGCGCTTACATCTGGTCGCACAAGGATTATTGTCGTGCAGCGCGCGGGACGGTGCGTTACGGCGGTACGGAAAGGTCAGTTGAGGGAGTTATGTTTGTAGACGTGAACGCCGGTTATCACGAGCGATGCACTCATTGGCGCTGGGCCGCCGGGGCAGGATTGGATCAACACGGGCGACTAGTAGCATTCAACGCTATTACGGGCCTCTTCGATACGCCGCAACAGAGCGAGCGCACGATCTGGATTGACGGCGAGGCGCATGAGGTTGGACCGAATACCTTTTCCGATGACCTGGCAACGGTTTCCTTCTCAGAAGGTGGAACTCTGCGCTTTCAACCCGAAGCGCTCATCGAGAATCGGGACAACTTCCTCATAGTTCGTTCTGATTACTTTCACTGGTTTGGCACTTACAGCGGCACTCTTCCTGGAGGCATTGAGTTGCAGGAAGCCTACGGGGTTCGCGAACGTCATGATGCGGTGTGGTAACTGTCACTGGTCGCGACCCGAACCCATAGGCGTCGCCGAACTCCCAATTCTCAATACTCCTGTCCGAGGAAAAACGGCCTGCCCCCGGGATACGAAAAGGCGTACTGAAACATCTCAAGAAACAACCTTAGGGGGAAGATTTGGTTTTACAGACTCCCGTAAAAGACTCTGATTGGTGGAAACGCGTTTTGCCACTCATCTTGTGCTTACTGCTCAGCGCTCTTTTGATCAGCGCCCAGCAACCTAATCAACCTCCCTTGAATAATCAGAAATCGCCTAACGACAAATTGATTGTCGTTTACCGCGGGATACGAATAGACTGGAATCCCTTACCTATCCGTTTCCCCGTCGTTCTGATCGAAGTCTATAACGAACTGGTTTTTGATGGGCGAAACCAATTTCATGCGCTGCGCATCGGCACCCAGGAATTTCCCTACCCCAGGATTCTCTTGGGTGGGGCAGTGTTTGAACTAACTCCCGAGGAATTCGCAAAGACAGGGAATGGTGACGAAGTTACTATCCTATATGGAGCAACCAACCCGATTAAAAGAAAGCTTCTCAAGAATTGGTATGTCGGAAAGCTAGACAAAACGGAGGTTGATGGGAGGCCTGTCAAAACGTTTGACGGTTCACATACCGACCCGACTACGCCCGAGATCCCCATCATAACCGTGACGGAAGACGATATGTTTCCACCGCATTGGCTGGACGCTCCGATCAGAGCACAAGCGACCAGTCTCTCTAAGAGAAACGTGTGGAGGACCTTTAATTTAATTTACAATGCCCTGAGTAGGTACTATGTTTCATCACTGCATAATCCAAAGCGTGTTTACCTTTTAAGTTCATTAACGCTCCACGGAGTGCAAAGCGATGCGGCACATTCTGCTGACACGATCTACATAGTTAACAGTGATGAAGAAGAGTATACCGATGAATATCTAAGCCTTATTTTCCATCGAGCATTTTCTAACTTTCATATACAGCAAAATAATCGGGGCAGAGATCCAGCCGCGGCAGACGTTGTGCGTTTCTTACCTCAGAAACGCTACAGAAAAGTGCCTACGTCGGATCACCTAATGAAATTGGTTTACGAGGACAACGAAGGCGGTCCGGATTACATTTACGCGCTTGAAAAAACCGGCTTCAACGGCGTTGCGCTGTTTAAGCAATTCAAGCAATCTCCACCTGCGGAAGCGATTAGTTGTCCGATTCGCTGCCAGGAGATTAGCCACCTCTCTCCGGTGGTCTTCCCAGAAGCAATCAAGGAACACACGTTTGATTACCCGGGCGTAATGATCGACCACGAACCAGTATGGTCACATGACGGTAAGCGAATTGCTTTCAAATCCACCAGGGACCACGACATTTCCGAACTATACGTAATGAGAAACGATGGTAGTAATCTTCATCGTCTCACACACACCGCTTACTCGCCGGCCCAGTCTACGGGGTACTCCCGTCCAATCTGGTCGCCCGACAACCGCCGAATCGTGTTTGTGAAGCATGATCACGGTCCACCAAAACTGTTTACCATCAATGCCGACGGAACAGGGAGGAAATTGGCTTTAGAAGATCACTACAGCACGGGATTTGATTTGATTGGTTGGCTTCAGGATGGAAGAATCCTGTTCTTAAGGGAGGGTATTGACAAGAGTAGATCTGTCTATTCCATTTTGCGTGACGGTAGCCAATTAACACGCCTCACTGAAAAAGAGATTATCGTTTCAGAAGTCTTCTTGTCGCCAGATCAAAGTCTGATGGCAATAGGAGTTTTCGGAGATCTGCTCATCAAGGACGTAAGATCCAACACCGTGAAGTATTCATTCAACTACAGTAGTAGAGCGGTAGCTTGGTCAGCCGATAGTAAGCAGATCGCATATGGAGTTGGCGGCGGTTTGGCAGTTAGAGATCTTAGGTCTGATACTGTTCGCACCGTATCAGTGGGCCGTGGTAATGGCGTTTTCGGGATCTCCTGGTCACCAGATGGTAAGCAAATCGCCTATGTAGTTGGAATTACCATGGTTATGAATAGAACCAACCCTACGGAATTGCGAATCGTTAATGCGGATACTACAGAAGACCATCGGCTTGCTACGGATGGTGTTGTGCCGACGTTTTCACCAGACGGAAAGTACCTGGTTTTTTATAAAGGGAATGGCCGTCTTCACTTAATAAGATCTGACGGTTCGGGTGAACGACACGTCGCTACAGGCGTTTGGGCCAAATGGATACCTTAGTCAGATTTAATCTTTGAACCGCGGACGAATTAAAGAAGAATTCAGGTTCGATGGTGAGCTACGGACCATGCTATACTCTCCCGTCAATCCTCACTGGAGAATCTATTATGGTTTGGGTAAACACCTCTCCTCTCGTTAAGACCTACACGCTGGAAGAATTCTGGGCGCTTCCCGAACCTCCCGATCACTCTAAGCTCGAACTCATTGCCGGAGTCCTCTATATGACCCCTCCTCCTGGCTACACTCACGACAACGCTGTAAGCAGATTGATCCGTCTACTCTCGGAACATCTGATCGAGTCCGGCCATCCGGGAACTTTGTATGTGCCGCGCGCCGCGATCTGGACGAGTCCGAATACTTACCTCGAGCCCGATCTGTTTTATGTTTCAGCAGAAACAGAAGCAGCGCTGGATCCCGAGCATCGCACCACAGCCGATCTGGTAATCGAGGTTATCTCTCCGGGTTCGGCCATCTATGATCGCAACACCAAGGCCGACACCTATGCCGCACTCGACATTAAAGAGCTTTGGCTGGTTGATGAAACAGCGCAAACGATTGAAGTTCGGCAGCAAACCGCAAAGACTTTTGCTGCAGGCACCGTGTTCGCGAGAGGTGAGAAACTGCACTCGACAGTATTGCCCGGCCTCAGCTTAGTCGTAAGCCAAATATTCGAAGCTTAGCGGCTAGCGGCCAATCTGCGATAGATTCCAAATCACAGAGCACCGCCAGCCGCATATCCAGAGGCCCAGGCCCATTGAAAGTTGTGTCCTCCCAGATGGCCGGTTACGTCAACAACCTCGCCGATGAAATAAAGGCCAGGAACGCGTTTGGCTTCCATCGTCTTTGACGATAACTCCGCGGTGGATACGCCGCCGGCCGTAACCTCTGCCTTCTTAAAACCTTCAGTGCCCGCGGGTGTGAGGGTCATGCGTTCGATACGCTCCGCGATCTGTTCCAACTCGAAAGGGAGATATTGCTTCAACGGTTTTGAGGCGGCAAAGATTTCGCACCAGGCGCGCGCGAAGCGTTTTGGTAAGTAACGGGCAAGCAGATTTGCCAGTTCTATCTCTGATTTCTCGTCGCGTTTGAGAATACTCAGTACATCCTTTCCCGGGAGCAAATTGATAAACAGGGGCTCGCCGGGCCGCCAATAGGAGGAAATCTGCAAAATTGCCGGACCGCTGAGTCCGCGATGAGTTATCAGCATGTTCTCCCTGAAATCGTGGCCGTTACAACTTACGACTACGTCAACTGAGACGCCGCTCAAAGGTGTCAGACGCTTCTGAATGTCGGCTGGAAGCGTTAGCGGCACGAGGGCGGGTCGCGGTTCTTCAACCGCCAGGCCGAACTGTTTGGCAACGCAGTATCCGAAATCAGTTGCACCGAGCGGCGGTATGGAAATGCCTCCTGTGGCGATGACCAGGGAAGCACAGTGCAGCGATTGGCTATTGGTTTCCAGTTGGAACACCTCAGGCGGACGTTTATTAATCTTCAGAACTTCCGCTCCGCAGCGAACTTCCACACCAGCTTCTTCACACTCCTGCAATAGCATGTCGATGATCTGTTGCGAGCTGCCGTCACAAAAGAGTTGACCCAATTTCTTCTCGTGGTAAGTGATGCGATGAATTTCTACGAGTGAAATGAAATCGGCAGGAGTGTAACGAGCCAGGGCCGACTTGCAAAAATGAGGATTGGCGGACAGAAACGATTCCGGGTTTGAGTTGACGTTAGTGAAGTTGCACCGACCACCGCCTGAGATAGCGATCTTTTTTCCCACTCGGTTTGCATGTTCAAGGACAAGGACCCTGCGGCCGCGCCTGCCGGCGGTGATCGCACACAACAATCCTGCGGCTCCTCCGCCGATTATGATGACGTCCCAGTTCTGCACGATATGAATCTAACGTGGAAACCTGCGTCACAGGTTGCCCCACGGTACGGCGATAAAGAAGTCGTTGCCTGGTTGCGGCAGATGAGTTCGATACTCGGGCATATGAGTCTCAGCGGGTCAACCAACTCGCGAAAGCGAGCCAGGCGTCTGTGCCGGAGATGAGCAGACGCAGTATTTGCGAAACGACGATTAGCAAACCACCCCAGAGAAAGGCCGGATGAATGCGACCGCGCACGATGCGGTCATAGATCAAGCAGACGAGAATGAATAAGTCAGTCAGGCCAAAGAATGCCAACGGCCCGGCCGATGCCACATGAGGCAATCGAGCGATTGCCGGAGTTAACAGACTGATGGTAGCAAGCAGCAGCAAACGTTTGTGAATCTGTGCGCGGCGTTTGAAGTAGAGCCCGGTTCCCACCAACAACGCGAACACCACGAGATCGCCAAGCGGAATTGCCAGAAATACGAGCGGAGGGGGACCACCGGGAGGTGAGGCGCCACGTTGCGCGGCGCCGATAGCGGCAAAGTACCCGACGACCAGCATGGCGCTCGCCAACAGTCCTCCAGGGATTCCCAATCGTCGATGGATATCGATGCGCCTGGCGCTAATCAGCGACGTCTGAATGACGAAGAGCAGAATCCACGACGTGAAAAGCAATCCGTGAACGTGAAGCAGAGGTGATAAGGCCGGTGCTCTGAAAGCGCTCTTCAAAAAATACGTCGGCGCAAAACCGGCGAACACCGTGATCGCAGCGGCTATCGACATCGCCGTGAAGAAACGCCTGTCCGCGCGCGGCGTTGAGAAGGTTTGTTGAGCGAGCATAATCGCGTGTCCTTGTAAGGAACTTTCACGCCTTCAGCGTGATTGGCCGGATTACCCGCGCGTTAATTGCCGATACTTAATCCGGTGCGGCTGTTCAGCGGCGGCGCCGAGCCTTTCCTTGCGGTCAGACTCATACTCTGAATAGTTGCCTTCGAACCAAGCGACCTTGCTGTCGCCTTCAAACGCGAGAATGTGCGTAGCAATGCGATCGAGGAACCAACGGTCGTGAGAAATTACCACGGCGCAGCCCGCGAAGTTTTCCAGGGCCTCTTCCAGCGCGCGCAGCGTGTTCACGTCCAGATCATTGGTGGGCTCGTCAAGCAAGAGAACATTTGCGCTCTCCTTCAACATCTTGGCCAGATGCACGCGATTGCGTTCTCCGCCAGACAACATTCCGACCTTCTTTTGCTGATCCGCACCAGAGAAGTTAAACCTGCCTACATACGCACGGGAGTTTACCTCGCGATTGCCGAGTTTCAGCAGGTCGGTTCCACCCGATATTTCTTCCCAAATCGATTTGTCAGGATCGAGAGTGCGGCTCTGATCGACGTAAGCAAGAGACACTGTTTCACCGATCCTGATTGTTCCGCTGTCGGGTTGCTCCGCGCCCGTGATCATGCGAAACAATGTCGTTTTGCCGGCGCCGTTCGGTCCTATCACGCCGACAATACCGCCGGGAGGAAGTGCGAAACTCATGTCCTCGACAAGCAGATTAGCTCCATAGGCCTTGTTTACCTTGTCCGCTTCAATCACGATGTTGCCTAGCCGCGGCCCGGGCGGAATATGGATCTCAAGATCATCACGTCTCTTTTCTGACTCTTCCTGCAACATCGCTTCGTAAGAATTTATGCGCGCTTTGCCTTTTGCGTGACGGGCCTTGGGCGACATGCGAATCCATTCGAGTTCGCGTTGCAGTGTCTTCTGACGCTCGCTTTCCGATTTCTCTTCACGTCGCAAACGCTCCTGTTTCTGTTCCAACCAGGAAGTGTAGTTGCCCTTCCAGGGAATACCGGCGCCGCGATCAAGTTCCAGGATCCAGCCGGCAACATTGTCGAGAAAGTACCGATCGTGAGTTACAGCGATTATCGTCCCGGGGTAGGCTTGCAGGTGATGTTCGAGCCAGGCGACTGATTCGGCATCAAGATGGTTGGTCGGTTCGTCCAATAACAGGATGTCCGGTTTCTGCAGCAACAAGCGGCAAAGCGCTACGCGACGCCGTTCACCTCCCGATAACACTTTGACCGGCGTCTCCGGAGGCGGACAACGAAGCGCGTCCATCGCCATTTCGAGACGTGAATCAAGGTCCCACGCGTCGAGTTGATCAAGTCTTTCCTGCACCACACCCTGGCGTTCGAGTAGCGCGTTCATCTCATCATCTGACATTTCTTCGGCGAATTTGGCATTTATTTGTTCGAACTCCTGCAACAGGTTGACAGTTTCCTGCACTGCCTCTTCGACGACTTCGCGCACCGTGCGCGAATCATCGATCAACGGTTCCTGTTCCAGATGACCGACTGTAAAACCCGGCGAGATTACAGTTTCTCCATTGAACTCTTTGTCGACGCCGGCAAGGATGCGCAGCAAAGACGATTTGCCCGACCCGTTGAGGCCGATGACGCCAATCTTGGCGCCGTAAAAATAGGAGAGATAAATGTCTTTCAGAACCGGCTTCTTGTCGTAAAACTTGCTGACGCCGACCATTGAATAGATGACTTTATTTACTTCAGTGCTCATAGATTAGTTTCTCTTGCCCCTACAACTCTCACCGCTTGAGTCGTTTCATTATTTCTGCATGCGCCTCGAGGAGCCCGGTTGTTTGCTCGGCGTCTGGTTCAAGTTCCCATCTTTCGCGGTCCCAGGTCCCGCCAAGAATGATCCCATCGCGACGAGGAAACATATATCCCGATCCGCCAAGGTAACAGTAATCAATTTCCGGTTGTGGCAGCAGCACTTCCAGTTGGCCACGAACAGGAAACAACTTTTGATCGTTGAAAAGAGCTCTTGCTCCCAGTCCGGTGCAGTTGAAGATCACCGATTCGGGCAGTTCCATAACTTCGTCTCTGCTTTGAAATTCCTTAATGACGATCTTTCCACCCGCGATGTAAAAATCGCGCAGCAAGGCGTTCAAGTAGACTTGAGGTTCGATCATCATCGTATTGAACTGCCGCACGTATTCGACACCAAAATATCGTTTTGGATTCTTATGAGTTACCGTCTCGGGATAGAGTTGCGCCCCACCATCCAATTCCCGCGCCAAAGCCGCCTCGCCGCTTAGCAGTTGGTACGTTTCTATCCAACGAACTCCGTAGTCTGCTCCCACGAGTGTTTGAAAAGCTTTGTTTGAGAGCAGGCAAGCTTGACGGAACTGGTCAGAAAACTTTGTGGTGATCTTTTGCGGATCGAATACCGAGGTGGGAAACCAAAACGCGCCGGCTACGTTGGACGTCGTATCGGGCGGCAGGCTCTTGGCGTAGATCGTGACCGAACTGCGCGGCCCTTGTAATTGACGCTGCAGCAAACGCGCGGTAGAGAGTCCCATTACACCACATCCGAGCACGGCAAAGGTTGCTGATGATTTGGATGCTTAACAAAATCCCGCGCCAGATCGACGGCCAGCGAGGATGTGCCCCACGAGAGCGTGACGCCTGCGCCACAATGCCCGTAGTTATGGACTAAAAGTTTTTCCCTGAACAGTTCGGCCTCGACCACAAACCCTTCGGAGCGAAACGGCCTCAGGCCAACCAAAGTACGGATGAGACGACTGCGTGAAACTTTGACCGGAGCAAAGCGGCGCTTCTGCTCGGTTGCGATTGCAAGGTTAAGAACCTCGGCCGCAAAAGAACGTGACGACGGTAAAGCCGCGTCGGCCATAACCACCGCGCCTGCACTCAAGGCAGAACGAATGAATCCGCGGCGGTCTACTTCATATTGGTTCATGCTGAATGGCTTCGATAATTCAGGTTGTAGCTAAATGCGAGATTGTGCCGTTGCCAGGTGGGATTGTGCAAGTAGCATCAAAAGAGGACGGCACCGAAAGCTCGAAACTCGAGAAGGTGGAAACGCACATCGCCAATGGTAGAACTTCGGCAATGAATGCGTCCTTCAGGACGCTAGCCCGAAGGGCGAATAGGCCAGCCGTTTTACGGCTGGTTCAACTGCGTAAACCTTCCGGGGCCGCTTTAGCGGCCTTTTATCGCAAGACCGTTGAAGCGGCCTCCACAATTGGGTGTGCCTTAAACCAGCCGTAAAACGGCTGGCCTAGTTGCCCTTCGGGCTAGCGTCGTAAACGACGCAACGTACAAGACGAGACTTCTTCAAACAATCACCCGAATCTCAACAGGGTTCCGAAGGAATAGAGCGTCGAGTTGTGCGACTGCTCAGAGACGGCTTTGCCGCCTGATGTGAGGCGGTGGCTTTGCCCCGCCGGCAGCAACTCTAAAATTCCGCGGGGCTCCGCCCTCGGTTTGGAATATCCGAAGTCCTCGAGAGACAAGGTGACGGTAAGGGCACAGCCCAAACTCCATAGCGGAATTAATGGTGGGGCAAAGCCACCGCCTCACATCAGGCGGCAAAGCCGCGCCCCAGAAGGAGTTTCATAAGCGCTACTTCCGAGACGGCAAGCGCCGCCATTAAACCGGGCCGCACTGGCAGAAGCCAAGTCGAAGTTTCCGAATCACTTAAAGGTCAGCATTCCGATAGCGCCGTCTTTCCCGGTTGACCAGCCTACAATTTGACTTTGACCGCTTCGGACAAAACTCAGCGTATCGAAACCGGGACCCTCAAGTTGTTGCCAGCTATGACCATCATCAGTTGAGTAGTCAGCGCCGGAAGGCCCGACCGCGACGATAGTCCTGACTTTGGATCTTCCGCGGCCAGGGACGTAAGCCACAACTGAGCGATAACCGGAGAGCCCTTTTCCTAACGACCAGGTGATGCCCCCGTCGCTTGTTAGCGCCAGGTTCTCGATCGCCTCTCCTTCTTTTGTGTAATCGCCACCGACAATTACACCGTGGCGCGCGTCACGAAAAGCGATCGAGAAGGCGCCTGTAGATGAACCAGCATTGATTGGCGTATCGGAAATCTTCCAGGTACGACCGCGATCGCTTGTCCGGAGTACGCGCGACTTGCTGGCGCCACCGGTGGCGATCCAGGCGTGCGCCGGCCCCACGAGTGAAATGTTTGTACCGCTTGCCGCAAATGCTCCTTCATTCGGCAGCGCCGCCGGCAGAGAGGTTGACGGCACGCGTTTCCAAATCCGGCCACCATTATCGGTTGTCAGGATGCAGAACTGACCATCGATTGAATCGCCTATGACGATTCCGTGATCGGCGTCCCAAAAAGACATCGAGTCATAAAACCCTTTCGGATCGTCGTTCTTGAATTGAAGCGTCCAGGTGGCTCCGGCGTCGGTGGTTTTGTAAATGCGCGAAGCGTCGCCATTGCCGATCGAAAGAGTGTAAGCAGTTCGCGCGTCAACGGCATCGATGTCGCGAAAGTCGAGCTTGTCTGAAGTGACGGTTAACTTTTGCCAGGTTGTTCCGCCATCCGTTGTCCGCAATATTGTGCTGTCCGAACCACTGGCCCAGGCGACGCGATCGCTGACGGCGCTCACGCCCCGCAGCCGCGCCGTTACACCACTGCTTTGCAGCGTCCAATGTGGCGCGAGAACGATAAGAACGCCGGCGATGATGAATGCTGGATTCAAGTCTACCTCCCGAAATGGAATGGCAAAGGACACCAGCCGCGGATGAACACCAGTCAGAAGCAATCAGCCGCGGATTACGCGGATGAACGCTGACCAGAACACATCAAACCGTAAACCCAGTCACTGTGAGCAAGCGTCCGGCTCTCTTTTCAATGCCTAATCCGCGTCTATTTGCGTAATCCGCGGCTTGCTCTCTTGTCCTAGTCTCCTGTTACTCTCAAAAAATCTCTCGCTGCCGGTTAAGGGGTCGCTGAATTCAATCGAGCGTGCCAAGAGCTGTAACGGTTTGGAGAAATCATCCTGGCGATCCGAATGTGCGACGAAGACTTCGTCCGGGTACAGTCGATCGTTGAGGATGGGAATTCCTAATGCCGCCAGGTGTACGCGTAGTTGATGCTTCTTTCCTGTGCGCGGGAGCAACTCAAACCGCGCGAAGCCGTCCTCCTGCTCGAGTAGTTTAAGATCCGTTTCGGCATTTGGCTTTCCCGGAATCTCCCGCATGCGAAAGAACGGTTCCCCGGAAACAATCCGACTCCGCCGCGTTGTGGGAAGATCTCGGCAACTGCCAGAAATCGCCGGCGTCAAAGCTTCGTAGACTTTTCTAACTTTCCGTTCACGAAACAGCGACGTGTAATGACCTCGAGTCTTTGGATTAAGAGAAAAGAGCACAATGCCTGCGGTTTCGCGATCAAGGCGATGGACAGGAACCAGGACATCCGGCTGGCCCTGATTTCGCAACCGCACAAGAAGCGTTTCCTGGAGGTAGCGCCCCGAGGGAACGACTGGGAGAAAATGAGGTTTGTCGACGACGAGGAGATCATGGTCCTGATAGATGATGACTTCGGCGAAGGGGATTCGAGTTTCATGCTCAAGCTCGCGGTAATAGAAGATGCGAGCGCCGATCCGGTAAGAGCTTGCAGGATTCAAACGCAGTCCCGCTTCATCTACAACCACGCCCTTTGACATCCGCGAAGTCCAGGTTTCGCAAGTGATCCTCGGATAGTGTTCAATGAGAAAATCGAGAACGGTTTTCCATTGACCCGCCGGAAGCGTCTGGCTACTCGGGGCGACGCCCGCAATGATGGGTAGAGGTGTGCTCACGGTCAAACCTGAGGTTGTGGCCGAGCCGAATTGAAAATCGCAATCTTTTGACGATCGTGCGCGAAAGGCCTTTCGTCAATTGTTTGACAGTCGTTCACTGCTGCGAGTGCTTTGGATCGTTAAATGTTTGCAGGTAGAGGGCCGCCTCGTAGTTTACACGCGCCGGCCCTGGGCTGATTCTTCAATTAGCTTTCGCAGTCGTTTGAGTCGAGTCTCTTCCTGCTTTGCGCTTACGACCCACCACATCGCCATCTTGCGATAGGAAGGCGGTTGCGACTCGAAAAACTTTGCCGCCACTTTGTTCTTTCGTAATTCCTTCGCGTAAGCTTCAGGAAGTTGCGGCGTTCGTTGCTCGTAGGCGTAGATACCGGACTTATTTTCCAATCGAGCAGCATAGGCCTTTTCACCGGCTGCCTTCATACGGCCTTTCTTGGTCAGTTCAGCGACGCGCTTAATGTTAACCGCACTCCAGACGCTGCGTGCTCGTCGTGGTGTAAATCTGATCTTGTAACTGGTTTCATTCAGACTCTTTCGGATCCCGTCGATCCAGCCGTAGCACAACGCCTCGTCAACAGATTCGGGCCAGGTGATACTGGGCTTACCAGAATCCTTTTTGTGAAAGCCGACCCACAACTCCGTGGCGCTGGCGTGATTTCTTGCCAGCCATTTGCCAAAGTCGAGTGGTGTATTGAAGAAAGTGGGTTGTAATTCTGATGCTTTTTGGCCAACCATTTCAAGAGTAGTCAGTAGACGGTAGACTGCACTGTAGACAGGAGCCAGTAGTCAGTAGACAGGAGCCAGTAGTCAGTAGTCAGCACTACTGTCGACTGTCTACTGCTTTCCCGTGAAGAGTGTCGTCCCATCCACAAAGCAAAGTGCGTTGCCCCAGGGATCCTTTACATAGAATGAGCGCTCGCCCCAGGGGCGCACAACAATCTCTCCCGCGCTCGCGCCGTGAACATCTTCATCGGAGAGGCAGTTCATTTCTTTGGCGCGTTCATACACCTCTTCAAGCCTATCCACGGCGAAATAGATCTTGTCGGGTAGCGGCCTGGCTTGTTCTCCTCCGGCGGTTACATCGACGAGGGCCAGAATTACCGGCCCACAGTCGATATAGTGACGCGAAGCGTAAGGTATTCTTCTGCCCCGATCGCTGAGCAGCTTTCCGTAAAACTCTTCAGCCTGATCCAGATCCGACACTTGCAGGATGACGCGGAAGAGCGCCGGGGCGGTAGGCATCGTTCTTCTCCTCTGATCGCTTGAGCAACGCCCTAGCGGACAGTGCCAGCCGGCAGGCGGACGCTCCGATTAAGAATCACACCAAACTCAGTTCCGGACTTAACTTCAGCTTCTTTCTCTTTTTCGTAAACCCTCGCGGCCGTGCCGAGTCCGCCCCCAATGAGTGCGCCGATTCCGGCGCCTTTACCGCCGCCCGCAATTGCACCGATGAGCGCTCCGGTCGCCGCGCCGCCGCCGATAAAGACCGCGTCACGTTTACGATTGCCGGTTCCTTCAACCGTGCCCTCGTTGTCGGCGTTTATATCATCCGCCTGCAGGCTGCTTAGAGAGCCGTTGATTACAGCTGTCCTCCCGTTTGGCAGCGCGACAGATGCAAAGCTGACATCAATGCTTCCGGGTGAACGGCGCTGGGCGCGCTTAACCGTATTAACGCGGCCCCAGATCTTGCTTCCCACTGGAATCACTTCAGCGCCCCCGCTGTGAACCGGTTCAGTTACGGTGGTGGAAAAGCGATCGCCAACACGTGCGTTTCTCGAATTCAATTCCTCGTTGAGACGGACGCGGATGACAGTGTCGGCCGGCACGGTGTAATACGTGATCGCGACAGCCGGCCTTCGTGCTCTTGGTCTGCGTCGCCGTTGGCCTGCGCCGAAAGTCGGCAGAACACTTCCGGCGATGAGAGCAATTAGAATCAACAGATTCGTCGAACGCTGCAACAGCTTGAAATTATTCTTCATGATCTTCACTCCTCCAGTGTTGTTGTGTACCGCTCGGGAGTTCCTTGAGTTCTCAAGCCCGTGCTTCTTGAAAGTGGACAGGGTAACCATAGCGGGGGAACGGAACGAGTTCATAGACTTCTAATTACGTGCTTTCACGCCAATGTGCAAGCTGAGAGCCGGAATTGGAGGTGTCTCAGGTTTTCCGCAAACACCAGTTCGACATGGAGCGCGCGTGATGAACCAGCACGGTCTTTAACGGCTCAAGCCACTCCCCGCCGAGCCTCGTTGTCATTGCCAGAAGCATTTCCTCATCGACGAGGAACCGGTCGCTTCCATCCGGAAGGTGATAGCGTCGCCCCTCGATTTGTTTTATTTCATCACTGATGCCGGCGGTGGACGCGAGTCGCGCGAAAAAGATTCCGCCAGGCGCCAGAACCCGCCACATCTCTTTTACCATGTCTGACCAATGTTCTTCGTCCCTGGCGAAATGAAGCACGGCACTGCTGATAACCACATCAAAGCTGGCAACATCGAATGACATCCTTTCGACCGGGCCAACACGAAAATTGTCAGAGGGCAGATGAGGAGCCAGCAACGAGGCCCGGTTCCTCACCTGCGCAATCGCTTCAGCGGACTGATCAACAGCGAAAACGTTATACCGGGTCTTGAAAAAGTAAATGAGATTACGACCGTCGCCGCAGCCGGCATCGAGGAGCCGCATGTCAGGACTGAGTCGGCCTTTCAGCAACTGGTCGAACAGATAGATGTCAATGCCGGCAAACCACTCCTGTAAGTTCAAATGTTGCGTCATTGAAAAGGTTCGCAAGCGAGGCGTAGCGGCGCGATACGTCTGCCTGGGTAGTGCCCGGTTCCTTCTTTACGCTAACCCGCCCGGTCGGTTCGATCTAACCATGCGTAATTCGCAGGAGGTTCTAATTAAGGCGGCTGGATTCTGCCGGGACAGAAGACAGTATACTCCCGCAACTTGCAGCGATTTGGCCGAAGATTCTCAGTGAAGGTTCAGGGGGGATGTTTGCTTAGTCAATACTTGAAGGAAGAATGCTAAAACGTTCAGTCACAAAAGGTTTTTGGTGACTGCCACGTTAAGGCCGTGTTAATATTCGACCGTTATGCATGCCGATGTCGTCATCATCCGGCTCGTCTTTACCGCCATTTTGGTAGCAGCAGGTTATGTGCTTCGACCAATCAATGGGGATCGATGGATCTCTGCGGGCGTTGGCGCCTTGATCGCCGTTTGTATCATTCTCTTTGAACTTCGGATTCGACGCGCCACACTTAAGACCTTGATAGGAGCCGCGGTCGGCTCGATCATGGGAATCATCGGTGCGTTTTTGATCGGTTCTTTGATCAGCCGGCAGGAGTCGATGGCGGTGGCGCCTGAAGTCAAGACATTTGTTACCCTTGCGCTGACGTTTTTCATGGCTTACGTAGGATTGATGGTCGGCGCCGCGAAGGGCGACTATCTTGAACTCTCAGCGTTGGGTGGCATCCTTACCGAGAAGGCTTCTCGTCGTGATCTAAAGATTCTCGATACATCGGTGATTATCGATGGGCGCATCGCCGACGTCGCGGAAACTGGTTTTCTCACCGGCTCGCTAATTATTCCTCAGTTTATTCTTCGTGAACTGCAACAGGTCGCCGACTCTCCCGATTCATCCAAGCGCCAGCGTGGCCGCCGTGGTCTGGACATGCTGCATAGACTTCAGAACAACAGCTCCCTCGACATTCAGATAGTGGAAACGGATTTCCCCTCCGTTCGCGAGGTCGACCTGAAGCTGATTGAACTTGGCAAGCAATTGGATGCGGTAATCGTGACCAATGACTTCAATCTCAATAAGGTCTCACAACTGCGCGGCGTCAGCGTGCTAAACATCAACGAACTGGCGAATGCCTTAAAACCGGTCGTGCTGCCGGGTGAAGCGATGCGCGTCTTCATTCTCAAGGAGGGTAAGGAATACAACCAGGGCGTTGCCTACCTTGACGACGGCACGATGGTGGTCGTTGATAATGCGCGGAAGCTGATTGGCAAAAATGCGGACATTGCAGTTACCAGCGTGCTGCAAACAACCGCCGGTAAGATGATCTTTGGACGTCTTTGGGAAGACGCTGAGAACGGGAATGGGGAGCATCGCACGAACGGAGCGGCGCGCCGCCAACCTCGTGACTCACGCAGTACGCCCGGTCCGGTTCGCATCTCCGACAGTGAACCTGTCATGGAATAAGACGGTGATGGGTGATCGGTAATGGGTGATAGGTAAGGAAAGTTCCCAACAGAGACAGCTTCTTACCCATCAACCAGCACTTGTCACCCATCACTTCGTCGTATGAATGTCGCAATCATTGCTGCCGCCGGGCAGGGCAAGCGGATGGGCAGCAAGCGAGCCAAGCAATTCCTGGAACTCGCAGGGACTCCAGTCATAATTCACACTCTCAAAGCCTTCGAGAAGTGTGACGCAATTCAAGAAATTATCTTAGTCTTACCGGAAACTGATGTAGCCGGCTTCAGCTCTCTTGCCAACGAATACGAGTTGCGAAAGCTGCGCGGCGTTGTTCCCGGAGGGGCAACGCGGGCTGCATCAGTCTTACGTGGGCTTGAGGCTTTAGATCCGGCTGCTGTGGATATCGTGGCTGTGCACGACGGTAGTCGTCCTTTTGTAACGCCCGATGAGATCGCGCAAACGGTTGCCGCAGCCGAGCTTGATGGCGCTGCGATTCTGGTTGCCGCTGAGGTAGACACAGTAAAGGAAGTCCGGCATGGAGCGGTGGTGAAAACAATGCCGCGGGAGAGTTTGCGCCGCGCCCTCACACCCCAATGCTTTCGTTATCCGCTGCTGCGGATGGCTTTCCGAAAGGTTGATGAGTTGGATACCGCGCTGACAGACGAGAGTTCGTTGGTGGAGCGTCTGGGCGTGAAGGTGACGATTGTTGAAGGCAGTTCGAGAAACATTAAGATTACGCATCCGGAAGATCTCGTTATCGCCGAGGCGATGATGACAAGGGAGCTTTGAACTTTGTACTTAGTGCTTTGGTTTTTCTGACGGTGCTCAGCTGGAACCAGACGAGAGGAACGAGTAGACAAGCTCCAAGAACAAAGTACAAAGCACAAAGAACAAAGCAAATCTTCAGGTTGAATTAAGCAAGTCCAACGTTCGTGGTTAAGAATGTTCCGCATCGGCATTGGCAACGACACCCACCGCCTGGTTGAAGGCCGCCCACTTATTCTTGGTGGCGTGCACGTGGCAGCGGCCCGTGGTGCAGAGGGGCATTCAGATGCAGACGCCCTGACTCACGCTATTGCTGATGCCATTCTGGGCGCAATCTGCGAAGGCGATCTTGGGGTTCATTTTCCCGACCGCGATGAGCGATGGAAGGACGCTGACAGCCTGCAACTACTCTCGCGCGTCATGTGGCTGGCGCACGAACGTGGTCTGCGCATTGTTAATCTGGACGCAACGATAATACTCGAGGAGCCTAAACTTCGGCCCTACATGCTCTCCATTCGCCAGAACATTGCTGCCACTCTCGGAGTCGAACTTGGTTGCGTCAGTGTCAAGGCAAAGACAGGCGAGGGATTGGACGCAGTAGGACAAGGTCTTGCAGTAACAACCCAGGCGATCGTTCTCCTTGAAAATGTTAATCGCTAATGAAAAGAAGCTACTAGTAATTTCGGCGGGGGTGTTTTGTGGACTTACGATCTTCCAAATTGCCTTCTTCTGCAACAGCGAACCGAATAAAAGGATATTCGAACCTGTCGATCAGCTCATGAAGTACTTCCTGTCGCCGGGGATCATCATTTGTTTCGTCCTTCCGTGGAGTCCAGATCTCTACGCGACCAATCCTGGCCTATTGGCTTTCCCCATTGCAGTAAACTCGTTTCTTTATTCAGGACTGTTTGTCTGCCTTTGGTTGCTGGCAAGGAAACTGCGGGTTCGCACAGAAGTGTATGAGACCTCAGGATGTCATTCGTAAGAAGCGTGATGGTGAGCCGCTATCGCGTGAAGAGATCGATTTCTTCATTGCGGGCGTCACCCATGACGAGATCGCCGATTACCAGATCAGCGCTCTGCTGATGGCGATCTACCTGAACGGCATGAACGAGGCCGAGCAACAGGCGCTGACTGAGGCGATGCTGCAGTCCGGGATTACGCTGGATTTCTCCAGCATCTCCAAGCCAAAGGCTGACAAGCATTCAACGGGCGGTGTTGGCGACAAAACGTCGCTGATTATTGCGCCGCTAGTTGCCGCTTGCGGCGTTTGCGTCCCGATGATCTCCGGACGCGGCCTGGGCCACACCGGAGGTACTCTCGACAAACTCGAATCCATCCCGGGTTATCGTGTTGACCTTTCAACGAAGGAGTTTCAACGCGTGCTGGAGCAGGTAGGGTATGCGATGGCGGGTCAAACCGCTGAGTTGGCGCCCGCGGACAAGAAGATGTATGCGCTCCGCGACGCCACTGCAACAGTAGAAGCGATCCCGTTAATCGTAGCTTCGATCATTTCGAAAAAGGGAGCGGCCGGTTTGGATGCGATGGTAATTGACGTCAAGGTTGGCTCCGGCGCTTTCATGCGTGATGAAACGCGAGCGCGCGCCCTGGCAAAAGCGCTTGTGAAGACGGGAAACTCCTGCGGCATCCGCACCCGAGCGCTTCTGACCGATATGAACCAACCGCTGGGAAGGGCGGTCGGGAACTCGATCGAAGTAAAAGAATGCATCGAACTGCTGTGCAGTGAAGCGCAACCCGGTGCGCGCCCGGTGTTGGATCTTTCGCTGGAGCTGGCGGCACACATGCTTGCTCTCTCTCGAGTGGCTGATTCACTCGCTGCCGCGCAGTCGCGTTTGCAACAGGCTCTTGATTCGGGTGCGGCTCTGGAATGTTTCCGGCAGAACGTTGTGGCCCAGGGCGGCGATGCGCGCGTATGCGATGATCCCGGCGCCTTTCTTCCTTTGGCGGGTCAATCGTTTAAGGTAGAATCGCCGCGCTCCGGTTTCATTACTGAGATTGAAACTACTGAGATTGGACACGCGATCGCTGCCTTAGGCGGAGGGCGCGTGCGGATCGAGGATAAGATAGATCCGGCTGTTGGTTTTGTTGCCGACAAATCGATTGGCGACAAAGTTGAACCTGGTGAACCAATCGGAACTGTTTATGGCGGCAACGCAAGCAAAGGTCGGGATGCGGTTGCGAGAATACTTGCTGCGTACCGAATCGATGAAGAGTTTCGCGGTGAGCGACCCGAACTGATTAAGGAAGTGATAAACGAATGAAGTGCCGGATTTACTTGTTGGCTGGTTTGCTACTTCTCGCCGCAGTCGCCTGCGCTTGTAGCAGCCAGAGTTATGGCTCAGAAGACAAATCTAAAATTCGCGTCGGGATCGTTTTCGATATTGGCGGCAAAGACGATCGGTCTTTCAACGCCGCCGCCTGGGCAGGAGCTAAATGTGCCGCAACCGGCACCTGGCCTGATGGGACATCTTGTGGCAAGCCGGCTCTCAAAATCCTGCTGCGAGACATCGAACCCGGTAATCCAACTTCGATTGAACCGGCAATGCGGGCTTTCGCTGAACGAAACTATGACCTCATCATCGGGATTGGGTTCGCCCAAACTCCGATCATCGAATCGGTAGCCAGGGACTACCCGAACATTCGTTTTGCCATCGTCGACGGCGTGAGCAATCTTCCCAACGTAGCTTCGCTGGTTTTCAAGGAACACGAGGGTTCTTACCTCGTGGGCATGATGGCGGCCAAGACCTCGCAGACGGGAACGATTGGATTTCTTGGCGGCATGGACATAGGCCTGATTCATCGGTTTAAAGAAGGCTATGAGGAAGGCGCGCGCGCTGTGAATCCCAACATTCGCGTGATCCCAAACTATGTCGGGGTTACTGATGCTGCCTGGAACAATCCTGGAAAAGGTAAGGAAATCGCCCTTGCGCAAATCAGCAAAGGCGCTGACGTGATCTTTACCGCGGCAGGCAACTCAGGTCTCGGCGCATTTGACGCGGTGGAGCAACAGGGCAAGAGGGATGGGCGCGCTACGCATTTTGTTATCGGGGTTGATGCCAACCAAAATATGGTCAAACCGGGATTCGTGCTTACGAGCATGGTTAAGCGGGTAGACAACGCCGTCTACGACATTATTAACGATGTAGTTAACGGACAGTTCAAAGCCGGTTTTCATGTCTACGGTCTTGATAAGGACGGCGTCGGCTATGCGATGGACGAAAACAACGCAATGGATGACAACAAGAAGCCGCTGATCCCGCGGGATGCGATCCAGCAGGTTGAAGAAGCTCGAAAGAAAATCATAGCCGGAGAAATCAAGGTAACGGATGCGATGATGAAATAATGGTCTTTGGTCTTAGGCCTTTGGTCTTTGATTGGTTGGAACGTGGCTTTATCTATTCCTTTAGGTTCCTCACAATGGAAAAGACTAACTTTGAAAATCTTGACATCTACAAGTGGTCCGAAAAGCTGGCTGATCAGATCTGGAAAGTCGTGGTCCGCTGGGAAGTGTTAGCAAAAGATACGCTGGGTAAACAACTAGTACGAGCGGCTGACAGCGTTGGAGCCAACATAGCCAAAGGCAGCAGCCGGGGGACGGAGCCGGAGCTTCGTCGGTTCTTGAGAATCTCCCGTGGCTCACTGTATGAGACGAAACAGGTTACGGCGTGCATATAGCCGCAAGCTGTTGACTGAAAAACAGGTACAAGAACTTCTTCCAATGATGAAGGAACTAGGTCCAAAGCTTAATGCTTATCTCCGCTCGATTGGTACGTTTGAACGAAAATCGCTGCCCTAGTCGGAGAGACTTTTAGTTATCACTTCGCCCTTGATTTCCAAAGACCAAAGGCCAAAGACCAAAGACCAGACGTGATTGAATTAAGAAATATTACCAAACGCTTTGGCGACGTCCTGGCGAACGATCACATCAACATTGTCGTCAAGCCTGGGACAATTCACGCCATCGTTGGCGAGAATGGCGCAGGAAAGTCCACGGCGATGCGCATCGCCTATGGATTCTACAAGGCAGACGGCGGCGAGATCCTCGTGGACGGTCAGGTTCAAGAGATTGCCTCACCTCATGACGCAATCGCCCTGGGGATCGGCATGGTTCACCAGCACTTCATGCTGGTCGACACCATGACCGTGGCGGAGAACATAGTCCTCGGCGCCGAGCCTGGGAACGCCGTCGCCCTCGATCTTGCCAAAGCCAGTATCGAAATTCGGCGGGTCTCCGAAGAATTTAAGTTAGCCGTTAACCCAAATGCGGTTATCGAGAATCTTTCGGTGGGACAGCAACAGCGCGTCGAGCTTCTCAAAGCGCTCTATCGTCACGCACGCCTACTGATTCTCGACGAGCCGACCGCCGTTTTGACACCGCAGGAGGTGGAAGAGTTTTTTGCGATTCTGCGCCGCATGCGCGAGCAGGGGAAAACGGTAGTCATCATTACGCATAAGCTTTCGGAAGTATTGGCGATTTCGGATGAGGTTACGGTGATGCGAGATGGCAAGGTGGTGGGCCGGCTGCAGACGAAAGAAACCAACGCTGCGGAGTTAGCGCGCTTAATGGTCGGCCGCGAAGTACTGTTACGTGTTGAAAAGCCGGAAGCCAGGGTTGGCGAGCCGCAATTGAAAGTTAAGGACCTTTCGGTAAGTAAAGCCGACGGTACTAAGCGCGTCAGCAATATTTCCTTTGAAGTGCGCCGGGGTGAAATTCTGGGAATTGCCGGCGTGGAGGGCAATGGGCAGACCGAGTTGATTGAAGCACTGGCTGGGCTGGTCAATCCATCGCAGCTATCCGGCGAAATCCGGTTTGGGGATCGAAACCTCGTGCGTGAGAGTGCTCGTTTGCGCCGTGAATTGGGAATTGCACACATCCCTGAAGATCGACACCGGCGCGGACTGCTGCTGGAATTCGACCTCACTGAGAACGCGATCCTGGGTGTCCACTACCGCAAACCGATCGTCGGTTATGCCGGAATTTTTCATGACAGCGCTGCGGTGCGCGGTCGCGCGAAAGAGATTATCGAAGGGTTTGATGTTCGCCCGGCAAATCCCGACCTACCGGCTCGAGCCCTCTCCGGCGGTAACCAGCAGAAATTGATTATCGGCAGGGAATTCAAGGTTGACCCAAAACTACTACTAGTTTCGCAGCCTACTCGGGGAGTTGACATCGGAGCTATTGAGTTTATCCATCGTAAATTGGTTGCCCTGCGCGATGCTGGGTGTGCGGTGTTGCTGGTGTCGGCAGAACTGGAAGAGGTGACGTCGCTGGCGGATCGCTTACTAATCATTCACGAGGGACGAATTGTCGGCGAGGTCGATCCAAAGGTGGCCACTATCGAAGAAATTGGTTTGTTGATGACGCGCGGCCACTAACACGGTATTTGGTTTTAGTTGATGTTCTTTGAACTTAGTTCTTTGTACTTTGTTCGCTATCCCGGCTCGCTTCAATTACTAGCCTGGCCTTCAAGCGGGTTCAAACATCAAAGAACAAAGAACAAAGTACTAAGTTCAAAAAAAAAGACCCACAAATCTCATTTAGGATCCGATGAGCCTTTTTAAAGAACTCCTCTTTCCCCTGATCGCCGTTGTCGCAGCCTTTATTGTCGGTGGGATTTTAATCCTCCTTGTCGGCGATAACCCCTTGCAGGCGTACGCGCTGCTCTTTGGCAGCGCCTTGTCCTGGCCAGTTGGCGTAGGCTACACGCTCTTTTATGCGACGCCTTTGATCTTTACCGGGCTTGCCGTGGCCCTCGCCTTTCGTTGCGGCCTGCTCAATATCGGCGCTGAAGGACAACTGTACGTGGGAGCATTTGCCGCCGCCTGGGTTGGCATTGAATTTGGCGGCGTGTTCATTCGAAACGGGGCCGGAGAAGTTGTAAACGCGCCCATTGCGAACCTGCCGATCGTGCTGCTATTGCCCCTCTGTTTTATTGCGGCTATTGCTGTCGGCGCAATTTGGGGAGGGATTCCGGGTGTATTGAAGGCGCGCTTTGGATCGCATGAAGTTATCAACACGATCATGTTGAATTTCATAGCCGTCGCGCTGGCCAGCTACTTCACCCAATATCACTACAAGATTCCCGGGGATCCAATCATGCAGACGGCGGAGATAGGATCCAACGCCAACATTATGCGTCTCGGCAAGTTCATCCCCGGGATGCCGCAGTTCATTCCGCTAAATATTTCATTTCTTCTAGCCCTGCTTTGTTGCTTGTTGGTTTACCTTTTCCTTTGGCGCACCAAGTGGGGGTATGAATTGCGCGCCACGGGAGCTAATCCCAGCGCAGCGGAGTACGGCGGCATCTCGGTTCGCAAGCAAATCATTATTGCCATGACCATCTCCGGCGCCCTTGCTGGTATGGTTGGCATTAACGAGGTGCTCGGGTATCGCCATCGCTACTACGATGGCTTCTCTGATAACTACGGTTTCACTGGAATCGCGGTGGCTTTGCTGGGACGCAACCATCCAGTGGGTGTCATCCTGGCAGCGTTGTTGTTCGCGGTGCTTCAGCGCGGCGGGATTCCCGTTGATGCTTTCACGGAATACGTTACGAAGGACATCGTTCAGGTTTTGCAGGGAACAATAATCTTATTCGTAGCCGCGGAGGCTTTCTTCCGTGGGCCTTTTGCGAAGTGGGGGATGCTGAAACGCTCGAAAGTGTAAGCGGCGGAGAGCACTATGGCCGATATCTTTACGATAGCTTTGATCTGGTCAACCATTCGTTTGTCGACGCCTTTGATCCTGGCAGCGCTTGGCGGACTCTTCTCGGAGCGCTCGGGCGTGATCAACATCGCCCTTGAAGGAATGATGCTGGCCGGAGCGTTCACTGCGGCGGCAGTAACCTACGCGGCGGGGAATCCGTTTATTGGCTTGCTCGCGGGCATGGGCGCCGGAATGCTGATCGCGGCGATCCATGCCGTAGCTTGCATCCGTTTTCGCGCCGATCAGGTAGTGACTGGTACAGCCATTAACATTTTGATGATCGGCTTACCGCCGTTTCTCAGCGGCGCATTCTTCCTTTCGTCCGGCTCAACGCCGCAGTTACCGAAAGATCAGTTGATTCCCTGGACCCCCATCGTAGTCGCTTTCGTGCTTGTCCCGCTCACCTGGTACGTGCTTTATAAAACGCCGTTCGGTTTACGCCTGCGATCCGTTGGTGAAAATCCGGAAGCAGCTGATGCGGCCGGCGTGCGCGTCGCGCGGATGAGATACTCCGGAGTGCTGCTTTCAGGAATTCTGGCCGGACTCGGGGGAGCGTACTTGTCGATCGGCCAGTCGTCGCTGTTTACCAGGAACATGACGTCAGGACGCGGTTTCATAGCCCTCGCCGCGCTGATTTTTGGCAAGTGGCGGCCGGTGCAAACCATGCTGGCCTGCCTGTTATTTGGATTCACTGAGGCGGTTACGATCCAGATGCAGGGAGTAGTTAAACTTCCATCTGGCGATGACATTCCCATTCAGTTTATTCAGATGGTTCCATACGTATTGACCATAATCGTTCTGGCTGGTTTCATCGGCTCATCGCGTCCGCCCAAAGCGCTGGGAATACCGTATGAAAAGGAGCGCTAGCACTCGTCGCAATCTCTAACAGGATCATGGCTGAAGGACCAGCAGTTTCAAACGTCTATGCGCGCGCCGAGCAGGCGGCGCGTCTTATTCGCGGCCGCACCAACCTCAAACCACAGGTAGCTCTGGTACTCGGTAGTGGACTCGGAGGCTTCGCTGATGAGTTTGAGGAAGCGATAGCAATCCCTTATGCGGAGATTCCCGGCTTTGCAACTTCCACCGCCGAAGGTCATGCGGGGCGGCTGGTGATCGGCAAAGTTGCCGACGTCCCCGTCATCGCAATGCAGGGTCGGGTTCACTACTACGAAGGCTACACGCTCGAAGAAGTAACATTTCCGATTCGGGTCTTTAAACTGTTGGGCATAGAGCGCCTGATCCTTACGAATGCCGCAGGTGGAATCGATATTGAATTGAATCAGGGCGCTTTGATGGTGATCAGCGATCACCTGAACCTGATGGGTGATAACCCGTTGCGCGGCCCAAACGATGAACGATTCGGACCGCGGTTCCCCGACATGTCTGAAGCCTACTCGAGAGAACTTCAGGAAAACACGGTCGCCGAAGCGCGCTCCATGGGCATCGAGATACGCCGGGGAATCTACGCGGCGCTTGCGGGGCCGAGTTATGAAACACCGGCGGAGATTCACATGATGCGCGCGCTTGGTGCGGATGCAGTGGGAATGAGCACGGTTCCGGAAACAATCGTCGCTCGCCAGATGGGAATCGAGGTCCTTGGCATTTCCTGCATCACGAACATGGCGGCAGGAATCAGCGATGAACCGATCAACCATGCAGAAGTGATGGAAACAGGACAACGCGTGCATGCCACATTCACCAAACTGCTCCGCGGGATAATCTCCAGACTGGCAACCTGAGTCTTTTCTTCCTCCGCGCTTATCCAACCACGCAGGTTCTGTGCGATAGTAATCATCACAAAGTTTCGAAGGGCGATTGAGCTGGTGAGTATGATAATCGGCATTTCTGGGGGAACTGGTTCCGGCAAAACAACGGTGGCGAACCGGATTCTGGAATCGGTAAGTGCCAGCGAAGTTGTCTTCATCCAACAGGACACTTACTACCGCAACCTCAAGGATGTTCCGCTCGACTATCGAAAGCTTCCCAACTTCGATCATCCGGATGCGCTCGATAACGACCTTCTTGTCAATCACGTTCGCCAGCTCAGAGCGGGCCAGGTGATCGAGTTGCCCCTTTATGACTTTCGAACGCACATGCGTCTGGATGAAACGCGACGCGTCGAACCCAAACCTATCGTTATCGTGGAAGGGATCCTGATATTCGCCGATCCACGATTGTTGGAACAGATGGATATCAAGGTGTTTGTGGACACGCCTGACGATATTCGTTTTATTCGCAGGCTTCGGCGTGACATCGCAGAACGAGGACGCACGGTAGAGTCGGTCATCGAGCAATACCTCGCGACGGTGCGTCCAATGCACATGCAGTTTGTCGAGCCTTCCAAGCGCGAGGCGGATGTAATAATTCCTGAAGGTGGACACAACCTGGTGAGCATTGATTTGCTCAGCGGGAAGATACGGGAGAGGTTGGCTTCCACACTGACCTCAGTTGGAGGTCAGCATTGAGCGAACACAATCTTGGGCCGCTGATTGAGGCGGCTACGAAAGCCCGCCTGCAATCAGTCGCGCCATTCTCAAACTTTCTCGTGGGCGCGGCTGTCAGGACTCTGGAAGGCAAGGTATACATCGGCTGCAACATTGAGAGCGCGAGCTATGGGCTAACGGTCTGCGCCGAACGAGTGGCGATTTGGAAGGCGTTGTCCGAAGGAGAACGGCAGTTCACGGAACTCGCCGTGGTTGCGGACACAGGCTCGTTGACGCCTCCCTGTGGCACTTGTCGCCAGATCATCTGGGAGTTTTGCAAACATGCGACCGTTGTGCTGGCTAACCTGACAGGCGAAACCGAGGTGGTTTCAATTAAGGAGCTCTTGCCGCGGGCCTTTGACGCCAGGTTCCTGAGTGGTGGGAAGGTTCACGAGTAGAACCAATCAAGGAAAAAGTATTACCAGAAAGCGTATGTCAAAGTATCTGATTCTCGTCACTCTTTGCGCCATGATCCTTAACTTTTCATTGCCGCAGGCTTCGGCACAGACCACGCGCAAACGTGGCGGCCAGGTGGATCTGCTTGTTCTGGGCGGCACGATCGTAACGATGAACAACGATCGCGCCGTAATCGAGAACGGTGCGATTGCGGTTAAAGGCGGACGGATTGTGGCGGTCGGCTCTGCAGCCGATCTGAGAAGAGGATATGTTGCACGGCAGACCATTAATGCAGCCGGACGAATCATTATTCCCGGGCTGATCAATGGTCACACCCATATTCCGATGGTTCTCTTTCGCGGTCTGGCAGATGACCTCGACCTTCAGGAGTGGCTGACGAAGTACATCTTTCCCGCCGAAGCAAAGAACGTCACCGAAGAATTTGTTCGCGCAGGTACCCGATTGGGTCTGGCGGAAATGATCCGTGGCGGTACCACTACATACTGCGACATGTACTACTTCGAAGATGCAATCGCGGAGGAAACAGCAAAGGCCGGTGTTCGTGGAGTGCTCGGCGAAACCGTGATCGATTTTCCCGTGGCTGACAACAAAACAAATGCCGAGGCCATGGCCTACGTGGAAAAGTTCGTAAAAAAATGGCAGGGGCACGAGCTGATTGTCGCAGCAATTGCTCCGCATGCTGCATACACGGTTTCGGAAGAGCACTTGAAAGCAGCGCGCGCGTTTTCCGATCGTACCGGCGCGCCGATCGTTACACACATTTCCGAAACGAAGAGGGAAGTGGATGACAGCGTCAAAGCGAAAGGTGCGAGTCCGATTGCCTATCTTGACCGTATTGGATTCCTTGGTGAGAAAGTGATTGCGGCCCACGTTGTCTGGCCCCAGGGTACAGATTCCACCATCCTGAAACAGCGCGGCGTCGGTGTTGTTCATAACCCGCAATCAAACATGAAACTGGCAGCCGGCGTGGCGCCGGTACCGCAAATGCTCAAGGAAGGTTTGCGGTTAGGATTGGGGACGGATGGCGCTGCGTCTAATAATGACCTGAGCATGTGGGAGGAAATGGATTCGGCCGCTAAACTCCATAAAGTGTTTAGCGGAGATCCGAAGGTGATGTCCGCGCAGGAGGCTTTTGAGTTAGCGACGATTCGCGGTGCCGCAGCTTTGCACCTCGAGAAGGAAATCGGATCTCTGGAGGTTGGAAAGCGCGCGGACATTGTGATCGTCGAAGCCGATTCGCTCAATCAGATCCCTTCGTACAACCTGTACTCAGATCTCGTGTACGCCACCAAAGCTGCTGACGTGGAGACGGTAATCATTAATGGTCGGATAGTCATGCGCGACGATCGCCTGTTGACGCTCAATGAAGCAGCGATCAAAGCAAGCGCCAGGGTGTTTCGTGAGCGGATTCTTAAGAGCCTTGCCCCTCCACCACAGCAATGATGAAAGCGATTAGTGCCTGGGCGATCACCGCACGAGAGCTCACAGGTTTTCGGCGTGCGTCAAATCAAACCCTTTGACCACCTTGCGCGCCTCTGTTATCTTCTGCTGACCTCGCGGCGCTCGCGCCAACAAGTAGTCAACAGTACCGACATATTGTCCGACAACTCCACAAACAGTACGACGAAGGATTTCAGGAGATCCGAATGCGCTCTTTTATCCGATTCTCTTTGGCGCTGTTGACGGCGCTAATGTTCATTTTACTTTCGGCAGCGCCGCTGCAGGCGCAATTTAGAAATCAAGGACGCGGAACGCAGGAGTTCAAGCGCGGTCAACGCCAACCCAAAGGGGTCGAAGTCGATGGCGCAATTCCTCTCGGGTCAAATTATCAGGTGACGCAAACGACAGGTGTAATTACGCCCGGCTCTTCTGAGGTGACGGTCTTCAATTGTGGCTCACCTGTTCCTTTGGACGACTGCACCGCATCGGTAACTCTGCCTTTTTCCTACACCTTGTATGACCAGACCTTCACCGCAGTGAATGTAAGCACTAACGGCAACCTGCAGTTCGTAAGCAACAACACTGACTACGGCCAGGCCGACGTCTGTTTTCCGCTCCCTCAGTTTAACTATGCAATTCTGCCGCATTGGGGCGACCTGACGATCGCCGGCGCTAACGAGGGAATCTTTACATCAGTTAGCGGCACCGCTCCCAATCGAGTATTTAACGTCGAGTGGCGCGCGTCTCTTCTTAACAATGTGCCCGGTAGTCTGAATTTCGAAGTTCGTCTCTACGAGGGGCTTGCCCGCTTCGACGTGATCTACGGCACGGCTCCAGGTGGCGGCAAGAAGGTAACAGTGGGCGTCCAAAGAGCGAACGGCACGACCTATACAGAGTTTGAATGTCATCAGAACGCGTTGCGCAACGGCATGGCGCTGATCTTCAACGGCACTGCCGATGCAGCTCTCTTTATCGCTGGGCGCGTGACGGACTCTGAAGGTAATCCGATTGCCGGCGCCACTGTTAACCTGACGGGCAATTCGACCGCGGTGGTAACTACTGACGGTACGGGAGACTATGCCTTTACCGGACTGGCATCGGGCGGAACTTATGCAGTCAGCGCGTCGCAAGCCGGTTTTAGCTTTTTCCCGCAAATCAAAAATTTCGGTACAGGCTTCCGAGCGTTCACCGGAAACTTCATTGTTAACTTCATCCGCACGACGCCTCCGAATGCGGGTGACATTCTGATTAGCGAGTTTCGCTTCCGTGGTGAGTTGTTTGCCGCTGATGAGTTCATCGAGATAGTCAATAATACTAATCAGGGGATTACGGTAAACGTTACAGACGGCTCAAACGGGTGGTTGGTCAGGGCCTCTAATCCGGCGATGAACTTCGTTATTCCCAACGGCACAACGATTCCCGCGCGCGGTCATTATCTGGGTGGGAGCGGGATAGGCTATAACCTGTTTGCCTACGCAGCGGCCGACGCCTTTTACTCCGGCGACATTCCTGACGGCGCCGGAGTCGCGATTTTCTCCACGGCAAGTTCGGATTCGATTGATTTAGCTCATCGTCTCGATGCTGCTGGATTCACTACTGAGGCTGATTCGCTGTATCGCGAAGGAGCAGGCCTGATTTCGCCGGGCGCCGTCAGCGGCAACTACAGTTTTGTGCGAAAGTTGACGAGTGGTTTGTCGCAGGACACTAATGATAACGCCGCCGATTTTCAGTTCGTTTCTACAGATGGTGCTAATTATGGCGGGGTTCAGTCAACACTTGGCGCTCCGGGCCCTGAGAGTACGACTAGTCCGATTCAGCGTAACGCCCAGATTAAAGTATCGCTTATTGATCCGGTAGCCGGATCGGCAAACTTGCCAAACCGCGTGCGAAACAGCGCCGCTAACTCTTGCGGCGGACCTAACTGTGCCCTTGGAACTCTTACTATTCGTCGCAAGTTCACCAATAACACTGGCCAGGCAGTTACGCGCCTTCGATTCCGCATTGTAGATATCACGACGCTGGGAACTATCGGCGCCGGTCAGGCGGACCTTCGCGCGCTTGATTCGCCCGGAGGCGTCGTCACTGTAACAGGAGGGGAAACTGAACAGGTGAGGGGTCTGACGGTAGAACAACCCTCGACCATGGCCCAGCCCAGCGGAGGCGGACTGAATACTTCGCTGGCTGCGGGAATAATTTCCGTCGCCCAGCCATTAACTCCAGGGGCAAACATCAACGTCGAATTCATACTTGGCGTCCAGCTTGGCGGCGCCTTCCGCTTCTTTATTAACATCGAAGCTCTGCCCTAAGGCAACAAGGTTCGTAGTTACGGAAACACAGTCGGTTGAGGACCTCACTCAACCGACTGTTCTGATTTTTGCGTATCACCTGGTCTGGTTTTTTTCCTTCTTTTCAAACCAGGGCATTGCCGATGTTTTTCTGAGGACTTGCCTCAAATTAGAGAACTAACCATAATAGGGCGTCAAAATTAGTTATTGGAAGCGAGCCTTCATGCTCGCCTTTTTATTTTATGGAGTAATTCTGGTGAAGATAGCGGTAATCGTTAGAAATCCCCTGCTTGGAAGAATTCTCATCCCTTCAATTTTGCTTCTTGCCGGTGTGGCGCTAGCTCCAGATGTCCTTGCGCAGACAAGCGGCGATTCAGCCGCTACGGACGCCGCAGCGACTATCCAGGCGCGGATTGAACGTGCCCGCGCACTGGCGGCATCCCATCAGTTGAGCGCAGCAGCCATGGAGCTGGAATCCCTCCGTAGCACGGTCAAGGACGACGTGGTCCGCAACGTAACATCTGTAATGTTGATGAATATTTGTTTGGAAGAGGGTAACTATGCTCGCGCCGAGTCGCTTTTGGAGGAGACATTTGCGGCACGTCGCTTGAACAAGGAGACCTCGGTTCGGACTTACTTTGGCCTGGCGGGTCAAGCGGTTAACGGCGCGCGTTTGCATCTGGCTCGCTATAGAAGTTTCGGCATCAACGTTTCAGACACCACGCTTCCGATCGAAGCCTTAAATGATCTGGATCGTCTGCGCTCGCTGCTCGAGCGCATCAGTATGCAGGCCAAAGAGATCATTAAAGACGAACCTAAGGCGTATGCGTCGCTCGCGCTGCTTGAAGATATTCTCGGCATTCGTTTATCGCTGGCCCGTAACGAAGAGGATCGAGAGAAGTGGGAACTTGAGCGTTCAAATGTGCGTCGCGGACTAATTTATGCGCAGACCCAGATAGCGTCCAGTTCAACTTCATCCAGCGCTTCGGTTCTTGTTGATGACAGTGGGTCAGCCGCAGGTGGGGCGCCAACGCCCGATCCGAAGTCCGGCGAGCCCAGGCCTCACGTTTCCCCGGCTTCAGAATTATTGGACGCTGGCACGATAAGCACGGGCTCGCTCAATCCGCGGGCAACCCGCCGGGTCGTGCCGATCTACCCGCCAGTCGCCAGGAATGCATCAACACAAGGTACCGTCCGGGTCTATGTCACCGTCGACGAACATGGCAATGTGAGCGAGGTCGCCCGGAGTGAAGGCCCGCCTCTTCTTCGAGGTGCTGCCGAGGACGCTGCCCGCAGGTGGAAGTTTTCACCCACAGCGGTGGAGGGTAAACCGGTTCGGCTGAGCGGATACATTGAGTTCAATTTCACTCTCTGAACAGCCGCACGCAACCGGCAGGGAAAAAGGCTATCTATCGGAGTTTCAGCATCTTAGTAATGTTGACATTAAAGTAAAGATTCGTTAACCTGACCCTGTAAATGAAGATTTCAGCCCAGGAAGAATATGGATTGAGGTGCTTGCTGCAGTTGGCGCGGGCAGATGCCGCGGGCGAATCGTTGACCCTTTCCCAAATCTCCCGGCGCGAAGGTATCTCGGTTGCGAACGCCGGCAAACTGATGTGGATTTTGACCAAAGCGGGCCTGGTACAGTCACAACGTGGAACTAAGGGTGGATATCATCTCGCGCGGCCGGCGGCCGACATTCACCTCAATGAGGTCATCAGTGTTTTGGATGGCGAACGGGTAGATTCACACTGCAAGAGTTATGCGGGCGTACTTGATGCGTGCGTGCACACCGGTGATTGCGGGATTCGACCCGTTATCGTCGAGTTGCACCAGATTGTTGCAGATGCGCTGTCGGGAATTACGTTATCTCAATTGCTCGGCACCGAAGCCAATGTTGATGCGACTTTGCGCCAGATACAGATAGCGAAGCGGCCAGGGTCAAATCGACTTGAAGCCTGAATAAGACGGAGACAAAGGTAGAACGAAGAATCAATGAGCACAGCTGGAATATTAAATAGCCAGGAATACAAATACGGTTTCGTCACCGACATCGAGTCTGACGTAATTCCACGCGGACTGTCAGAAGATACTATTCGTCTGATTGTCGAGAAGAAGAATGAGCCGGAGTGGATGTTGGAGTTTCGCCTGAAAGCGTATCGTCACTGGTTGACGATGAAGGAACCGAAACATTGGCCAAACCTTACTTATCCTGACATCAATTATCAGGACATGATTTATTACAGTGCCCCTAAACAGAAGCCGACCAAAGCCAGTTTGGACGAGGTGGATCCGGAGCTGCTGAAGACTTTTGAGAAATTGGGCATTCCGCTACAGGAGCAGAAACAGCTTGCAGGTGTCGCGGTCGACGCGGTGTTTGATTCGGTTTCTGTGGCCACAACTTATAAAGAGAAGCTTAAGAAGCACGGCGTCATTTTTTGTTCGTTCACAGAAGCGATCCGCGAATACCCCGAGCTGGTCAAAAAGTATTTGGGCTCGGTTGTGCCCACGAACGACAACTTCTTTGCTGCGCTAAACAGCGCGGTCTTCTCTGATGGTTCTTTTTGTTTTATTCCGAAGGGCGTTCGCTGCCCGATGGAGCTTTCCACTTATTTCAGAATCAACAATGCCGAGTCAGGGCAGTTTGAAAGAACGCTGATTGTCGCCGAAGAAGCCTCTTACGTTTCTTATCTGGAAGGCTGCACCGCACCAAAGTTTGATCGCAATCAACTGCATGCAGCCGTTGTTGAGCTGATCGCTCTTGACGACGCCCAAATCAAATATTCAACTGTCCAAAACTGGTATGCAGGCGATGAAAACGGTGTCGGCGGTATCTATAACTTCGTCACTAAGCGCGGTAAGTGTGCGGGACGTAATTCAAAAATTTCCTGGACCCAGGTCGAGACGGGTTCAGCGATTACGTGGAAGTATCCATCCTGCATTCTCCTGGGTGACAATTCTATTGGTGAGTTTTACTCGGTGGCGCTGACCAATCATGCGCAACAAGCCGATACCGGCACCAAGATGATTCATCTCGGCAAGAATACCCGCTCGACAATTATTTCCAAGGGGATTGCCGCCGGCAGATCCAACAATAGTTATCGTGGTCTGGTGAAGGTAATGCCGAAAGCCGAGGAGGCGCGAAACTATACGCAATGCGACTCGATGCTTATCGGATCAGATTGCGGCGCGAATACTTTTCCCTATATCGAGGTGATGAATAACAGTTCGGCCGTGGAACATGAAGCGTCTACCTCTAAAATCAGCGAGGAGCAATTATTCTATTTGCAGCAACGCGGCATCTCGCAGGAAGATGCAGTTTCCCTGATCATTAATGGATTCTGCAAAGACGTGTTCCTGCAACTGCCGATGGAATTCGCCGTTGAGGCTCAACGGCTACTTGGAATGAAACTCGAGGGAAGCGTTGGATAGAGGCAGGCATCGGGTGTCGGGTGTCGGGTATCGGAATGTAGTCGTAACCGGCACCCGGCACCCGAAACCTATGACCAAAGAATTTACGGAGTAAATTATTTCATGTTAGAGATTCGAAATTTGCATGCGGCGGTCGATGGTAATCCGATACTTAAGGGGATAAATCTCACCGTAAAAAAGGGGGAGATTCACGCCATCATGGGTCCCAACGGTTCGGGTAAATCCACGCTTGCCAAAGTGCTGGCGGGCCACCCGGCCTACGAGGTGACCGAGGGCGAGGTGCTCTATGAGGGGAAGAACCTCCTCGAAATGCCCACGGATGAGCGAGCGCGCGAAGGTGTTTTCATGGCATTTCAATATCCGATCGAAGTGCCGGGAGTTTCGAATGCACAGTTCCTCCGCCTCGCCTACAACGAGAAACGAAAGCATCTCGGGGAGGAAGAACTCGATCCGCTCGAGTTTAAGGATCTGCTCAAGGAGCGAGCCAAGATTGTCGATATGGATGCCAGCTTCATGACGCGTTCAGTTAACGAGGGGTTTTCAGGCGGTGAGAAGAAACGCAACGAGATTTTGCAGATGGCCGTGCTCGAACCGAAACTCGCCATCCTCGACGAAACGGATTCCGGGCTCGATATTGACGCTTTGAGAATTGTCGCTGGCGGCGTGAACTATCTGCATAATTCTGAAAATGCCGTCGTGCTGGTGACCCACTATCAGCGTTTGCTGAACTACATCGTTCCAGACTACGTGCATGTGCTCGCTAATGGGCGCATTGCGCGTGAAGGCGGGAAGGAATTGGCTCTGGAGCTTGAAGAGAAAGGTTATGACTGGATTACGTCAGCGGCAGCGGCGTAAGCGAGGCAGTTAAAGTCTGAATCGTTATGACAACTGAAGTGGCAAACCAGGAAGTTGGTTACCTTGAGGCCTTTCGTGCGCGTCAGGAGGCAATCGCAGTCGGAGGTGCGGCATGGGTTGCGCGTCTGCGCGAAAGCGCTTTGGATCGATTCGAAGAACTGGGATTCCCTTCGGTGAAGGAAGAGGAATGGAAATACACGAACGTTGCTCCCATTACCAAACTTGGTTTTGAGTATGCCAGAGCCGTTAGCGGCAGTGACATAACGTCAGCGGACGTCGCGCGGTTGGGTTGCGTAGAGGCCCAGAATAGCCAGTTAGTCTTCGTTAACGGCGCCCTTAGAGAGGATCTCAGTTCCCTGGAAGATCTTCCTGCAGGTATGGTCGTAATGGACCTTGTGCAGGCAATCGCTGATGAAAAGCATCACGACGTGATCCGGGAGCACCTGGCCCGCGGCGTTGATTACAACGCGAACGGTTTCATCGCTCTAAACACCGCGATGATTGCTTCCGGCGCCTTCATTCTGATTCCCCGGGAGACGGAGCTTGAAAAACCGCTTTGCCTGCTTTTTATTGCGGATGCCGGCGCCGGCACGGTTGCCAGTTTTCCTCGAGTGCTCGTAGTGGCGGAACAGAACAGCAGAGCCACACTGGTTGAAAGTTATATCAGCGCCGCTGAAGGCATCAATTTCACAAATGCCGTTGTGGAGATAAATTTGCAGGATGGCGCGCGGCTCGAGCATTACAAAGTGCAGCGTGAAAGCATTGAAGCTTTCCATGTCGCAACGACCGGTGCGAACCTGGGACCTAACAGTAGTTACGATTCCACCACCATAAACTTTGGCGCCCAGCTTTCGCGACACGACATCGCAGTCAGGATGGCTCATGAAGGTGCCGAGTGCTGGGTGGACGGTCTATATATAGTAAGCTCCAGCCAACATACTGATACACATTCCGTAATCGATCACCAGAAGCCACACTGCACCAGTCATCAGCTATATAAGGGGATTCTTGACGGAAGATCGCGCGCGGTTTTCAACGGAAAGATTTTTGTTCGGCATGGCGCACAAAAAACCGACGCGATGCAAACCAACAAGAATCTCCTGCTGTCGAAAGAGGCGCGCGTCGACACCAAACCGCAGCTTGAGATTCTCGCTGATGATGTTAAGTGCGCGCACGGGGCCGCTGTCGGTCAGATAGATGAAGACGAGCTGTTCTATTTGGAGACTCGCGGCATTCATAGCGAGCTCGCACGCAATCTTTTGACGTACGGCTTTGCTGAAGAAGTGATCGGGAAAATAAAGGTCGATTCGATAAGGGCACAGCTTGATGCGGCCGTGCTGAACCGGCTCAATGCTCATTTGGAAGCGTAGCTTGTCGATTCGTCGAAGCAGTTTCTCTGGGTCCTATGCTGAAACGACATCGGTTCCGGTTATGGACGGCAGTGATTCTACTTTTCCTCACGGCCCCTATCGGTTCCCAGGCTTAACAAACTATCAGAGGTAAAAGTGTCGGCAAAAGTTACCAGCATCGATGAGCTACCCCGGGCCCAAATGCCCGCGTGGGATGTTGAGCGCGTGCGTGCGGACTTTCCGGTACTGCATCAAACTGTCAACGGCAAGCCTCTCGTCTACCTCGACAACGCTGCTTCCTCGCAGGTGCCGCAGGTTGTAATCGAGCGGGGCAGCATGTATCTGGAGCAGGAACACTCGAACATTCATCGTGGTGTCCACTATCTCAGCCAGAAAGCAACCACTGCTTACGAAGGCGCGCGGGAAACGGTAAAACGGTTCATCAATGCCCGTGAAGCCAAAGAGTGCATTTTTGTTCGCGGCGCAACTGAAGGCATTAATCTCGTGATGCACGGCTACGGCCGGAAGTTCATTGAGTCTGGCGACGAAATTATCATTTCAGCGATGGAGCACCACGCCAACATCGTCCCCTGGCAAATGCTCTGCGAAGAAAAAGGGGCGAAGTTGCGCGTCATTCCCATGAACGACGCAGGCGAGCTCTTACTTGACGATTACAACGCCCTGCTCAACGAGCGCACTAAGTTTGTCGCGATCACGCATGTTTCCAATGCCCTGGGTACAATCAATCCCATTAAGGGAATGATTGAGCAGGCCCACAAGTACGGTGTGCCGGTACTGATTGATGGCGCCCAAAGCGCTCCCCACATGCCGGTTGATGTTCAGGATCTTGACTGCGACTTTTATGCGTTTTCCGGTCATAAGATGTTTGCGCCAACTGGCAGCGGTGTTATCTATGGCAAGGCCGCGTTACTGGAACGGATGAATCCTTTCCAGGGCGGCGGCGACATGATCAAGAGCGTTACCTTTGAAAAGACGACCTTCGCCGATCTTCCCAACAAGTTTGAAGCTGGAACGCCGGCTATTGCCTCCCAGATCGGCCTTGGCGCGGCCATTGATTACTTGAACAGTATTGGCCGGGAACAGGCAGCAGCACATGAACATGAACTGCTGCGCTACGCTACCGAACAGTTGAAGTCTATCGAGGGCGTGCGCATTATCGGCACAGCGCGAGAGAAGGCCAGTGTGCTTTCGTTTGTAATCGACGAAATACATCCCCACGACATCGGGACGATTCTGGATCAGGAAGGCATTGCCGTGCGCGCTGGTCATCACTGCGCGCAGCCTGTGATGCAGCGATTTAATGTTCCGGCCACGGCCCGCGCATCCTTTGCCTTTTACAACACGAAGGCAGAAGTGGATGTGCTGGCGGCAACCATCAGAAAGGTGATTGATATCTTCAGTTAATTGCCGATTGCCAATTGTCGATTGCTTGCGGCCGTTTGGTGAAGCTCGAAAATGATTTATAAACTTGGTCAATGCTCAACCATTAATCGGCAATCGGAAATTGGCAATCGGCAATAACTAATGTCAGAACTCAGCGAGCTCTACCAGCAGGTAATTCTCGATCACAACAAGAAGCCGCGAAACTTTCGCAGGCTGGAGTCGGCCAACCATTCTGCCGAGGGTTACAACCCTCTCTGCGGCGATCAGCTTACGGTCTATTTGAACCTGGAAGACGACGCAGTCAAGGAGGTCACTTTCGAGGGCTCCGGCTGTGCAATTTCAAAGGCGGCCGCGAGCATGATGACCCAGGCGGTGAAGGGAAAGAGCAAGCAGGACGCTGAAACACTCTTTACTGACTTTCACCGGATGGTGACCGGCGAGGAATACGAAAGTAATGCTTCCGAACGTCTCGGTAACTTAAAGATCTTTGAGGGTGTTCGTGAATTTCCGGTGCGCGTGAAGTGTGCGACCCTCTCCTGGCATACCATGCATGCAGCGCTGAACAATCAGGAACTCGCCTCAACAGAGTAAGCTCAAATCAAAACATTTCGGTGCACCGAAAAAGGACTGACAAGGGATTCAACTCTTGCTCAGTCCTTTTAGTCAGGTGTTGAACCGGGCGGTATCGAATGGTTTCGCTCGGCGATTTGTTAGCGAGACTACTTGCCGGTATTCACATACTGGATACAATCGGACTGATCCTTGAAGCGGCGAGGAACGTCAAATAGTCGC
Source organism: Pyrinomonadaceae bacterium (assembly GCA_051000815.1). Classification (GTDB taxonomy): domain Bacteria; phylum Acidobacteriota; class Blastocatellia; order Pyrinomonadales; family Pyrinomonadaceae; genus PSRF01. The sequence goes on from JBPCNX010000099.1 coordinate 71,391, forward strand.
CAGCCTCCATTTTTGCACTGGTTCTTATTCATAGGAGGTCCGGTTTGTGGATCGCAAACATCGCCGATCCCGTCGAGGTCAAAGTCCGCCTGATTCGGATTGAATGTCCGCGGGCAGTTGTCCGCGCCGTCAAGTACACCGTCATTATCATCGTCGGTGTCGCAAGCATCGCCGGCGCCATCGTTGTCATTGTCAGCCTGACTTGCATTCGACGTTAGTGGACAGTTGTCGTTCACGTCCAACACGCCGTCGTTGTCGTCGTCAGCGTCGCATGGGTCGCCGGCGCCATCGTTATCGTTGTCGGCCTGATTGGCGTTGGCGACGAACGGACAGTTGTCGTTCGCGTCCAGCACGCCGTCGTTGTCGTCATCAGGATCGCAAACATCGCCCAAACCATCACTATCGTTATTGGATTGATCGGTGTTAGCTACAAGCGGGCAATTGTCTGCACCGTCCAACACACCGTCGTTGTCGTCGTCGGCGTCAACACAATCTGGACTATTGTCGCCGTCTGTGTCGGTCGACTTGCTATTCGAGTCAAGCGGGTCAGAACCGCAAGTGACTTCATCCGCATCCGATTGACCGTCGTTGTCATCGTCGGAATCGCAGGCATCGCCAATCGTGTCACCATCTAAGTCTGCCTGGTCGGTATTGGCCACGGCAGGACAGTTGTCGGCGCCATCCAGTACCCCATCATTATCTTGATCCGGCGAACTGAAATAGGCGACGGCTGCATCATGATCTGAAAGTCGCTCCGGCCTATTGGCATCGGCTGCAAACGACTCGGAGAAGTCTGCGTTGTACCTCGCATAGCCGAAAGCAGTCTTACGCGCAAGCATCTTTTCGTTGAGGAGGACGTGATCCAGCGCCTGAGCATTACCTTCGAAAAGCAGCGAGTATTGCTGGTCGGGTGAAACGGTCGTTAGCAGGTTCGTCAGTTCGTAAGTCCAGCGATCCGTGCTGGGTTCTACAACATTCTCGGGATCCGCCGGGTCTCCTTTGAATGTTCCGACAACGTCCCCAAGGCCGTCATTGAAGTCAAACGCGTTGAGGTCACCGAGGACCACGAGGTTCTCGGTTTGCAACGACTCGATCAAGTCGGCGATGTCTTCGGCTTGGAGGCGACGCTTCTCGCGGTTGCGCGCACCTTCTGTACCGGTCCCGCAGCTCCCATAGGGCCGCGGGCTATCGGTGGCGATGAGTGACTTCGTGTGATTGAGGACCACAGTCACCCGCAAAAGCGCTGCCGTTCCCACCTGCGGTACGTCAGCAGTCAGAACGTATGACGGGCGGTCGTGGAGCAGGTCGGTGTTACCGCAGTATGTGAAGGTATCGGTTCGGTGGTACTGCACCGGCGCGCCTACTACCGTAACACGTGCAGCGTTTACGAGGTACCCTATGTCCTGGCTATTGGCAAAGGTAGAGGCGCTCTCATCAAGGTAGGCCTGATAGTTAACAAGGCTGGGGTTGGCAACGTCGGTATTGATCTTAGTCGCTAAGTCTTGCAGCGAGGGGAGGTCGAAGACTTCGATCACGCCCAGAATGTCTGGTGTTTGCATGACATTGCGGATCGCCAGCGATGCCTTATTGAGACGACCAGCAAAGGCGGCGCCATTGGATCGGCCAAAGTTCTCCAAATTTGCGTGACCAATAGTAAATTCCCCGGCCATTCGGACTGGAACAGGCACTGCGGCAGCAAGGCCGCCAGCCACGCCAGGCGTAGCCGAGGCGTCGAGTACTATGCGGTAGTTGTCAAAGGCATAGTCGAGAGCTCCGGCTATGTTGGTGACGATGGTGCCGGTCGTTACCTGTACCTGCGCGCGGCGAGTGCTCCCAGTGGTCAAAGCGGCGCCACTGTCAACCATAATGCGCTCGAAGTTTCCATCAAAAGTCGGCGGGAACGGCGGGGGTGCGGGAGCATATGGGGGCTCGTCGGTTGCCGGTACAGGATCGCCTGCCTCGATACCCGGCTCGCGGAACGGACGCGGTCGGCTCGTTTCGACTCCCCAAAACTCGCCGAAATTGTTCGACGGTTCCGAGACGGTCAACGAGTTGACGCTCAATCGCATGAACTCATACTTCTCGAGTTCAGCGCCCCGACTCGTGGCCGCCGGATCCAGGATGTTGTTGGTGGTTACGTCAAGCGGTGTGGGTAGGGGATTGCCCGTACTCAGGACCACTGTTGTTAAGGGACCAACTAACTCTGTAGCCGTCTTGGGGTCGGGGGGCGCGATGCCGTCGGGCTCGTCCGTTGTTGATGACTCAAACTCGGTTACAGTTCCAGTAACCTGCACCGAATCGCCGACATTGACCGTGGGAACTGTACCCCCGGTAAAGACCAAAATGGCCTCCGAAGTATTGAGGTTGCCGTCACCGGTCGGGTCTTGAATATAGAAGCCGTTGTTTGAACCGCCAAAGCTCCGCTTTCCTGTCACGATGCCAGTCGTTGAAACGCTCGTGCCAGCCAACGGCGAGGACATACCGCTTCCCTGAATGGTGTAAATCGCCGTAAGCGTCACATCATCATTTGTGATCGTGCCGGTGCCTGAGGCAGTTGCGTTGGTGGTTCCGGTGATGCCTGAAAGGTTGACGAAGAAAGTTTCGTTTGGCTCAGGCGTGGTATCGCCATTGACTGTCACGTTGACGGTAGTGGCCGTGCCGTTTTCCGCGATGCTGCCAGAGCCGCCTACGATGGCTACGTAGTCGCTGCCGGCGTTGGCTGGGTTGGTCGTCCCATCCGCAGTATCAACAGTGAAGTTGACGCCGCCCGCTAAGGCCGGGTAATTCAGAGTGACATTGAAAGTGAAGGTAGTTGTGCCCACGTTGGTCTCGCCTTGCGTAACGTTGCTAACGCTGAGCGTTGGCGTTGGCGATGGCGTGGGACTTGGCGTCGGGGTTGGCGTGCCGCAGACGTTGAAGGAACTGCTCGTATTGCGCGGGTTCGGCGCACCCGGCGAGAGCGGCGCGACCAAGCTGGCGAAATCAGAGTTATTGCTATCAGTCTCGGTGCATCCCGAATCGTCGCGAAGGACGGCGTTAGTGTTGCTTGGTGCAGGTGTCGGGCCAGTTCCTTCGAAGTTGTTCGCCGTTGTCCCGAAACCGACGAAGTCCTGAATGTTGGCGTTCGGGAAACAGTTCCCGGCTGCAGTCCCACACGTGAGCAGTGTTGTATTCGTTACCAAAGCGACCTTTCCGGCGGTCGCGCTCATGGCGATGGTGCCCGCTGCGTCGGCAGTGGGAAGTGGGACGCCGCATGGAAGGCCCGTACAACCAGCTCCCGTCGCCTCCCGGACTAGATAATACTGCCCCGGCTGAATGGTGCCGGATAAATCAGTCTTCGCCCAGCTAGAGCCGGCCGCCGAGGCATACTGTACAGACCAGCCTGTTACGCTCACGGGACTAGTGCCCCGGTTGAAGAGCTCGATAAAATCACTCTGAAGCGGTGCGTTAGCGTTGCCGCCCCCACCGTAGACCTGGCTGATGACTATTGACGTTGAGATGGCGTGCGCTCGGTGCGCGGAATACATTTGATGTAGGAGGATAAAAATTGCAAAAAGTGAAACTACCAAAGGGGTAAACAGGGGAGTCCGCGAGGCGAACCGGGGCGCGTTAGGCATAAGACTATCCTTTCAAAAACAATCTAAAATTCCGCACGTTGATCCGGGGATTACCAGAAGACAAGCCCTAGGAATGTGAAAAGTGTTTACCAGCATTCTTGCTAAGGGTCAAGGTGAGATGCTCGACTTGTTGCATGAACTTTGTGTTACCGGATTTTCTGAACCGATGTCAGTCCAAGCTGACAAACTCCTTTCCTGTCTGCATAATGGCTGCTCTTCTGTTTGATTTATTCTTTGAAGGTGGAGCTTGCCTAAGTGATCATTGCTTCAGTTGAACTCCGCGAGATTCGCCTGCCCTTAGTTCACTTCTTCGAAACCAGTTTCGGTCGGACAACTGAGCGCCGGATCATTCTGGCTCAGGTTGTCGATCAAGACGGGGCCAGTGGATGGGGCGAATGCACGGCTGGTGAAGGGCCCTTCTACAGCGACGAATGGACTGACGGGGCCTGGGTAACGATCGAAAAGTTTCTTGCGCCAATGAGTGTTGGCACAGAACTGGAAAGTGCGGCCGCCCTGTTTCAACTCCTCAGCCCTGTGCGCGGCCATCGAATGGCAAAAGCCGCGATTGAAACGGCTTGCTGGGACCTGGAGGCCCGAAGAGCGGGCTTACCTCTGTGGAAACATCTGGGCGGAACCCAACACGAAATTGCCTGCGGCGTATCAATCGGCATTCAGAACTCTGTTGAAATCCTTCTGGAAAAGATCCAAAAGGAAATTGCCGCCGGCTACCAAAGAATCAAAATCAAGATCAAGCCGGACTGGGACGAAAGCGTCATTGAGAGGGTTCGCGAACACTTTCCCGAGACGCGGCTGGTCGGCGATGCTAACTCCGCCTACACGCTCGCCGATGCGCCGCTTTTTCGCAGATTGGATCAATTCAACCTGATGATGTTTGAGCAGCCTCTTGCTCACGATGACATCTTCGATCATGCGGAGTTGCAGAAGCAGATCAGCACACCAATCTGTCTTGATGAATCCATTCATTCTGGCGCAGACGCGAAACATGCGATTGGATTACGCTCCTGCCGGATAATTAATCTGAAACTGGGTCGAGTGGGTGGTCATGCTGAAGCGCAGCGCGTCGAACGCGTTTGCCGGGAACATGGCGTGCCTGTATGGTGTGGCGGCATGCTCGAGTCGGGGATTGGTCGCGCTCATAATATTGCCATGTCGACTCTGCCAGGTTTCACCTTACCCGGCGATGTTTCAGCTAGTGAACGCTATTGGGAAGAAGACATTATCGAGCCTCCCGTTACCGTTTCGTCGCAAGGTACAATTGAAGCTCCGTCGAAGGTGGGTCTGGGGTTTGAAGTTGATCTGACGCGCATAGACTCTCTGACCGTGCGTCGGGCGACAATTCGAAACAGAAGTTAACTCTTCGCAACCGAGTCAAAAGGAAGCTGTTCGTCTCCAACATGCCATCCGAAATCTTTCACTCCCGCGCGCAGGAAATCCGAAACAGTTTCAGCGAAACGCAAGTCGAAATAATCGCGCTGATAAATGCCCTCGTTGAAGCGGAATCGCCGTCCGGTGACGAGACTGGGAGTCGCGAGGTTGTGGCGCTGCTGGCTCAGGCGACGAAGTCGCTGAACTGCGTTAGTTCGATCGAGACAATTGACGTCCCTAACTTTGGTCAACATCTGGTCATAAGCGCCTTCAACGAATGTGCCGGGCAGGGAAACATATTGCTCGTCGGTCACACGGACACGGTTCACTCTCGCGGTTCGCTCGCAGCAAATCCCTGGCGCATTACAGGGAACAGAATCTACGGACCGGGAATTTATGATATGAAGGCCAATTGTGTGCTGGCCATTGAGGCCTTGCGTACTCTCGAGCGTTTGCAGATCAAACCAGATTACGGCGTGACACTGGTTCTAACGTGCGATGAAGAGGTGGGCAGTTTTACCGGTTGGCCTTTGCTCGAGCGTTTGGGACGAGAGGCGCGGGCGCGTTGCGCACTGGTGTTGGAGCCTTCAGCCGCCGGCGGATGTGTGAAAACCGCGCGCAAGGGAACTGGAATGTTCACGATGACGACTCAGGGTCGGGCGGCACACGCGGGACTGGAGCCGGGGAAAGGGGCGAGCGCAATCCTGGAACTGGCGAAACAGATTGAGCGGTTACACGCGATGAACAACTCCGGCAACGGGATCAGCGTAAACGTTGGCGTGGTGCAGGGTGGCACCCGCTCAAACGTAGTTGCTGCCGAAGCAACTGCGGAGATCGATGTGCGTTTCTCTACCGAGGCGGAATCGCGCGAGATCGTTTCAGCTTTGCTCAACAGTGTTCCCTTCGACGACCGAGTTCGCGTGCATGTTACGGGCGGGATCAACAGGCCTCCTTTGGAAAGAACGGCCCAGGTAGAAGAGCTTTATGTGGCGGCTCGCGGCGTTGCGAAAGCTCTCGATTTTGAATTGGGAGAGGCCCACGTTGGCGGAGCTTCTGACGGAAATTTTCTTGCAGCGATGGGAATTCCGGTTCTCGATGGGTTGGGGATTGACGGCGACGGAGCTCACGCCATTAATGAACACATCTTGGCAGATGCAATTCCGCGGCGCGGCGCCTTGATTGCCGGACTGATTGTCACACTATGACACTCCACTAACGAGACCAACCGAGTTTTCGTACCTGCCATGTTCGTCTCCTGATTCCTAATGGGTCACTCACCTCTTCCTACCGCTACGTCGCGCCGCTAATCGGCGGATCACTGCAGGACTCGTAAGCTCCCGGAGCGCGTCTTTTCCCACCCAACGGGCGGCCGATTGCGGTGATTCCGCCAGGCGTCCAGCCAGTGTCACCGCCGCTGCGTTGAGCGCGGGATTGCGTTTGCCAATTGTGCGCAGGGCCCAGTTCACAGCCTTCTTGACGAAGTTCCGTTCATCGGTTGCGGCGCGCTCAATAAACAGCAAGCCCTCGAGAAACAGCTCGTCGCCGGCGGCCTTGTCATGCACCGCAAGACTCGCTAAGAGCGCAAAGGCAGCACGCTTGACGAATTCTTCGCGCCGGTTGCACCACTTCGCGACCTTCTGCCAGGAGTGCGGTGTGCGATCAAACAGATGGAAGCACAAAGTGTCGCAAATCGCCCAGTTGTCAAAGTCGCGAGACCAGCGGTCCATCTGTGCTGATGTCACGCGCGCCGGTTCGTCGACAAATGAGGCCAGCATGCGGGCCTCGTAACAACCGGTCCGCCAGAGTGCGGCGGCGAGCTCGTGATTTCGACCGAGGCGCTTTGCAAGCACTCGAATGTCGGCCACCGACACACCAAGGGCGTTATCCGAGGGAATGCCGTATCGCGCCATACCCTCGCGGGTGCGCTTGGTGCTATGGCGCTTCAACCAGGTCAGCGCGGCCTGGACCTCATCCTCGAGCGAAAGCTGCTTTACTCGCGTGTCCGCTTTGGCAGGGCTCTTTCTCCTTCTGGTAGGCACTTATCTTCTCCGTAAGCGGCTGCAAGTTCGCGTCGTAGCTAGTCCGTTTTCGGGGACGTCTCCTTAAACGGATTCCGATCCGGCGCGTCATCGTGGTGCGAAATAGTGTGGAGCAGTCCGCGGACCAGCAGGTTGAGCATGGGGATCCGGTGCCGAATCCAAATCCGCAGCGGATCAGGCCGAGCACCAAGACGTGCTTTTGGCTCAAGCGCTGTGCGGCCCAGGGAAAGTCTCCGACAGCCAAAGTTTATGGCGTCGTCAACTACAGTCTGAAGGAGACGGAAATAGATCGGAACCTCCGCGTTGACCATTCTGTCAAAACCAATGTAGTACCCGACAGCCGTGTCGCCGTCGCGCACAGTAGTTACAAATCCCAGCAGTTGATTGTCGCGCCTGACAATCGTGCAACGCAGGTCCGCCCCCAGTTGCTCTGCCAACGTGGGGAGAAATGCCGGAGACAAAGTTACCAATCTCACCCGGGCGTTGCGATGTGTTTGCAGATAGAGCTCGTGAAGGCTAGCGGCGTGGCGCGCTATCTGATCTGGGCCAATCAGAAGTTCGACCTGAAATCCAGCCTTGTCGACATCTTTATCAAGTTGTCGCGCTTGCTTGCGATAGCGGGATGTCAGACTCGCCAGGTAATCGTCATAGGTCCGCCACTTTGTTGAAATGTCGAGCACCATGTTGGGTTCGGTTTCCAGTTGCCGATAGGAGAACCGTGACAGCGCCATCGCGCCCTGGGCGTGCGCATCGGGAATGTCTTTGACCATGACGAGAGCGGTATCCCCGAACAGCTTGTCGGCTCGACGAAGACGGTAAAGCGCCTCAGCTACCGCAGGCCACAGTGCCGCGCTATCTTCACGCGGGGCGAAAGCGATGCCATGCATGCCCCAGGAAAGCAGGTTGCCGCAGATGAGCATTTTCTCCTGCAACTTCTCAAGCGGCACCGCTGCTTTCCCTTTGCGGGGCTTCTGACTCACGCGCGAAAGGGAAACAGTGACACTCTGCGCGGCCACGGCAGCTACCGGTGTGCGTCCTCGAAAGATTAGCGCATAACGCTGCAGCAAATTGTCCGGCCCCGCCTGCTCAATAACACGCAGGTACCCTTGCGTTAGAAAGAGGGAGTTGTTCGCGGTTACTGAGTTCCAGTGAGCAGCGTCCAGATAATCAATACTGTCAGCAAGTGCAAAACCGAACCCAGATGGGCGATGACGCTCTTTATGACTGTCACGCAGGTCGCGCGCTTTGTTTACGAGTTTATTCAGAGGCTTTATCTTGGGCATCAAAGTCTAGCGTCAGTTCGAAGAGTATAGAACAGATTCAAGCTTTCCAGATCAGTGGGCTAATGTTGTGAGTGAGCGGTTTTTATTTCGCTGCTTGCGTCCGTCTCAGCGGGACGCTACCGTTACCGGGAAAACACCATATGAAAATCGCCACCTGGAACGTCAACTCGATACTCGCGCGCTTGCCTCACGTGATTCGCTGGCTGGAATCGGTCCAACCCGATGTCTTTTGCATGCAGGAGACAAAATGCACAGACGACAAATTTCCCTTTGAGGAGTTTTCCAGAATCGGTTACTGCGCGAGTGTCTTCGGACAGCAGAGCTACAACGGCGTGGCGATCGCCGCGCGCCAGGAATGCGCCGACATCCAGCGCGGGAATTACGAAGATCAAGAAGGCGCGCACGCCCGTTTGCTGGCCGCCACGATTCAAGGGGTCAGGATGATCAACGTTTACATTCCCAATGGACAAGCGGTGGGCTCGGAAAAATTTGAGTTCAAACTCGACTGGATGAAACGCCTACGCGCGTTCCTGGATAACAACTACCAGACCAACCAGCCCGTGATCCTGTGTGGCGACTTCAATGTTGCTCCTGAGGACCGTGACGTCCATAACCCGGTGCTTTGGCAGGAACGAATTATGTGCAGTCAGGCTGAGCGAACTGCGCTCGATCTGATCAAACGTTGGGGCTTCACGGACGCATTCCGTTTACATCACGAAGCGGGTGGGCAGTTTTCCTGGTGGGACTATCGTGCCGGCGCCTTTCGCCGCAACATGGGTCTGCGGATCGATCACGTGTGGGTAACTGGGGCCCTGGTTGGCCGTAGTGTGAATACCTGGATTGATATCGAACCCCGCACCTGGGAACGACCTTCAGACCATGCGCCGGTGATTGCCGAGTTTGACTGAAGCTCAAGGAGCCGAAAAAATTGGCGGCGGTAACACTAGTTACCGCCGCCTATCTTCTTTCAAGTTCTTGCTCGCTCCTATGGCTCGGTAGCCGGGGGGTATCCGTAGCCGGCCGGCATCATGCTAACTCCAAATGCAAACTGGATGACGATGCAGATTATAAGCAATACGGTCCAGGCCAGCATCAGATTTCTGATGTTTAGTTTTGTTGCATTCATCCATCCCCAAATGAACGTCCAGATCGAACAGGTGATAATCCCAATAATCCCATGAATTGGACCTGCGTTCTGGAATTGTTTAATCAGGAGCATATAAAACAAACTAACATCGCCAGCTCCACCAAAATCAAAAGAATTAACATTCTTCCTGCCTCCGGTTGAAGTTGTTAACTGCAAGAGTTCGGTAACGGTTGGCGTTGACCAAACCAAGAACAACGACGAGCGAAATGTTCAAGCCCCGCCAGCGGCGGCAACGATATTGCTCTTCCCCACAACTGTCAAGAAATCCTAAACAAGGTGTAAACCCCAAGTTGAAATGTCGCGTTCGAAGGCCGCTAAGAACCGTAAACCTGAGGCTGGCATCGTGCTGGTTCCCGGCAAGAAGCTGGGTGGCGCGGGCGGGTCTGGAAATTCAGATGCGCGCAGCATCAATCTGCTGCTCTCAGTTTGTTGTCGTTCGATTTCTCTCACTACCTTTAACGCCAGGAGCGCCGCTACCACGCCAAGCACGCCGCTAATTAACCCCACCACAGCCGTGGTGTCCGCCGAAATCTCTTCTCGCCACGACATTCGAAAATAAATTCGCTCGGCAAAATTGGACAGCAGCCAGGCCGCCCACCAAAGTGGGAAGAACCCTGGCGGGCTTAGTTCGCTAAACATGGAACTCGAGTTGGGCACACTTTTTTGCCACAGCTCCTTCATTGCGCGGTAAGGGACGACCAGATTGACGAAAGGCACGAAGAAGCTTCCCACCGCCCATCCCGAAGAGTATTGAAGCTGCCGCTTTCCCACCCCGAAGGCAGTTAGGTTCTCACGAGCGCGATAAACCCACATCAGAAAAAATACTACGGTCGCGATGTAAACCACGATCTCAACGAGCGCTAACCCAATTGCGAAGAGGCCCCAGGCGAGAGTCAAAGGATCGTCGGTTTCGGCGTCGCCAAACATGTCGCCCGGCGACGCGAGTTCGACCGCGGACAGGACTATCATTCCCGCGCTGGTCACCGCGCCAATGATTAGTAGGACGCTGGTGATCTGCGCCCGAAATTGATTGGAGATGTAGCGAGGCTGAGGCGAAGCGGCGTTGAAATATGGTTGGGTGCTAATGACTTGAGTTCCTTTCTGCGACAGGTTGGGAGTAAAACCTGTTCATGGTCAAATCAATTACTAGTTCGATGTGAGTTCGGCGGTTTTTTCCGTTATGTCCTTCTGTCCCCACTCGTTGTCACGGCTGGCTTCACCGGCTTTAGTGCGTTTTGCGGCTTTCATCTTTTGCACCAAATCCATATGAGTTGAGAAGTAGCTGAGACTCTTGCCGACAATTTCAGAGACTGAGCTGAATCCCTTGTCGACGACAAACTTCTCGAGTCCTGATTTCAACTCGTCGATCATCTTCACGCCGTGAAGCATGACGCCGGTGCACAACTGCACGGTTGACGATCCCAGCAGCATAAACTCGAGCGCATCGTGCGAGGACTCAATACCACCGATACCGCTGATGGAAACTTCTTTGGGCAGGCTGAGCGCGAGCTGGCTGACCATTCGCAACGCGATTGGACGTACCGCCTGCGATGAGTAACCGCCCGGCACTGTATGTCCTTCCACAGTCGGCATCGGCCGCAGCGTTTCCAAATCGACTCCAATTACAGAAAGAATGGTATTGATCGCGGAAATGCCCTGCGCCCCGCCACGCACCGCTGCGTGAGAGGGTTCCTTGATGTTTGTGATATTGGGCGTCATCTTCGCCCACACAGGAATCTTCGATACTTCTGTGACCCAGCTTGTAACCTCTTCGGTAAGGTCCGGATGTTCGCCCATTTCCGAGCCCATTTTGCGTTCAGTCATTCCGTGAGGGCAGGAGAAATTCAGCTCGAGAGCGTCCACGCCCGTGTCCTGCACCAACTTAGTCAGTTCCTGCCAACGCCCTTTCTCATACTCTTCCATGATGGAAGCAATCAGGATGTGATGGGGATAGTCCTGCTTCAACTGCCGAAACTCGTCAAGCCAGATGTCTATGGGTCGATCCGAAATCAGTTCGATGTTTTCAAACCCAATGACCTCGCCAGAGATTTTCGAACGGAGCTTTCCGTAACGCGGAACAACGTTCACAACCTTGGCCGACTCGAGGCTTACAGTCTTCGCGACGGCCCCACCCCAACCGGCGTCGAACGACTTGGCTATCACTCGGGCATTAGTTCCTGGCGGCCCGGAACCGAGCACGAACGGATTGGGAAATTTCATTCCGTTAACGGTTATCGAAAGATCCATTACATCGACTCCTAGAATCTAGGTTAAATTCCAATGTCCAAAGTCCAACGTCCAACGTCCAAAGTCTGTTTACCGGCCCTCCCCGCACTTCACTTCTCCGGCGATGTTGTCTGACTCGTTTCATTGGACGACTTTGGACGTTGGACCTTGGACGTTGGACCGGTTCTAGTCCGCCACCAGCGCTCCGTACGAATCCGGCCGGCGATCGCGGAAGAACTGCCAGGTATTTCGAACTTCTCGAATCATATCGAGATTGAGATCGGCAACCACAAGTGCGTCCTGATCTCGTGGCGCTTCGGCGATGAATTGTCCCCGCGGATCGCAAAAGTAACTCTGGCCGTAAAACTCACCAATGTCCCACGGTTGTTCGTGGCCCACGCGGTTGATGGCGCCGACAAAGTAACCATTGGCGACCGCGTGAGCAGGTTGTTCAAGTTTCCACAGATACTCGGAGAGTCCAGCCACCGTGGCTGAAGGATTGAAAATGATCTCCGCACCGTTCAGACCGAGTGCGCGCGCACCCTCAGGAAAATGCCGGTCGTAACAGATGTAGACGCCGATACGCGCAAAGGCCGTATCAAACGCAGGGTACCCCAGATTGCCTGGCCGGAAATAGAATTTTTCCCAGAAGCCGGGATTAACGTGTGGAATGTGGTTCTTCCGATACTTGCCGAGGTACTTGCCGTCGGCATCGATCACGGCAGCAGTGTTGTAATAGATTCCCGTAATCTCTTCCTCATAGATGGGAACAATGATCACCATGCCATAGGTCTTTGCGACTTCCTGCATCAATTTTACAGTCGGACCATCGGGAATCTTTTCGACGGCTTCGTACCAGCGGGTTTGCTGTTCGGCGCAGAAGTAAGGAGTGGTGAAGACCTCCTGCATGCAAAGCATTTGTACGCCTTGAGCGGCTGCTTGTTCGATAAACCCAAGGTGCTTTTCGATATTCAGGCGCTTGATGTCGTCAACCGGCAAATCCGTAGGCGCCGCGTTCGAACACTGGATGAGTCCGCATTTAACTGTGCGTGTCATAGTCTGATCCTTGAGTAGATGAATTTCTAAGTTGTAGCGGCCTTAACCTGCCGCTGTGAAATCTTCGAAGATTTCGACGAGTCTCTAAACTGAGCTTTGGCTTAACCACCCAACCTATGCAGCATCGACCTTAATGACATTCGAATGCTCTGGCGGTGCCAGCTTCATCAGAATAATGTACGTTGCCGCCGCGGCTCCAAAACCTACAAACCAGGCGTAATCATATAAAGGCCGCAGCGGCGGAATCACGAGTCCTATCCAGGCGAGAGCGCAACCAATGAGCGTAGCGATTACTGCCCGCCAATTCCAGCCGCCATTGTAAGTGTAAACTCCCTCCTTGCGATAGAGATCGGGCAACGCGAGATTCCTCTTACGTACAATCCAATAGTCGACAATCAGGACACCTGCGATAGACCCCAGGCCGCCTGAATAACCCACGAGCCAGGCGAAGATGTAACCGGAAGGATCGGCCATTAATCGCCAGGGCTGCATCAGTATTCCGATGATTCCCGTGATCAGCCCGCCGGTGCGGAATGAAATCCATTTCGGAAACGCATTGGCAAAATCGTTGGCCGGGGAGACAACGTTAGCGGCAATATTAACCGCGAGGGTGGCGACCACCACCGTGAACATTGAAACTGCCACCACCCAAACGTTGCCAAACTGCCCGACAAGTTTCATCGGATCCCAAAGTTCTTCAAGCTTCATGTGCGGGTAAATCACCACAGCAGCCGAGGTAATCATGACGCCCATGGCTGCGAAGATCGTCATCGTCGTTGGTAAGGCGACAACCTGGCCGATTACCTGATCGCGCTGGCTCTTACCGAAGCGCGTGAAGTCCGGCATGTTAAGTGAAAGGGTTGCCCAGAAGCCGATCATTCCAGTTAGTGAGGGTATGAAGATGGGCCAAAACTCGTTGAGAGTATGGAACCGGCTTTCCTGCGTCAACAGGTAGCCAAGGCCGTTCGCTTTCCAAATCGCCCAGGCGAGCAGAAGGGCGGTCATGACGAGAACAAAAGGAGCGGCCCAGTTTTCCACTTTGCGCAGCAGGTCCATGCCGCGATAGATGATGTAAATGTTCAAACCCCAGAACAGCAGGAACGAAAGCCACTCGGTAGGCATGTGACCGCCGATAGGGCCGCCAAGTAGATTCTTCCAGCCTGGAATTACAGCGCTAAAGAAGACGTTTAACGCTTGCCCGCCAATCCATGCCTGAATTCCGAACCAGCCACAAGCGACGATTGCGCGCATCAACGCCGGTAGGTTTGAACCATAGGTGCCATAACTTGCTCGGGCAAAAACAGGGAAGGGAATTCCGTACTTTGTCCCCGGATGTGAATTGAGCAGGATGGGAATCAGTACAATGAGGTTCCCAAGCAGGATCGTAATCAACGCCTGCCACCAGTTCATCCCAGCACTGATCAAACCCGACGACAGCATGTAGGTGGGAATGCAGTGCGCCATGCTGATCCAGAGCGCAGCGTAATTGTAAGTAGTCCAGTTGCGTTTGGTGATGGGGACCGGCGCCAGATCCTCGTTGTAAAGGGGGCTGGAACTGATGGCGGCGTAGTCACGCAATTCGACGCGACCATCCGGATGCTGGATAACTTCGCTTGAGTTATTGGGGGTCATGTTTCAACGAAGGCAATCAGGAACAGAGCGGTTTTCATAGCGTCAATCACCTCACGATAATCCGGGGCGCGGTGGGGCACAGAAGTCCTCAATCTAGCTTGTTCGTGTGTTTTAGTGGATCGCAAGCGACGCTTGCAAACAGACGATCCACGAAGCGACACGAAATTACACCAAAGGCGTTCGTCTCGCTGCGTTGTCGCGGATGATTCTCACATCGCTACGCAGGTTCCGCGTTTTAAAAATTGTCCGTCGCCAGCCTTGCCTTTGTAGTCGCCATTCTCGATCACGACCTTGCCGCGAGAGAGTACAGTTTCGACGACGCCACGAATCCTGCGTCCTTCATAGGCGCTGTAATCGACGTTCATGTGATGACTAGTCACGCCTAAAGTCTGTTCTTTGTCAGGGTCGAAGATGACAATATCGGCGTCTGAGCCAATCGCGATAGTGCCCTTCTTCGGAAACAGACCAAACATTTTTGCCGCCGCGGTTGAGGTAAGTTCGACGAAGCGATTCAGGCTGATACGATTCTCGACGACGCCACCGTTATAGATTAGTGGGACGCGGTGCTCGATACCGGGCGCGCCATTGGGAATCTTTGTAAAATCATCGAGCCCAAGCTCCTTCTGTTCTTTCATGCAGAAGGGGCAGTGATCAGTAGAGATCACTTGCAGATCATCCGTCTTCAATCCCTTCCAGAGCTCGGCTTGATTTGATCGGTCCCGCAGCGGCGGCGTCATCACGTACTTGGCGCCTCCAAAACCCGGTTCGTCGTAATCGTCCAGTGAGAGAAACAGATATTGGGGGCAAGTCTCAGCAAAGGCCGGAATGCCGCGATCGCGTGCCTGGCGCACCTGGTTGAGTGCGTCTGTACATGAAAGGTGAACTATGTAAACGGGCGATTCGGCCATCTCGGCGATCGCGATAGCGCGATAGACTCCTTCTGCTTCGGCAACTGTCGGACGCGTTAACGCGTGATACTTGGGTGCGGTGTGTCCTTTAGCGAGTGCATGCTTGATAATTTCGTTGATCACGATGCCGTTTTCCGCGTGCATGCAGATCAATCCGCCGCGCTCCCCCGCCGCCAGCATGCCGCGAAAGATTGTTGCATCGTCGACGAGAAACACGCCCGGATAGGCCATAAACATCTTGAAACTGGTCACACCTTCATCCATCGCCGTGTGGAGCTCTTCGATTTGACTATCTTCCAACTCGGTCGTAATCAGGTGGAAGCCATAGTCAATTGCAGTTTTGCCCTCGGCTTTCTTGTGCCAGTTGTCGATACCTTCAATCAACGATTGACCCTTGTATTGAACAGCGAAGTCGATAATCGTTGTGGTGCCGCCGTGTGCAGCGGCGATCGTTCCGGTGCGGAAATCGTCAGAGGATTCGGTGCCGCCGAAGGGCAGCTCCATGTGGGTGTGGGGATCGATGCCGCCCGGAATCACGAGTTTGTTGGCGGCGTCGATGACCTTGTCGGCTTCCATCTCGAGCTTTGCGCCGATCACCGAAACGCGTTCTCCATCAATTAGGATGTCCGCTTTGTAGTCGTCGGTCGCGGTAATGACACGACCATTCTTAAGAAGCGTCTTCATTGAACCTCAAGTATGATCCTAGTAAAGATTCCCTTCGCGTTTGCGTCCGGTGTAATCGACGTACACAACTTTCAAGTCAGTGTAGAAATCCAGCGCCGTTGATCCTTGTTCGCGGTCGCCGATGCCTGTCCCTTTGATCCCGCCAAATGGGACGTGCGCTTCACCTCCTGTTGTTGGCGAGTTGATATGCGTCATCCCGGTTTCGATTTCATCAACGAAACGGAAAATCCGCGTGGCATCGTTGGAGAAGATTGAAGATGAAAGGCCATACTCGCAATCGTTCGCGACGCGCATCGCTTCATCGAAATCTTCTACGCGCAGAACTGACAAGACAGGGCCAAAGACTTCTTCCCGCGCGATCCGCATCTCCGGAGTGACATGATCAAAAACTGCCGGATGCACGAAATACCCTTTATCCAGTCCATCACCAGTTGCACGAGTGCCGCCGCAAACTAGAGTCGCACCGTCTTCGCGGCCGATGTCGATATAACTCAAGACCGTCTTGAACTGACTCTCGTCGACGCTCGGTCCCATTTCCGTGTTTGGATCAGCGCCGTTTCCGATGCGCATCGAAGCTGCCCGCTGGGCAATACGGTCGACAAACTCATCGGCAATCTCATTGACCACGACGGCGCGACTCGTCGCCGTGCATCTTTGTCCGGAAGATCCGAACGCACCCTGGGCGGTTGATTCAACCGCGAGGTCCATATCGGCATCTTCAAGAATCACTACGGGGTTTTTGCCACCCATTTCGCATTGAACTTTGGCGCCGCGGCGAGAAACTTGTTCGTAAAGGCGAATGCCAACCTGGTTCGATCCGGTAAACGAAACGGCTTTCACTGCCGGATGATTGATAATCTCGTCCCCTGCGTCCGAACCCGATCCCAGTACCAGATTAAGCACGCCTGAAGGTAGGCCGGCCGCTTCAAATATCTCCACGATACGCACGGCTGTTGCCGGTGTTAACGACGCGGGTTTGAATACGACTGTGTTGCCGGCAACAAGCGCGGGAGCTATCTTCCAGACCGGAATTGCAACCGGAAAGTTCCAGGGAGTGACGCAAGCAACGACGCCGAGTGGTTGTTTCAGTGTGTAGGCAAAATTCGCGGGCAGCTCAGATTGAATTGTTTCCCCATTCATACGCCGCGCCTCGCCGGCGCAGAACTCAGCAACATTGATGGAGCGCTGCAACTCGCCACGAGATTCGGCAACAGTTTTGCCTTCTTCCCGCGTAAGCAGCTGGGCGAGTTCCTCTTTGTATTCTTCCATCAACCGCGCCGCAAGGGCGACGATGCGGCCGCGTGTTGGTGCGGGTGTGGCTCGCCAGGAAGGAAAGGTTTCAGCAGCGGAATTTACTGCCGCCTTCGCCTCTTCGCGGGTGGCTTGGCGGATTGTCCCCAGGACATCGTCGGTGTTTGCGGGATTGACATTTTTAACGGTTCGGGACGAACGTGATTCGACCCACTTCCCATCAATGTAGTTGCGATAGGTATCCATTACTTGTGAACTAAGCTGAGAAAGCTACTAGCCTTCTCGAACTAATCTTCTTCGAATGTGCTGAAATCTGATAGGGTCGATACTCCTGAGAGACGGCAGAATATATCATAACCAGCAAGTGCTAAGCTCTGAGCTGCAACCCTGGCGGCCAGCGCTGGCTGTCGAAGCAGAGTCAGTTTTATGATTGAGTTGCTGAAGCCAGACTCGCGGTGTTTAGGGTGGTTCGATTCAACTTTAGCGGGCGACGTTTCGAATAAGAGTTCACGAGGCTCAATTTGGCAATTACAAGGAACCGGAACAACGGAATGAGTGAAGCAAATAATCTTCGTGAGCTGCTTGAGAATCGGGTGAATGCAACCCCCGACAAGAGCTTTCTTTTTTCGGAATCAGACAAACGAGACTTTACCTACCGTGATTTCGACAACGCTGTAAATCGAGCCGCCGGGATGCTTTCGGATCAGGGAATCGCTAAGGGAGATGTGGTGAGTCTCCTGATGCACAACAGCGCTGAATACATCATCGCTTACTTCGCTTGTTGGAAGCTGGGCGCGCTGGCAGGTCCAATTAACTCACTGCTGAAAGCAGAAGAGGTGGCTTATGTCGTCTCGAATTCCGAGGCGAAAGGAGCGCTGGTGAACTCCGAATTCCTGCCGGTGATCGAGAATGTTCGAGAGCAGACGCCAACGTTAAAGACCGTAATCGTTTTTGACGATGAATCCCGCGTCACCCAGAATTTTCGCGGCGCCGGTCCGTTAGCGCCGGTTGCGATCGATAAAGATGACGACGCGATCATCATCTACACGTCCGGCACTACAGGAAAACCAAAGGGCTGCTTGTTGACACACGGTAATGTTATTGCCAACGCGCGTCAGATCAGCGAATGGCTGTGCTTTACGGAGCAGGATCGATTGCTGACGCTGATGCCGCTGTTTCATATGAACGCCGTGTCGGTGACGACGATGTCCGCACTCTACGCCGGCGGCTCTACAGTCGTTAGTCCCAGGTTCTCGGCTTCGCGCTTTTGGCAAATCATCTCTGACTACCAGATAACTTCGTTCGGCTCGGTGGCTACCATGCTGTCCATGCTACTAAGCGCTTATCCTGAAGGTGTACCAACCGGAGTGAAGACCGAACAACTCCGGTTTGCCATGTGCGGCTCGGCACCGGTGCCGGCTGAAACATTGAAACGGTTCGAAGACACATTCAATTGTCTGGTTATCGAAGGCTACGGACTTTCCGAATCCACCTGTCGCTCAACATTCAATCCGCCTGATCAGCGTCGGCGCGCAGGCTCCTGCGGCGTTCCGATCGGGAATGAGATGAAGGTTGTTAATGACGACGACGAGGAAGTGCCCGATGGGCAACTCGGTGAAATCGTCCTCCGCGGTGAGAATATTCTGAAGGGCTACTACAAGAATGAAGACGCCACGGCAACCGCGTTTCGCAATGGCTGGTTTCACACGGGCGACATCGGCTATCGCGACGCGGACGACTTCTTTTATATCGTGGATCGGAAGAGTGACATGATTATTCGCGGCGGCGAAAACATCTATCCGCGTGAGATTGACGAAGTCCTTTATCAACACCCGGAAGTAGCGGCCGCGGCAACCATTGGTGTTCCCGATCAGCTTTACGGAGAAGAAGTGGCGGCCTACATTGTGCTGAAGGAAGGAATGAAGGCAACCGAAGAAGAGTTGGTTTCTTTCTGTCGCGCGCGTCTGGCAGACTACAAATGTCCCAAAACGATTCGGATAGTGACTGAGATACCCAAAGGCCCAACAGGCAAGCTGCTCAAGCGCGAATTGGTCAGGGAGTTTCGCAGCAGCGCACCTTCTTAGAGCCGTCGCAACTAGTGTTGTCAGCCTTTGCGAAACGGCTTGCTAATCTACAGCATATAAAAAAAATAAAGGGCGAGACCGCTAACGGAGTCGCCCCTTTTTCTCTACGATGCTTTTCCGTGCTTAAGTTTCACTGAGGCTAACCGCGCGCGGATGCGACGACCTTAGTCGATCCGCAAGCCACCCGCAAAACAACCATAGCGCGCAAACTGCAACCATCAGAGGAGAGAACCACTTGCCGTAAAGGCCGTCTGGAGAGAACTTTTCCGTGGCCGCGTGCAACGCCTCGCTGTTGGGAAGAAGTCCGGCTTCGGAAAATTCGTGGAAAGAATAGATTGCGATTTGAAGCATGAAGAGCAAGAGGAAAACACCTGTAACACGAAAGAACCTTTTGATGTTGATTAGGTGGCCATAGCGCGCCCACGCCCAGGCAAACATCAACGCGGCCCCAAGCCCCAGCAGGGCGCCGGTGATCATTTGCGAGTCACGCACCTGAAGTAGAAGGAGGGCTGTTTCCATCCCCTCGCGCGTGATCATCAGAAACGTAAAGAGAAACACACCCACGAGCGCAGCAACTCGCGATTTTCGGGAAGACATGGCTCCGAGTCGGGTGCGCATCTTCTCCTGAAGCCTGGGGCCTGTGCGCCACATGTGAATCACGAGCGTGCCTACCATCACGATCGCAACTACACCCAGCACACCCTCGCGCAAAGCTTCATTTCCGAGAAACTGGCTGATGTACGAACCAATCGTGTCGCCGAACGTGTTCAGCAAAACCGCATCTTCGACGCCATTGTTCAGAATGTAACCGAGACCCGCGCTAAGCGCGAGCCCCAGCAAAATCGCGAGGTAGACAGCGGAAGTAAGCCACTTGTGACCCGCCTTTCGGAGATAGGTCAGGATAACGGCGACCAGGAGGAACGACTCAAAACCTTCGCGGAGGACGATGATGAAAGAATTAAACATCTGAAGGTCTTTCTAAAGATTGAATGTCAGTGAATGAGTGATCGGGCCACTCTCCCAATCGCAGGCAGTATACCCGAATTGAAAATAGATTTCAATTTCATTGGAGTGCTGAGCAGGCGACGCAGGATGGTGGGTCACTTTGGGGAGTGAGGTCAGTACTGAACTCATTGCCAAACTGATCCACTACCCGACGCCGGCACTAAGGAATTGTTTATTGCGCCGTTAAGGGAATGATTGCCAGATCGGCGCGGATTGGACCGAGGCCGGTGACCGCAGTAAGTCGCAGTGGAAGACGCCGCTTATCGTCGCTCACCCAGGCTCGCAACTGAAACTTGTCAGGTTGGGGATCGTCCGTGGTCAGCGAGAGCTGAATCGCAGGAATGCTCTGTGTCCCCAATTTGATTGTTTCCCGTTTCAGAGAGGTTATGTAGAGGGTGGTGGGCTTGTTGTTCACCAGAATTGAGACGGCGTTTCGTCTGGGTGGCGCGAGATTGAATGTTCTCGCCAAATAGAAGAAGGAAAGGTAGTCGTGAGTCCCGACCGGAATCTCAATTTTTAAGTTTTGATCTGTCGTAGCCGTGCCATAGTCCTGGTTGATCGACAGTGTTTGATTCGTCCGGTACTTACCTTCCACCAAATTCATTTCCGACCGGAATGGCAGAAGTGTTTTAACGTCTACATAAGAATTGATCTGATCGTTGGCAAAAAACAACCGTTGGGCTGCATTGGTAGTTTGAGCGCGCACCATGTAGAGAAGGCCGTCTCTATCGAACTTGTTCGAACGACCGCGCACCTCGAATGTCGCGTTACCGGCGGGCTGTGTGATCGTGCCCAGAAACACCTGGTAGTTTAATTGCTCACCAGGCTTGAAAGGCAAGTCGTCGAGACTGTGCTCGCTCGCGGAATTGGCGGGTGGGGTTGTTACAGGGGTTGGCGCCGGCGTGGCTGCTACGGCTGGAGCTGGGACTGGTTGCGGGCCAACTGGCTTTACCATTTCCGCAGCCGCTAATTCGGCACGAATTTCCCCACCGGCAAGCCTCGCTGTTGCTAATACAGGCAAGTGACGCTCGTCATCGCTAAAAAAGACTTTTATGTTTCGAGCTCGCGTGTCGTTGCCGATTCTTAGTTCCGTCACGATAGCGTCGAATGATCCCGCGTTGGTCTTAACCGTTTGCCGCCCGATGACCTTGAGTTCTACCGGATACTCTTCGCCGTTGTCGCGCACGGAAAAGCGCTGATTTGAACCGCCACTGAGGCCCGTAGCGCGGACTCGATAGATGGCTGACAAGAAATCGAGCACACCGCCACTTAACTCCTGCGCCTGTTCACTGGTTCGTGTACCCTGATGCTTCACTTGCTCTGAACGGAAGGGCAAACCTGTTTGCGGATCGACGTAACTCACGTAGTCGTCATTGATGGCCAGCAACGCCACACTGACTACGCCTGTGGTTTCAACATGACCACGGAGTTGCACCGCGTCTCTTCCGAAGAAGGTGCCCCGGGCCATGACTCGAAGCTCTACATGGGCTGCGCTGATAAAGTTGGAAAAGGAAATGTCGTACGTCAGGCGTTCGCCGACACGATAGGGAGTCGGAGAAAAGGGAAGCGAAGCGACGTCGCCTTTGCGCTGACCGAGGGCGTTGAGGTTCAGCGGCAAAAGCAGAAAGAGGAAAATCCAAAGAGCGGGCAGCTTCAAACTTTGATTCACCTATGCATCATAATTTTAAAATAGGGACAGAGCAATGTCCGAAAGCTCGTTAGCTTAAACGCTTAGAAAGTTTCCCAGTTCCTTCTTCCCTGCAGATTCACTGTACTACCGGCTCCATCTCCTCCACGATCCGCCTGGCCGCTTCCGCCGGATCCTTTGCCGTCGTGATCGGCCGGCCGACGACAAGATAATCTGCTCCTGCCCGAATGGTCTGTGCGGGATTCAACACTCGCTTTTGATCGTCGCGGGAAGCGCCACCCGGACGCACGCCCGGGGTGACGATAAGAAAGCCGGAATTCTTCACGGCCCCGCGGACGGCAGGTACCTCGAGGGGTGAAGCGACGACTCCATCCATGCCGCTCTGGGCGGCGAGCAACGCGAGTCTGAGCACCTGGCTTTGAGGATCGGAGGTCAGCCCGATCGACTCGAGTGTCGTCCCATCGGCACTAGTCAATACAGTCACCGCTATTACAGCCGGCCGCGAAAGGCCCTCGCTTTCGGCGACGTGCGACACGGCTTCCGCCGTCCGCCGCATCATTTCGGAACCGCCCGCAGCGTGAACATTAAAAATCGTTACGCCCAACCTGGTTGCTTCCACGCCTGCAGCAGCAACTGTGTTAGGGATATCGTGAAACTTCAGATCCAGAAAAACACGGCTGCCCGAGCGGATGATCTCACGGACAAGGTCTGGTCCCGCGGCCGTGAAAAGCTGTGAACCTACTTTGAACATTCCAACATGCTCACGCAGAATGTCGATGAGTTCGCGGGCCCGCGATACTGTTTCCACATCAAGCGCGACTATTAGTTTGTTGGATATCGTCATACTCAATAGACAAATCTTCTCTTGAAGTGTCCTAAACCGCGGCCTTACTTTGCAGCAAACTCTTTGGCCCGGCAGCCTACGGCGTCATCCAGCGAACGAAGTCCTTCGCGCCTCATTATTTCTACCAATCCCGCGTTGATTTCTCCGGCGATTCCCGGTCCCTGGTAGATGAAGCCCGTGTAAAGTTGGATCAGACTGGCGCCGGAACAGATACTTTGCCATGCGTCCTCCGCATTGAAAATACCTCCGACGCCGATCAGCGGAATTTTACCGGACGAGAGTTGGTGTAGCTGTGCAATCATTCTATCGGAACAGGCGCGCAGCGGTTGCCCGCTCAATCCCCCCGCGCCAAGCGCTTCGACCTGATTGGCGGAAGTTCGAAGACCCTCTCGGCTGATTGTCGTGTTAGTGGCGATTATCCCCGCAATCTCTGTGCGTTGAGCCACGTCTACGATTTGTTCCAGCTCTTCCTGATTCAGGTCTGGCGACAATTTTACGAGTAGCGGCAATGGCCCGGTGCGAGCGGCTACTTTACTCAAATACAGGTTGCGCTGCTGTAACGTCTGAAGCAAAGTTTTGAGGTGTTCCGCGTGCTGTAAGTCTCGCAAGCCTGGCGTATTGGGGGAACTCACATTGACGGCGACGTAGTCCGCCACTGGGTAGACAACCTCGAAGCTGCGAGTGTAGTCGTCGATTGCCTGCTCGAGCGGAACAGACTTGCTCTTGCCGATGCTTACTCCCAGGACATAGTCACGCCTCGTGCTCGATTGTCCTACTCTCTGCGCAAAAGCTGCAGCGCCTTTGTTGTTGAACCCGGCACGGTTGATAAGAGCTTTGTCTTCGGGGAGGCGAAATAATCGCGGACGCTCGTTGCCTGGCTGAGGTTGAAAGGTAACGGTTCCGGCTTCGATGAAGCCAAATCCAAGTGCGGCGAGTCCCTCCAAAGCGATTCCATCCTTGTCGAAGCCCGCAGCAAGGCCGACCGGATTCGAGAACTTCAAACCAAAGCGCTGCAGTTCACCGAACGCACCTGGTTCGACTCGGCTAGCCAGAAAACGTCTTGTCAGATTCGGCGCCAGCGCTAAAGAATGCAACGCCAGCTCGTGTGCCGTTTCTGGAGGCAGGCGAAAAAGTATTGGACGCAACAATGAGCGATAGAGCATGAATGACCAATAACAGGACAAGGAACAACGAACCAGGTTAGCGTGGCAAGTACTAACTGGCAGGTCATTCTAGCTGCTTCATCTCTAACCTACCACTCGCTGGTTCGAGTAAAATAAAAATCTTCCAGCAGCTTGTGGCACTTCTCGGCGGTCACTTGTTAGTCGTAACTCTTCTTGTTAGTATCCCGAGAAATGGAATTCATCGAAAAGGCGCGCATCATGGATGGGCCGCGAATCAATCGCGCCCTCGCCCGGCTCGCTTCGGAAATTGTTGAAGAGAACCATGGCGCCGGTGATCTTTATCTTGTGGGAATCAGGCGACGTGGCGTGCCACTTGCCGAGCGCATGGCTGACAAGATCGCTGATCTCGAAGGCGGGAGACCTCCGGTGGGCGTGGTGGACATCACGCTCTATCGTGACGACCTTTCAACAGTGGGAGCCAAACCGATAGTCAATCGCACAGAGCTTCCGGGCGACATTGAGAGCCGCAATATCGTGCTGATCGATGACGTGCTTTACACCGGGCGCACCATCCGCGCTGCCCTCGATCAGTTGATCGATTTTGGACGACCACGCCGGGTGCAGTTGGCGGTTTTGATTGATCGCGGGAAAGAGCACCGTGAATTGCCAATTCAAGCTGACTATATCGGCAAACTCGTGCCAACGAAGAAGAGCGAGATCATCAAGGTGATGCTGAAGGAATTTGACGAGGAGGAAGCCGTGGTCATTGTCGAACGACCACCGACGGAAGCGGTTTAAGAAGCGGCCAACGGTGGCCGTTTTTTTTATATTTGAACTTAGTACTTCGAACTCTGTACTTTGTTCGCTCTTCAGAGGTGATTCTTAGGTCGTAACTTTGAGTTACGCTACCGAACAAAGTACAAAGTACAAAGAACAGAGTTCAGTACGAAGACAAAAGGCTAAAGACTAAGGCATTGGAATCTTTCAATCGCAAACACCTTCTGGGAATCCGGGACCTTTCAGCAGGCGAGATCACTCACTTGCTGGATACCGCGGAGACCTTCCGCGATGTTTCGCGGCGCGAGATCAAGAAGGTGCCGGCGCTGCGCGGCCGCACCGTTATCAATCTTTTCTTTGAACCATCGACACGCACGCGCACGTCGTTTGAAATTGCGGCGAAACGCTTGTCTGCAGATGCCATCAATATCAGTGTCTCAACCTCTAGCATTTCCAAGGGTGAAACCCTGCTGGATACGGCGCGAAACCTCGAAGCCATGGCCCCTGACTGCATCGTGGTGCGACATTCGATGGCGGGGGCGCCGAACCACCTGGCCAAAATGTGCAAAGCGCCCATCGTCAATGCCGGGGACGGATCTCACGAACATCCGACGCAAGCGCTCCTGGATGCACTCACAATACGGGAATACAAAGGACGCATTGAAGGCTTGAATGTCGCGATCATCGGCGACATCCTCCATTCGCGAGTGGCTCGCTCAAACGTTTACCTGCTGACAAAGTTGGGCGCGTCAGTAAGGGTTGCGGGTCCGGGAACCCTGGTTCCAGATGAATTCGGCGAACTGGTCGAACAAGGTCTGCGAATTGAAAGGCGTATTGGCGCTGCCATCGAAGGCGCAGATGTGGTGATAATTCTCAGAATTCAGCGCGAACGTCAGGATGCGGCGTTCTTTCCATCGATGCGCGAGTACGCAGTTCATTACGGACTGCATCTGGATCACCTGGAGCACGCTGCTGCGGAGGCAATAGTGATGCATCCCGGGCCAATGAACCGGGGAATCGAAATATCTTCGGAAATTGCCGATGGCAACAGGTCGTTGATTCTGGATCAGGTGACCAATGGAGTGGCGGTTCGGATGGCCGTGCTTTATCTGCTCGCTGGCGGAGGTCGAGGTCCGGAGGAAGAGTTGCCGGCGTCGGATCAGAATGGAAAAGGAGGCGCCGGGAAGTAGGAAATGAAATTGCTGATTGCCAATGGTTATGTAGTAGACCCTTCGCAGAATTTGAACGCGGGCAAGAATCTCTTGCTTGAGGACGGGCGTGTGACTGGTGTGCTCGATCGAGGCGAGTCAGCGCCAACTGATGCCGAGGTCTTTGATGCCACAGGTTTGCTGGTTGCGCCGGGGTTTATCGACCTGCACGTTCATCTGCGTGAGCCGGGACAGGAATACAAGGAAACGATCGCCAGCGGCGCTGCAGCGGCGGTAGCCGGCGGCTGGACCTCCATCTGTGCGATGCCCAACACGGATCCAATCAATGATAGTCCCGCTGTGACGCGTTTCATTATTGAACAGGGACAACGTGCAGGTCTGGCGAATGTGTTTCCGGTCGGCGCTCTAACAAGAGGAAGCGCCGGCAGAGAACTGTCAGAGATGGGCGAGATGAAAGCGGCCGGCATTATCGCCGTGTCCGATGACGGCCGGCCGGTACCATCTTCCGAAATGATGCGCCGGGCTATGGAATACGCGACGGGCTTTGACTTAACCGTCGTTGACCATTGTCAGGAGCCGTCACTAAGCAAAAATGGGGTGATGCACGAGGGACGTTGGTCGCTGATTCTCGGTTTAAAAGGAATGCCTGCAGCCGCTGAAGAGGTCGATGCTATTCGTGATTGCGTGCTGGCCAGATTGACCAAAGCGCGAGTTCACCTGGCGCATGTGTCGACACGCGGGGCGTTGGATGCGGTTCGTCGCGCGAAGGAGTTAGGCTTGCGCGTCACTTGCGAAGTGGCGCCGCATCACTGGACGCTCACTGACGACGCGGTGGCCGACTACGATACCAACACCAAGATGAGTCCACCGCTGCGCAGCCGGGATCACGTTGGCGCGTTACTTGAAGGGTTAAGAGACGGAACCGTCGATGCGATTGCTACTGACCACGCTCCGCACCATGCAGACGAAAAGGCTTTGGAGTTTGACGAGGCGCCGTTTGGGATCACGGGATTGGAGACTGCGGTGGGCCTCGCGTTCGATTTGGTTCATCAGGGCGTGATTAACCTGGACCGCCTGGTTGAGTTATGTTCGACGAATCCGGCGAGCATCTTCGATCTTGCGGATCGCGGAACCTTGTGCAATGGCGCCTGGGGTGATGTGACAATTCTCGATCCGGAATTTCAGTGGGTCTTCGACGTCTCACGCTCCCGCTCGAAAAGCCGAAACACACCGTTTGATGGGCGAACCTTCAAAGGCGCCGCCGTAGCAACCATCGTTGGCGGGCGCGTCGTTTATCTTCATCCCGAATTCGGTCGCATATCCGCTGCAAAACAATCTGAGGTGGCAGCCGGACGCTAGTCCGGAATGAATCACTCTTTCCCTCCGCAAGTTCCGTAAACCAGTGTTCTCACAACCGCGAACCTTCCGATGCGTTTGGTGCGATGAAGTTGTAAACGATGCAATGGAAACTTGTCCCTTTTGCCGTGTCATCATCGACAAGCAGGCGGCGGCCACCGCAGCCGAACTTCAGGAAAGAGCAAACCAATCATGCAGCGACGCCAGCTATGTGCGCATCGCGGCGATTGCTATGTTCGTCTTTCTGGGATTGAGTTTCATTCGGTTACCTTTTATAGATGTCACCTCATGGGGGTTCGCAGCGACTTTTGTTATCGTGATCGTCCTCATCATTCGCTGGCAAGTGAGATTTGGCAGACTCAAGACGAAAGATCCAGACTATCTAACAGCGAGGCGTCAAAAGAACCTGGCTCTAGTTTTGTGGCTTATCGCGATTCCAGTTGGATTCTTGATCCAGCCATTGATTACCACAATCGGATACGACTTCCTGCTCCAATGATAAGTTCGCGAAGGCGAGCATTTGAAAAAAAAGAAAACCCGTTGCGCTCTCCCTTTCGCAACGGGTTTCTTTTTAGTCGCCTGCTTACGTTAGTACTGGGGCGACTGAGACTGTTGGGAACCCACCCGCGCTCTCCCCTTCGCTGGCAGGTCCCCATCGCACCGACAACCGCGAGGTTGCCGATACCCTTTAAGGTCATCGTACGTTTGCGGCCGGCAGCGAGAGAGTTTGGTTGAGGACGACGCCAAACTCGGTGCCCGACTTCACCACCGCTTCGTGACCCTTTGAGAAAAGTGCTCCAGCGACGCCGAGCCCGGCACCGATACCAGCTCCAATACCCGCGCCCTTGCCGCCGCCGGCAATTGCTCCAATGAGCGCACCGGTTACCGCGCCGCCGCCGATGAAGACTACATTTCGTTTGGTTGCCGACCGGCCTTCAACTCCGCCTTCGTTATCGGAGTGCATTTCGCCGCCAGACAAGTCGGTCAAATCGCCATTGATTGCCCGCGTGATGCCCGTAGGCAATCTCACCGCGACAAAATGGACGCCGATTGAACCAGCCTTGCTCTTGCGCGACGCACGGTCGACCGTTGTAACGCGGCCCGTGATAGTGCTCCCCGCCGGGATCACTTCCACACCGCTGGCGTAAACTGGATCAACGACTGTCGTCGAAAACTGATTACCAACGCGAGCACTCTCGGAAGAGATCGTTTGATTCATCCGCACGCGCAGCACTTCGCCCGCATTAACGTTGTAATAAACGACCGCCGGTTTCGCTGCCACTGTGCGCACCGACCGGCGTAAGCGCGGACGTCGCTTTGTTTGGCCCATTGCCGGCGCCAGTGTTGAAGCGACAAGCGCCAGCAAAACTGCCATACCGACCGCCAAACGTGTGCGCCGGTTCTTAAGTCGCGTTTGCATCTTCATCCTCCGTTGCTCAGTCCGTTGTTCTGTTCCCGATTACCTTCATGTCTACGAGCCACTCTCAGGTTGGCAATGACCGTGCCACTTTGAGATTTTAAGAAGGAGTGCGAAAAGATGGGCGATTAGTCGTCGCTCGTTTTTTCAGGTAGGCAGACGGAAATTGAGAAGTGCGTTAGCTGGTGAGGTTATGCACGATATGGAATGGAGCTTTTAGACTGCGCCGCCTTGACGGCGCTTTGGTTTAGACAAGGTGAGCGGTAGTAATTATAAGAAGACTAATAGTGTTGACGCTAACGAACGGCTAGCGGGGGCACACCCCCATTCTGGCTTTCCCCCGCCGTTCCCAGCGCATTAGAGACTCTTTACAGATTCACGACGCGCATCGTCTCGTCCCGCTTGGCTTTGAACTCCGTCCCGGGTTTCCATTCAGGGAATTTGTCGCCTTGCGCTATACGGTAACCAATCCACGTGAGCATTTGCGCATCTTCTACGGTGCCTGCTAGATCCCAGTCGGGTTTTATCTCATCCGAAACCTTGTGATAGTCCTTGTTGGTGTACTCGTCGCGCTTCTGTTTACTGTAGTTTGCGTCCTTGCCGATGTAGTCAACGCCGGACTTGGTGTACAGCGCAGGTACGCCCTGCTTCGCAAACTCGAAATGATCTGAGCGATAGTACAAACCCTTCTCAGGTTCCGGGTCGGGACCGACACTGCGACCCTGCGCACTCGCCGTCTCGCGTAACAGATCGATGAGCGTACTGTTGTCGTCGCCCACCATAGTGACGTCTTTGGTTCGGCCCCATTGATTGACTCCATCCATATTGATATTGGCGAGAGTCTTGTTAAGTGGATAGAGGGGATTGGTGGCGTAGTATTTGGCGCCCAGCAATCCTTTTTCTTCCGCAGTGACGGAGAGAAACAGGATCGAGCGTTTAGGTGGTGTTGCCAGCTTCGTAAATCCTTCCGCAATTTCCAGCAGCGTCGCGGTGCCGGAAGCATTGTCGAGCGCGCCGTTAAAAATCTGATCTCCTTGTAACTTGGGATCGCGTCCCAGGTGATCCCAGTGAGCGGTGTAAACGACGTACTCGTTTTTCAGCATGGGATCTGAGCCTTCGAGTTTGGCGACCACGTTATTGGAGTTGATCTCACGCAAGGTATTTTTGACGTTGAAGTTCGCTTTGGCATTGAGCGTTACGGCCTTGAACTCCCTGGTAGCGGCCGCTTTTTTCAAAGCGTCAAAATCCTGGCCGCTGGCGGTAAACAGTTCTTTGGCTCGATCGGAAGTAATCCATGATTCGACGGCCACGCGGCCCATGTTCTTATCAGGCTTTTGGATGTCGAAGTTCTCTCGCGACCAGCTCCCGGAGACAACCTCGTAGGGATAACCAGCCGGGCCGGTTTCATGAATGATGATTGCGGCGGCAGCGCCTTTCTCGGAAGCTATTTCATACTTGTAGGTCCAACGACCATAGTAGGTCATAGCGTTGCCCTTGAACATTTTCGGGTCAAGCTTGGATGGATCGCCTGCCTCGGGCACCGCCGGATCGTTGATCAGCATGACGATTGTCTTTCCACGCACATCAACTCCCTTGTAATCGTCCCAGCCGTATTCGGGCGCCACTACCCCATAGCCGACAAATATAATGTCGGAATTCTCGACCTTTGATTCAGGAACGAAGCGGCGCGAGACGGCAACGTAATCTTGCGGAAACGTCAGATCGATCTTTCTGGCGCCTACCGCAAAAGAGGCGGTCGGCTGGGCCGTGAAGCCCGCAAGCGGGACCTTCTGCACGAAGGTGCCGTCCGGATTGCCAGGTTTCAGCCCCAGTCGCTGATACTGCTCAGTCAGATATTTGACCGAGAGTTCCTCACCCTTCGTGCCCGGCCCACGCCCTTCGTATTCGTCTGCTGACAGCGTTCTGGTGTGCTGCATGATGTCGCCCGCCTGAATTGAGTCGAAGACGGGTTTAAGTTCCGTCGGAACCGCCGCAACAGAAGCCGGAGCGTTTACGTTGACAGACTGGTTGGTCGGCGGCGCCTGCATGCAGGAGATTACAATCAAGGTCAATACAGCGAGCAGCGTGGAGTAAAGGATACGCGTCTTCATTATCGAAGGGCCTCATTTCGTTGAACTGGATTTTGGACAAAACATTTCTAAGCCGAAACTGGCGGGGAAGTCAACGACAGTAGCGCAGAGGGTAGTCATTGCCAATTGTTGATTTCCGACTAGTTGAAGTCAGTCACAACGCGGTAGCGTGTGGCTTTCTTGGATTGCCGATTGAAGATTGAAGATTGAAGATTAAAGACTCATTAACCGACTAGTTGGCAATCGTCAATCGAAACTTGGCAATCGCCGCCGGCCACCGGCTACCGCCTGGCGGTACTGACCTCAACTAATCGGCAAGTGACAATCGTCAATCGGCAATTGGCAATTGGCAGTCCATCCACCACTAACCAAACAGCGCGGGCGCGTAATATAATCGCCGCCTATGAAGATTCAAAAATTCAACTGGCAAGTCTGGGCGGGATTGCTGTTGAGCATTGTCTCCGTTCTCAGCTACCCGTTCTTTTTCGTAAACTATCCCCTCACGCGCGATTTTCCGTGGGTTAATCTATTGTTGTTTGGCATTGCCGGTGTATTGCTGGTAGTTGGTATTCGGCGGGCGTTTGCACCTGGGCGCTCGAGGAAATCGAAGATTGGAAGCTCAATCCTTGCCGGGCTGGGCGTTCTAATCATCGCGATGTTCATCTTCTCGGCCTTCATCGCGGCGCGATGGCTGCCCGCTTCTTCTGGAGCCCCCCAGGTCGGCCAGGTAGCGCCTGACTTCACCCTCTCCGACACGACTGGAAAACCCGTTTCGCTCGCGCAATTGCTCTCCGAGCCAATCAATGGAACCTCAACAAAGCCCAGAGGCGTGCTGCTGATTTTCTTCCGGGGTTACTGGTGACCTTCTTGCAACTCCGAGTTGCGGAGCATCGAGAAGAGTTTGACTAACTTCCATGAGGCGGGAATTCGTCCGGTTGCGATCAGCGTAGATTCGCCTGAAGTTTCGCAGGATCTCAGGCAGAAAGCTGGTTACACGTTCACGTTTCTTTCGGATCCCCGGGCAGAGGCGATTCGACGTTACGATCTGGTTCACGCAGGCGCCGGCATCGATGGGCAGGACATCGCGCGACCAGCGGAGTTCATTGTAGACGCGTCGGGAGTAGTGCGCTGGGTAAACCTTACCGAGAACTACTGGGTCCGCGCTCGGCCGGAACAGATTCTGGAGGCGGGCAAAGCATTGCGCTAGAATTCAAAAGGCGAGATGAGCGTAATAAGGGCCAGCTCCATAGCTGACCCTTATTTGTTTTGATCATGAGAGGCCCTTCGTCTGTAGCGCAAGCTTTAAGTCACTTCGGGGCCGCTATTTTGAAAATCCGGGATCGCGTCACTATAGATCGGGCCTTATCCGGTTCGGTCGCATCAAGGAAAGCCTCAGTTATTTCGTTGCGATCCTTTTCTGATCGCCGCGCGCGATCGGCAGCGAATGCTGGCCCAATCTTGTCGGCGTCTGCCATGTTTGCTGTTGCAATCCAGACGAAGTGAGTCCAATCACCGTCAGTCTTCACTTCTTCCGCGGCCAGGCCATAGGCCAACACAACACCCTCAGCTACGAGCTTGTCGAAGACCGGTTTATTGTATTTCTCCCACGTGCGCCGGTAGTCAGCGCCTTTCCCTGGTTTCACTTTATTAAAGTTATAGCGGGTGAACGGAAGTACTCCGGCCTTCGGTGGCGGCCCAAAGCCGGCAACAATATCGCGGGTCAGCCAATCGCGCGTCTTGCTCATATCAAACACCGCGCGGCTGCGTTCGGCCGTGGTCATCACAGGCTTCTGTTTACCGCGCGCCGCCAGGGCTTCGTCGGCGGCCAGCTTCGCGAGCCGCGCTTCCATGCCATTCAGAACTTTTTCAACGCCCGCCCAGTCTGCGACGGTAAACCAGATTAGATGTGTCGTACCGCCAGGGTATCGCAAGACCGGGGTCTCAACGCCCCAGGCCATTACGACGCCTTCCGCCATTAGCTTATCGCGGACTGGCGCGCCGACGGTGTTGATTAGAGTTGTCAGATCCTCTTCCTTGCCAGGGAAGACGGTGTAGTCATAATAGAAAGTAAGAGCGCCTGGAGTCGGTGTTGGCTGTTGGCCCACGACCGCACTACAGAGGACGAGAAGAGCTAGGGAGACAAGAATCAGTTTGCGCATTTTTTTCTCCTGTGAGCCGGAAGTAGACCGGCCTGGGTTTGGGGTGGAAGAACCGAAAAAACTTCTGGGCGAAATACGTTGTGATCAACCCGGGATAGTCTCAATGAGATCCTCAACTCGTGAACTTCAGACTTTTATCGGTGTCGGGGCACTAGCCGACACCCTTTTATCGGATCTCTTAATGACTGGTAGGAACCTGAATGGGTAAAGAGCATGTTGCTTTTAATAGATTCGTCGATGTCAGTCAAGTGATTCGAGAGTGGTGTGCGAGTCAGACTAAACGCCAGACTGCGTATCTTGAGCACCTGCAAGCTAATCTTGTTTCGTTAGCTTACTGACGCTATGCTCCCGCCTGGCGTGCAGGCCGCCACCCGTCCGCGGGCAGGACTGAGTCCACCTGATCGGCTGAAGTGACCAAGGTTCGTCACGAACCTCCTTTCGCCCGAGATCAGCGGACAGCGGGCACAACCGAAGGAGGCTCGTCCATGTCACTGCATAACCATCAAGATCGTCACCTTCCCGTTCGTCCCAACCTCGATCAACTCAAGCACCAGGCGAAGGACTTGCTCCGCGACATCCGGCGCCGCGATCCGGCCGCGATTGAGGAGTTCAACAAACATCATCCCAACCCATTGGAGCCGGACAAGGTCAAACTCGCCGACGCGCAACTCGCGCTCGCACGCAGTTATCAGGCTCCGAGCTGGCCGCGACTCGTGCAGGCCTGCGAACTCATCGATGCGATCTGGCGCGACGATCTGGAAACAGTCCGTGCGCTCGTGATTCAGAACCCAAAACTGTTGCACGAGCACGCCACGATTCGCGACAGCAATTGGGGTCCGCCGCTAAGCTATGCCGCAAACCTGGGACGCGATCAGATCATCAAAATGCTCCACGAACTCGGAGCAACGGACCTGGAGTCTGCGCTCGACCGCGCGACGCTCCAAAGCCAGATCGTCACAGCGCGAATGCTTCATGAAATGATGGGCTCAAGCCGCCCGCCTGATGATGCGCTCGAGGGACCCGCCTACACGCTGAGTGCTTCTGGCACCGCCCTCATGTTTGAGCTTGGCGCTCGCGTGCGCGACATAAATGGTAAGCGACTCGCGCCGGTTGCTGTCGTTCTGGAAACAGACAGCCGCAAGCCATCCGCGAAACATGAGATTTTGGAGATGTATGTGCAGCACGGCCTTGAGTTGCCGGACATTCCAACCATGGCTTTGCATCGCGGCCGCATCGATCTGCTGGAGGAACATTTGCGCCGTGATCCGGTTCTCTTGCGACGAACGTTCACCCACGAAGAGATTTATCCCCCAGAGTTGGGATGCCATGACGAGGTTCTGGCGACTCAGGGGACGCCGCTCGCAGGAACGACACTGCTTCACATGTGTGTCGATTACGATGAGCTGGAGATCGCGCGCTGGCTCCTGGAGCAGGAAATGGATGTGGATGCGAGAGCCGCTGTCGATGCCGACGGTTTTGGCGGACATACAGCTCTCTTTGCCACCGTTGTCTCACAACCCAACTATTGGATGAACCGCAGTGAGAGGCCGGTCGCGCCGTTCACGGAGCTGCTGCTTGAGCATGGCGCGGATCCTAACGCGCGTGCTTCGCTACGCAAGCAACTGCATCCGGGATATGGTCCGAGATATGACGTAGAAACGCGTTATGAATATCGCGATATCACGCCGCTCGCTTGGGGCAAACAATTTCACGCAAAGGATTTCGTCAGTGAGCCGGCGCTGAAGTTGATCGTTGAGCGCGGTGGAAGGGGGTGAAGCACGTCGACATACGCCTAACCCAGCACTAAAGTGCTGTTAATGGTTGAATTGTGTATTCATTCCCCGCGGCTCAGCCTTTCTCCAATGCTCAAATAAAAACTGCGGCGAGGCTTAGCCTCGCCGCACTGAGCAGCCACAATCAACTTCAACTTATCTGTCGCGTTCTTCGACACTCAAGGTAACTTGATCGACTGTAATCCTGGCACTGGAGCGAACCGGCAAACGCTTGCCATCTCTTGACTCGAGTGCGGTCGGCACCAGGGTAACCGAGACGGTTCTTTGCTGTTGGAGGTTTCTTAGCCGGTTTACAGCGCCGGTGATGTTGGCGTTGAATTTCAACTCTTCTTTCTCTCCGTGCTGCGCATGCATTTGAGTTGCGGCAAAGAACGCGATGTTTCCTGCGTAGCTTTCCATCGTGTAATTCGGTTCCTGGGTGCTGTCTGGAAGGTTCAAATAGACTTCATAGAAGAAGTCGAGAGGTTTCTCAACTTTCAACCCTTCAAAGTTGAGCTTGAATTGCATTTCCTCCTCGGGTTTGCGGGTTCTTAAGGAGCGTTCAAATGCTCCTCGCGCTTTATCGTTGAACTCGATTTCAAATTTCAGGCGCCGCGCGTCGAGAACGAGTTGCTTTTTGTAAGAGCCGATCTGAATTTCTAACAGGCGTACGCGGTCGATGGCGACGGGCCAAATAGTGAAAACGGTTTCCTCGTCGTAACAAGTTCGGCATCCACAGACGTTAGGGTTTAAGAGTTCGGCCCCGGTCATTTGCACCTGCTCACCGAACTCATCAAAAAAGGTAAATTTTGTGTTGTGCCAGACCGTGTCGGTAGTCGGCGGATTAGCCCGGCCTCCTCCGCCCGCCAACCAGCGATTCCACAAGCGATCGATGTTGCAATGATGCAGCCAGAAAATCGGGTCTACCGCCGCGGTCGGAACCGAACCCATCCCGCCGCCGATTCCACCGTGAACGGCGCCGTGCGGCGTTCCGTTAACGTTACCGCTAAACGTATAAAAAGGAATCGGACCCGGGATTGCCGCAGCCAGGCTAACGGCGGAGGCCGAAAGCTGTCCGGTTCCATTGTTGATGTTCGCGTTACGGTTTGCGGTGAACAATGGATTTGTCGCATTCGCCGGAGTGCGGAAGGCGGCCGGCAGAAAGCGCGCGTTCGGATCAGCGCTGTCGCTGTAGTTCCAATACGGCAATCCTAAACTCGGCATGCCGGAGGCCTTTCGTAGAATCCTTTCAAAAAAGCAAATCTCCATCCGGTGCCAGGAAAAGAAATGCGTGATGTTGTGTTGGCAAGTGTTCCATGCGGTTTGCGTTGGCGTAAGAGTAGTTCCGTGAATGGCGGCTTGGTAGGCCCAACTGGTCGGGTCGTTGGTTGGGCGTGATTTCATAACGGCCACGCCGTTCTTGAAAGCTGTTAGTTCGGCCGCCGTCAGATTCTTGAAACTTTTTCTGACAATCGCACCGGCATCTCTGCATCGTCTCCGAAAAATAAAATCCTTTAGGGTCTGTGCACTGGCGGCGGGCTCGAGTAACAAGAGACCTCCAGCAACACCAGCGCTTTTGATGAAGTCACGTCGTGAGAAAGGTGAGTTTTTCATTGTGTCCTCCGAGATTGGTGGGATGCTTCATACGTTGCCTCACGCGCCGCATCCATTTTGAAGCGAAAGAGCCTAACGAAGAGGTTAAGCACCAGAGCTAGCCTTTGTCGGGATGGGTGAAGGTGGCGAGAACACTCAATTAACCGAGAGTGAGAGATCCAGGTCGGGTGAGTCGGAGTCTCTCGGCAGCAACTCCGGCGGATCGTATTTCCAGCCTGCGACTGGCGCAGCATATCTCCGAGGTAATCGCACGTCAATGTCCATGAGTCGGAACGCGGCACTTAGGAATGAGTAGTGAGTTTATTATCCACAGATTACACTGATTACAGAGATTTTTTCTTGTCCTTTGTATTGAATCTGTGTAATCGGCGTATTTGTGGATACCCTGTACATTAATTTGTAGCGCAAACTGTTAGTTTGCGATGATTGAATGGCAACAGGCGCCCAGACTGACCGTTTGCGCTACAAGAACCTAACCAGGGCACTACCCTCCAATGCCGCGCTACCAATCCAAAAATAACACTCAATCCTTTCCCGAATGGCTTCCACCAATGGCAGCCACTCTTACTCAAGATCGCTTCACAGGCGAAGAGTGGCTCTTCGAACAAAAGTTTGACGGCATCCGTCTTCTCGCCTACAAAAACGGCGCCGACGTCAAACTGTTTTCACGCAACTGTCTTCCGAAAAACATTCCCGCG
The DNA here is from genome assembly GCA_051000815.1 of Pyrinomonadaceae bacterium. Lineage (GTDB taxonomy): Bacteria > Acidobacteriota > Blastocatellia > Pyrinomonadales > Pyrinomonadaceae > PSRF01. The sequence goes on from JBPCNX010000099.1 coordinate 108,377, forward strand.
GTCGCAGACTCAGTTAAAAGCCTTCCCGCTACTCAATTGATTCTGGATGGCGAAATCACCTGGGGGCGGCGCCTCGCTCAAGTATCACGTGTTCGATTGCATGTGGCTCGACGGACGCAATCTAACTTCGTTGCCGCTCGAAGCGCGACTTGAAATCTTAGGTGAGTTGCCGCTGAAGCCGCCGCTCTATCGCGTGGAAACGCTTTCAGATGAGTTGCCGTGGGAGCGTGCGGCAAGAGAAGGCTGGGAAGGCGTGATTGCGAAGCGCCGCGGTTCGCTCTACGAACATCGTCGCTCGCCGCACTGGTTGAAAATGAAATGCGAGCTGGCCCAGGAACTTGTCGTGGGCGGATTCACAGATCCACAAGGCAAGCGCGTTGGTTTGGGAGCTTTGTTGGTTGGTTACTTCGAGAATGACGACTTCGTCTTCGCAGGCAAGATCGGAACTGGGTTTGACACAAAACTGCTACTCGAACTCCGCGAGCAACTCGACAAGATCGAAATTCCAAAGCCGCCGTTTACTAAGAGTGTCGGCCTGCCGCGTGTTCGTGCACATTGGGTCAAGCCGAAGATCGTGGTCCAAGTCGGTTTCATCGAATGGACGGTGCATGGAAAGTTGCGCCACCCGCGCTTGCTCGGTGTACGCACAGACAAGGCTGCACGTGAGGTGGCCTTGCACAAAAAGTCGGGTCCGATGGCATGACATTACAGAACCCGGAGCGGTAGCGACGGGATCATTGACACAACGATTCCGATGCTACTGATTTCCCACTGTTTTAGAACTACTACCCATCTCATCTAACCGACGAAGGGGATCATAACGGACCACATCTGATGTTCTTTACCGCGCTCAAGGACGGTAAGAATTGGGGGGCTGGCGTCAGAACTACTCAGGGGAGTCAAACGCCGCCATCCAGCTTCTTTCCACCATACAGACAAACCCGTTCTTTCCTCGGACAGCTTTTTCATAGCCTTGCCGTCCCAAGACCAGGATCGTCGCGTCGCTGGATATGGAATCGGGAGCGGCGCTCCGCGCCAGCAGAATCTCAACATTCCTTTCCATCAAGTATTGGTCGACAGGTGCCATTTTCGAATATTTATCCGACTGTGCCGCCGCCTTCGGCACAAGGAAACCGATGCTGATTACCAGCACCAAGGCCATGAGACTGATCATTCTTTCCCTCGTGGCCGCCCTCATCGCGAGGTATCCTTTCGCCGCCGCTGCTCGCTCTCCTTGATCATTTCGCTCAAATCCGCAGCCGGCCGTATCTCAATCGATCCATACTTCATGCCTGGATGCTGCGAGATCAGCTGAATGACATGGTTGAGGTCTCGCGCCTCAAGGATGTGAATGCCGCCGAGCTGTTCCTTGGTTTCCGCATAGGGGCCGTCGGTCGTCGCGACTTTGCCGTTTTTCCAGTACAGGGTCAACGCGGTCTCCAGAGGCTGAAGAGGTACTTCGGCGACAAGATGTCCGTTGGCGCGCAGATGGTCGTTGTGCTCAAAGCATTCGTCGAACGTTGCGTGTCGCTCGTCCTCGGTCATCCCTTCGAATTTTCCTGGCTCGATGTATCCCAAGCAGATGTATTTCATCGCCCGTCTCCTTTTTGTTGGGGCCAGCAGCGGAATCTTGCGCGCTGGCACGTTCAACCTATAGTCGTCGCGCACAGAAAAAATCGACAGCAGAGCCGAACTTTTTTATTTCAATTCCTCGGGCCGCTCGCGAGAAAGTGGCGCCCCGGTTCCTGCCGCGCCAGAGCGAGCGCCTTCTCATACGAAGCACGGGCCTCCGGAATCGGCCCTAATCTGCGACACAGATCCGCGCGGAAAAACTGGGAACAGACCGGGGCAAGCGCCAATCGTTCTTTCGGCGTCATCTTCCCTGACTTTGGCTGGTTTATATGGGTTAACTCGACATCCATGCGGCGCCTGCCCTTTCTTTGTCCTCAAGTATTCCTTGCAGTACAATCCTCTTCATGCCGAAGAAAGCCTCGATCCCCGGTCGGAAGAAACGGACCGAACGGAAGTTCCCCGCAAACACATTCCAAGAGGCGATCACGCTCGCCGACGCAATACAGAAGTATGCCGCAGGCCAGAAAGTACGTCGTCTCACTTTGTTTGAGAAGTTAGATCAATCCCCTGACAGCAATGAAACACGACGCCTGATTACAAGCTCCGGGCAGTACGGATTGACCAAAGGGAGTTACACGGCTGAGTATCTCGAACTGACTCCTGAGGGGAATGACTCCAGCAACGAGGAATTGCCGAAAGGTAAACAGCTATCAGCCCGCTTTGAATTGGCGCTCAACAGAATTGCGCCATTCAAATTTCTGTACGAGAAGTTAAAGGGCAACAAGATACCGGCGAAAGAAGTGCTTGCCGATTACCTCTCCGAAGCGCAAATCGAGGACGACCAGAAAGCTGAGTGTATAGACACCTTTACCCTGAATGCCAAGTTCTTGGGTTTGCTTCGCACCATTGCTGGCTCTGAGCGCATTATTCCGATTGAACAGGCTGTCGATGAAGCGTCGACCTCAAAACCCACCGCGCAGGCCACCAATGGCGGAGGAGCTTCGCTTCCCGTCTTGGCTGGTATCCCCGCAACAGTTGACGCTAAGGCTCTGCATGAGTCATCGATTGATTTCTCAAACGTCTGTTTCTACATCACACCAATCGGCGACGAGAACACTCCGGAACGTAAGCACGCCGACTTTCTAATGGAATACATCATCAGGCCTGCCGTCAAAGAGTTTGGATTGGAAGTCGTTCGGGCCGATCAAATGGGTAAGCCGGGCATGATCGGTAAGCAGGTTATTGAACATATCCTGAAGGCGCGACTGGTCGTAGTTGATTTATCCTTCCACAACCCTAATGTGTTTTACGAATTGTGTTTGCGGCACACTACGCGGCTTCCGACGGTTCAGGTCAAGCGGGCCGAGGACAAGATTCCCTTTGACCTGAATCAATACCGTACGATTTCGATTGAAACGCGCGACCCCTACACGCTCGTCCCGAAGCTGCAAACCTATACGGCGGAAGTCGCCAATCAAGTGCGCCGGGCACTAGAGGACTCTGAATCCGGTGACAACCCGATCTCCCTTTACTACCCAAGTGCCAAGCTGTCTTGGGAAGAGAAGTAGTGCAACGTTCGTTTGCGGATCGCGTCGCTACGAAATCGAGGACAGACGGGACGTTCACCAATTTCCATTCGCCGAAAAATTGGGAACGTTCGGTCAGTCCCCAGTTTGCCGGGCTCGAATGTTTATTGACTTCTGGTTGTGATCGCGCCGGCACGCTCGTAATTCACGACAATGACGCCATTCGAGCCGACTATGCTTTCCGTCACCTTGAAGGCCGCCGGGATCGTGCCATCCGCAAACAACCGCTTTCCAGCGCCCAACGTGATCGGATATATCATCAGCCAGAACACATCGACCAAATCATGCTTGATAAGCGTCTGAAGGAGATCACCACTTCCCCAAACGTGTAGATCCGGCCCTTGCTCTTGCTTGAGCTTGGCGACTTTTTCTGCAATATCTCCGTTCAAAAACACGGACGGCTGCCATTCGTGGGAAGTCATTGTGTTCGAGGCGACGTACTTGGTCGCCGTGTTGACGCCCGGCCATACATCCGCATGTTGAGGCCAGAAGGCCGCCCAAATGTCATAGGTTTTGCGTCCTACCAGCAGGTCGAACGGCATGTTCATCTGCTTTTGCAGGGCCGCTCCAAGTATGTCGTCATCATATGGCCCAGCCCACCCGCCATACGCGAAGCCGTCGCTCGTATCCTCGTCCGGCCCGCCCGGGGCTTGTATGACACCATCAAGGGAGATATGTTCAAGCACAATAATTTTTCTCATGACTGAGTTCCTTCGATGTTCTTCTCCTCTTCCTTCCGGGTGGGAGCCAGCGGCGTAGCTTCGCGCTGGCTCGTTCATCCCATGGTCAAGACGGTGCATATTCCGAAGTCGCGGCGGCCAGACTATTCCGTTGCTCCCTTCGGGTCCGGGTAGAAAAGAAGCTCGCGCACCTCGCCCGCCGCAGCGCATGAGATGGCACCCTTGCGCGCCCACGCCAGCGCCTCGTCCATATCGGCAGCTTCCAGTATCCAGAAACCGCCCATATGCTCCTTGGTCTCGGTGTATGGCCCATCGGTGACGAGCACCGTACC